>CALRNP020000103.1:0-18890 GCA_943369575.1 Azorhizobium sp. AG788 | reverse complement strand
ATCTGCTTGGGCAGGGTGGTCTTGACGCCGCCGGAGACGAACATGGCGATGCTCAGTTCGTCGAACGAGGTGATGAAGGCGAAGAGGAAGGCGGCCACCAGCCCGCCCTTGATGTTGGGAATGGTCACCAGCCGCAGCACCTGCAAGCGGTTGGCGCCGAGCGTCGCTGCCGCCTGGTCCAGCCGCCAGTCATAGCTTTTGATCACCGCCGCCACCGCCACCAGCGCGAACGGCAGCGCCAGGATCGTGTGGCCGATGATAAGGCCGAGATCGCTGGCCACCAGCCCGATCTGGGCGAACAGATAGAACAGGCCGACCGCCAGCACGATGCGCGGCACGATCATCGGGGCGAGGAAGAAAGCGAACACCAGCCCACGCCAGCGTGAGGTGGAGCGGGCCAGCGCCAGCGCCGCCGCTCCGCCGATGAGGGTGGCCAGAACGCCGGTGGCGAGGGCCACGCCGAACGAACGCACGGTGGCGCCGATCCAGACCTCAGATTGGAAATAGGTGGCGAACCATTTCAGGCTGTAGCCGGGCGGCGGAAATTCCAGGAAGGACGAACTGGTGAAGCCCACCGGCAGCACCACCAACGCCGGCAGCAGCAGAAACGCCAGCACCAGCACGCAATAGAGCGGCAGGAGCGCGCCCGTTACCCGGCGGCCCATGAGGCGCTGCGTGGCGTCGCCGATCCGCGCGCTGGCCTTGGCGAGTGCATAGAGCAGTTCCACGCCCAGGCGCCGCATCCGGCCGTCGCCACTTCCGCGGCGGCTGCCCTCGCCCGACAGGCTGGAGAGCCCGAACACCCGATCGTAAAGCCAACAGGTGACCAGCGCCGCCACCAGCATCAAAGCCGAGAGCGCGCCGGCAAAGGCCCAGTTCAGGATCTCCTGCACCTGGGTGATGATGATCTGGGCCAGCATGGTCTGCTGCCGCCCGCCCAGCAAAGCCGGCACGATGAAGAAGCCCAGCGACGAGATGAAAGACAGCAGGCCCGCGGCGGCAAGGCCGGGCAGCGACAGCGGGAAATACACCATCCAGAACGCCTGCGCCGGGGCCGAGCCCAAGGTGCCGGCCGCCTGATCCAGCCGGCGGTCGATGCCGGTCATCACCGGCAGCATGGTCAGCACCGCTAGCGGCAGCATGGCGTGGACCATGCCGATCATGACGCCGAACTCGTTGTGCAGCAGGGCCAGCGGGGTGTCGATCAGGCCGAGGGCCTGGGCGGTGGAATTGAACACGCCATTGCGGCCGAGGATCAGCATCCAGGCGAAGGTCTTCACCAGATAGCTGGTCCAGAACGGCACCAGCACCAGCAGCACCAGCTTGGCCCGACGGGCTTCCGGCTGGCGCGCCAGCCAATAGGCCAAGGGATAGCCGCAGACCACCGAGAACAGCGCCGTGAGGCCGGCGATGCGGAAGGTGATGCCCAGCACCCGCACATAGACTTCGGCGCTGAACATGCGGGCATAATGGGCGCTGGTCAGCGCGCCGGTGTCCACATCCTGCACACTGAGGCCGAGCAGGCGCACCACCGGCAGCAGAAAGAAGACGACCAGGAAGGCGCAGCCCGGCGCCGCCAGCCACAGCGGGCCGAAGGTGAAGCGCTGTCGCGCCTTGAGCGGAGCGTCAAGAGCCAAGGTCATGGCCGCGCCTCGGCCGGCATCAGCACGGCCGCGTGTAATGCCCAGCCGAGCGTGACCGTCTCGCCCAGGCGCGGCACGCGGGCCGCCGGCGGCAGGCGGACAATGAGCGTGTCGCCATTGCCGAGCATGACCAGCACGCGGGTTTCCGACCCCGCATAGACCATTTCGCAGATCTGTCCGCTGATGCGGTTCTCGCCCACGGGGTCGAGCTCCAGATGCTCCGGCCGCACCACCAGGGCCGCCGGGTGTCCAGACGGCACCGGCGAGGACCCGTCCGGCAGGCGGAAGGCGCCATGGGCGGTCACGATCCGCGCGTGCCCGTCGCCATCGGCTACGATCTCGCCCTTCAGAATGTTGGACAGGCCGATGAAGTCGGCCGCGAACGCGGTGCGTGGGCGGGCGTAGATGTCTTCCGGCGTGCCCAGCTGCTCGATCTCGGCATGGTTCATCAGGCAGATGCGATCGGAGAGCGCGAGCGCCTCTTCCTGATCGTGGGTCACATAGATGATGGTGGCCCCGGTCTCGCGATGCAGGCGCTTGATCTCGAACTGCATGTGCTCGCGCAGTTTCTTGTCCAGCGCCCCCAACGGCTCATCCATCAGAATGACCGAGGGCTGGTAGACGAAGCAGCGCGCCAGCGCCACGCGCTGCTGCTGGCCGCCCGAGAGCTCGCGCGGAAACCGGCTGCCCAGGTGACCCAGTTGCACCATGTCCAGCGCCTGCGTGGTCCGGCGTGTCGTCTCGCCGGACGCGACCCCGCGCATGCGCAAGGGGAAGGCGATGTTTTCCGCGACCGTGAGATGGGGAAACAGCGCGTAGTGCTGGAACACCAGCCCGAGGTCCCGCGGGTGCACCGGCCTGTCGGTTTCATCGCGGCCATCGATGAACACCCGGCCGTCGCTGGGTGCGGTGAGGCCGCAGATCATCTGCAGCAAGGTGGTCTTGCCCGAGCCCGAAGGCCCGAGCAAGGTGAGGAATTCACCGGCGGGAACGTCGAGGTCGGTGGGCTTCAAGGCCGTCACCGGGCCATAGGCTTTCGTCAGGCCGGACACCCGCAGCTTTGACCGGGCAGACGCCCCGGACTCAGCCTGCGCCGCCGATGCAGTTGAGCGCACGCTCATGGCAAAACCTCCACGCCGCACCGGCCTCAGGCGAGGATCCAGGTATTGAAGCGCTCGGTCATGGCGGAGCGGTTGGCGCTCCACCAGTCTTCCCGCGCCAACGTCATCAGCTTGAGGTTCTCCGGCGCCGTCGGCAGCGTGGCGGCGCGGGCAGCGGGAATGTCCTTATAGGCGTCGAGATTGGTCGGGCCGTAGGATAGCATCTCGGTATAGATGGCCTGCTGGCGGGCATTCGCGCAGAATTTCACGAACTGTCGGGCGGCTTCACCCTTGGGACAGGCCTTGGGAATGCCCCAGCCCTCGATGGAATAGAGCCCCTGGTTCCAACCGATCTTCACCGGCGCACCGCCGTCGATGGCCGCCTGGGCGCGGGCGTTCCACAGGGCGATCAGGTCCACCTCGCCGCTCTGGATCAGTTGGGTGGACTGGGCGCCGGAGGTCCACCACACCTCGATATGCGGCTTGATGCGGTCGAGGCTCTTGTAGGCGCGCTCCACGTCGAGGGGATAGAGCTTGTCCAGCGGCACGCCGTCGGCCAGCAGCGCCTGCTCCAGGGTGTCGATGGGGTTCTTGCGCAGCGCGCGCCGGCCGGGAAAGCCCTTCACATCCCAGAAGTCCGCCCAGGAGCGCGGGGCCTTGTCCTTGAAGCGGTCGGTGCGATAGGCCTGGATGGTGGAATAGACATCCACGCCCATCCACAACGGGGTGAGCGCCTCCGGCATCAGGCCGGGCGCCTCGGCGGCGGTGAAGCCGATGGAGTCTAAAAGGCCCTGCTTGGCGAGGATGTCGCGGGCGGACAGAGTCAGGGTGCAGACGTCCCAGGTATAGGCCTTGGTCTCCACCATGGCCTTGAACTGGGCGGTGGGCTCGGCATCGCGGGCGACGCTGATCACCTTGATGCCGGTGGCCTTCTCGAAGGGATCATAGAAGGCCTTGCGATAGCCCGGCGTATAGGGGCCGCCGGGATCGGCGACCGTGATGCTGGTGGTAGCGGCGGCCGCCGGTCGGATTCCGGCCGGGGCCGCCAGCACGGCGAGCGAGGCGCCGCCCGCCCCCTTCAGGAGGGAGCGGCGGCTGAGGTTGAGAATGCTGGTCATGTCATGTCCCTCTGGAGGAGTGAGCCGCCGCTTATGCGGTCTTGCGTGGACGGGTGGCGGTGACCGGGCTCAGGCGCGGCGTGCGGCGCGGGTGGCGAAGAAGGCTTCCATCATGCGGGCCGGCTCACCGGAGGCGTAGGCTTCGCGCTGGATGCGGGCGCCGGCGGCCAGGCAATCGCGGAAACCGGCCTCGGTCACTTCGCGGAAGCGCTGCTTGTCCAGGCGCATGGCCACCGGCGGCTTGTCCGCCAGTTCCTGGGCCAGGGCCAGGGCTTGCGGCATCACCTGATCCTCAGGCACCAGGCGATTGATGAGGCCGATGGCGTGGCATTCCTGCGCATCCATCATGCGGCCGGTGAGGGTGAGGTCCATGGTGCGGGCCAGACCGAGCATCTCGCGCATGATCCAGGGGCCGGTGGTGGAGGGAATACCCGAATTGATCTCCGGCTGGCCCATGCGCACGCCCGGATGGCCGACGCGCAGATCGGTGAGCAGCGCCACCTGGAAGGCGGAGCCGGCCGCGGTGCCGTTGAGTGCCGCGATCAGCGGCTTGGTGAGCGAGCGCATGCGGTCATAGAGCCGCTCCCACTCGGCCACCCATTCCTCGGCCCGGTCGCCATCGAAGGTCTTGGTCTCGTTGAGATCCTGCCCGGCGCCGAAGGCGCGGGTGCCGGCGCCGGTGAGGATCAGCGCCCGCACTTCCGGATCGGCCTCGAAGGTGTCGAAGGCGACGATCAGCGCTTCGCGCATGGGCCGGTTCCAGGCGTTCAGAACTTCCGGCCGGTTGAGAGTGATGATGCCGATGGCGCCCTGGCGCTCGGTGAGAATGAAGTTCGACACGGTTGGCCTCCGATCCGGATGAAGCCCCCTGGGGATTATGCTTCATCATCTTATTGCAATGCGATAATAGTTATCGTATAAAACAGACTAAAGACACTTCCACGCCTGTCAACAGAGGCGAAGCAGGAAAGGGATCCCTATGGCGCGCGCAGCCAAGCGCAGTGGCGGCACTGCGGACACGGCGGCACCCCTGGCCGCCGGGGCAGCCGCATCACCCGCCAAGGCGCCGCGGGCGGAGCCGCTCATGGTGCTCTCGGTCGAGAAGGCATTTCGGGTGCTGACCGCCTTCGATGCGGCGCGCCCCACCATGAGCCTCACGCAACTGGCGGAGGCGATCGATCTGGACCGCAGCGCCACCCAGCGCTTTACCCACACGCTGGAGCAGCTTGGCTATCTGCGGAAGGACCCGGCCACCAAGCATTTCGAACTGACCGTGCGCACGCTGGATCTCGGCTATCACTACACCCGGGCCAATGCGCTGATGGACCGGGCGATGCCCTATCTCCAGCATCTCAGCAAGACCACCGAGGAAACCATCAATCTCACCGTGCGCGACGACACCGAGATCGTGTTCGTCTCGCGCTTCCTCAGTCGTCACGTGCTCAATACGGATGTCATTGTCGGCACGCGCATGCCGGC
The DNA here is from genome assembly GCA_943369575.1 of Azorhizobium sp. AG788. Lineage (GTDB taxonomy): Bacteria > Pseudomonadota > Alphaproteobacteria > Rhizobiales > Xanthobacteraceae > Azorhizobium. Next base: position 13,550 of record CALRNP020000103.1, on the reverse strand, counting down.
CTATTGCACGGCGCCGGGCCTGGCGATGCTGTCAGCCCTCGGCCGCGAGGAGGCGCGCGACATCCTGCTGCGCAGCGACCGCCGTCGCTTCACCTCCAGCACCACCGTCGACATGGATGCGCTGATGGCCAAGCTGGCGCGCGCCACCGACCAGGGCTATGCCACCGCGTTCGATGAATTCTATCAGGGCGATCTCTCCATCGCCTCGGCTATTCTCGACCGCGCCGGCCGGCCGGTTGCCGCCATCAACGTCGCGGTTTCCGGCGCCCGCTTCACCCCTGAGGAGGCCGAGAGCCAATTCTCGCCCCTGGTGGTGGCGGCGGCGCTGTCCATTTCCCAGCGCAAATAAGCCAAATTGCGCCATCGAGGCCAGTGAGCTTTGATGGGGCGACCTTTGATCGATCGCCCTAAAGCAGCGAACTGTTCGCCGCCTCCATCTCCATCGTCTCGGGAAATTCGGGGGCGGCGATGGCGATGAGGCGGCGGACCTGCCAAGTATCAACTGACGGACACCAGCACGGCGCTGGCTAATGCCGGCCACCTCGGCCTCAGCCTGCCCATGCTCTCCCTGATCGACGGCGTCTTCGCATCGATGGTGGCCAATGGCGATGGCCTTGTCATTTCAGTCGTGGCTTGGCGACGATTGCAGCCCCGCTGCCATCTGCCGGCAATAGGCGCGGAAGGCGAGCGCCCGTTGCGTCGGGGGTGTGGCGCGTGCGTAGGCGGTCACCACATGCAGGGGGCGCTGGTAGCCCTGCAATGGTCGCGTGATGAGCACCGAACCATCATAGCTGAGTTCGGCCGCCGGCTTCTGCAGCAGCACCGCATAGCCAAGACCGCGCGCCGCCAGCCCCCGCGCCAATTCGAAGTTGCTGGTGCGATAGCCGATGCGGGGCTTCAGCCCGAGATGGCTGAAGACATCCTGCGTGTTGGCGGAGGCGGGGGCGACGTCGAACACGATCAGGCACTCCTGCGCCAAGTCGCGCAGATCGATGCAAGGCTGCGCCGCCAGGGGATGGTGCGCGGCCAGCACCACATGGGGCGCGACCGGGTAGAGCTGTTCGCAGACCAGGTCCTCATCCAGCCCGAAGGCATAAAGAAGGGCCGTCTCACACCGGCCGTTGCGCAACAGGGCCGCGATCTCTGTCGTTGATCCTTCGATCAGTTCTAGATCAATCTCCGGATGCTGGGCCTTGAAGCCGGAGAACAGCTGCGGCACCAAAAACGGCGCCAGCGTCGTATAGCAGCCGATGGACAGCCGGCCGGATAGGCGTGTTTGCACCCCCGCCACCGCGGCCGGTAGGTCTTCCGCCGCGTGCAGGATCGGGCGCGCCTTCCCCAGCAGGTCGGCGCCGGCCGGTGTCAGGCTGACGCCCCGCGCCCGCTGGCGGATCAGCAGGGGAGCGCCCAGCGCACGCTCCAGATCCTCCATGGCGGCGGCGAGGGCGGCGTGGGAGACGTTTAGCCGGTTACAGGCGGCGCGGATCGAACCGGATTCGGCCACGGCGACGAAATAGGCCAGCTGGCGCAGCGAGAAGCGTGGAACCTGCATGGCGCCCTGTCCGGAAAAACCGGGGAATGATAAACACATTATCCATTTTGCAAAATCCGCCCGATTGCGCCACGCTTGATACCTGCGAGCGCCGAAAAGGCGCCGATGCCGGCTCACCGGCGCGGGAGAACGCCAATGGACGACACGACGGTCAGCGCCGGCGCACGCGTGCGCCTGGATCAGCTCTGGGACGACCCCTACCCGATCTATGCCGCGCTTCGCCGCGAGCCGCCCTGCTATGTGCCGGCGGCCGGGCGCTATCTGGTCACCCGCTACGCCGACATCGTCGCTTTGGAGCGCGATCCGCAGGTGTTCTCGGCGGCGGAACAGCAGTCGCTGATGATCCGGGTCATGGGCCACACCATGCTCAGGAAGGATGGGGAGACGCACAGGCGTGAGCGCGTCGCCTGCGAGCCCTCGCTGAAGCCCGCCTTGATCAAGAGCCACTGGCTGCCGGCCTTTCATCGCATCGTCGATGACCTCCTCGACACCCTGGAGCCGGAGGGCGAAGCGGACCTGTTCGACCGCTTCTCCGCCCCCTGCGCGGCGCAGGCGCTGGGCCTGCTGCTGGGCCTGCCGGAGGTGCCGCAAGCAAATTTGCGGGACTGGTCGCAGGCCATGATGGACGGTACCGGCAATTATGGCGACGACCCGGAGATCTGGCGCCGCTCGGAAGCCGCCGCCGCCGGCGTCGATGCCGCCGTCGACGTGGCGATCCAGCGTCTCAAAAGCACCCCGGATCACTCGCTGATCTCCTCCATGCTCCATGCGGCCGACCCATTGAGCCGCGCGGAGATCGGCGCCAATGTGAAGGTCATCATCGGCGGCGGCTTGAACGAGCCGCGCGACGCCATCACCACCGCCGCCTATGCTTTGCTGGCCCATCCCGACCAGCGGGCGCGGGTGGAGGGGGATCCGGCCTTGTGGAAAGCGGTGTTTGAAGAGACGGTGCGCTGGATTTCGCCCATCGGCATGTATCCGCGCCAGACCACCCGGGCGGTGGAACTGGGCGGGACGCTGCTGCCTGAGGGGGCGCGGATCGGGGTGGTGCTGGCGTCGGGAAACCGGGATGAACGCATGTTCGAGCGGGCGGATGAATTCGACATCCTGCGGCCCAAGAAGCCGCATATCGCCTTCGGCGGCGGCCCGCATTTCTGCCTGGGGGCGTGGGCGGCGCGGGCGCTGGTGGGAGAGGTCGCCTTGCCCAAGTTGTTCGCACGATTGAACAATCTGCGCCTATCCGAGGATAAGCCCACCCGCTTCGGCGGCTGGGTGTTCCGCGGGCCGCTGAACCTGCCGTGCCGGTGGGACGCATGAGCACGAGCATGCCGGCAGGCCCCCATCCCGGGCCGGTGGTGATCGTGGGGGCCGGGCATGCGGGCTTCCAACTGGCTATCTTCTTGCGGCAGAACGCTTATCCCGGCGAGATCACGCTGATTGGCGACGAGCCGGAGCTGCCTTACCAGCGCCCGCCGCTGTCCAAGGCGGCGCTGGCGGAGGGGGCGGCGATCGAGTCCCTGTGGCATCGGCCGGCCGATTTCTATGCCCGCGAGCGCATTGAACTCGTTATGGGCCAAGAGGTTGCGGCCATTGACCGGCCGGCGCGGCACCTGGTGCTGGCGTCTGGAGCGCGGCAGCCCTATGGCGCCCTGGTGCTGGCCACCGGCGCCCGCAATCGGCGGCTCGCGGTGCCCGGCGCGGACCTCGACGGCGTGGTCTATCTGCGCACGGCAGCTGAGGCTAAGGCTTTGCAAAGTCTTCTGTCTTCGGTGCGCAACCTGGTGGTTATCGGCGCCGGTTTCATTGGTCTGGAGGTCGCCGCGGTGGCGCGGGGGCGGGGGATCTCGGTAACCGTGCTGGAGCGGGAGGGGCGGGTGCTGGGGCGGGCGGTGTCGCCGGCCATGTCGGAGCTGGTGGAAGGGGTGCATCGGGGCTTGGGAACCGAGTTCGTCTTTGGTGATGAGGTGCGCCAAGTCATTGGCAATAAAGAGGTTGAGGCGGTCGAGACCAAGGGCGGCCGGCGCCTTCCGGCCGATCTGGTGCTGGTGGGGATCGGGGTTGTGCCAAATGCGGAGATTGCCGCGGCGGCGGGCTTGGCGGTGGCGAATGGAATCGTTGTGGATCAAGGACTTGTAACGTCTGATCCCACCATTTTCGCGCTGGGAGACTGTGCGGTTCATCCCAATGCGTTCGCCGGCGGCATGGTGCGGCTGGAGTCGGTGCAGAATGCCACCGATCAGGCCCGTCTGCTGGCGAAACGCCTGATGGGCCAAGAGGTTGGGCCGTATCATGCGGTGCCGTGGTTCTGGAGCGACCAGGGGCCGCTCAAGCTCCAGATTGCGGGCCTCACCACCGGGCACGACCTCGTCGTGTCGCAGGCCCGCTCAAGCCCCTGCTCCGGCTCGGTTTTTTGCTTCCGCGATGGGCGGCTGCTGGGGGTGGAGAGCGCCAATCGGCCCGGCGACCATATGGCGGCCCGCCAGCTGTTGGCACAGGCCATCCCGTTGACGCCGCAGGATATTTCCGACGGCTTCGACCTCAAGGCGCATGTGAAGGCGGCGTTGGCGCCGAGCCCAAGCCCGGCCCTCGCCCCCACCCCTGCCGCCTGAGCGGCGCGGCGGCCGTCGGGCGGCGTGCGTCACACCGGGAGTTCCCCTGAACTTCCCCGCCACTTCCCCTCTGTTCCGCGCAAAACGCGCGCATGGACGTGTCATGCCACAGATTGTCTTCATCCAGGCCGACGGAACGCTCCAGAACGTGGAGGCGGCGATCGGTCTTTCGCTCATGCAGGTGGCCACCCAGGCAGGGGTGCCGGGCATCATCGGCGAGTGCGGCGGCTCGTGCTCCTGCGCCACCTGCCACGTCTCTCTCGAACCGGAGGACCTCGCCCGCCTGCCGCCCATGAGCGAGGGCGAGAGCGACATGCTGGATTTCGCCGCCAGCCCGCGCAGCCCCGGTAGCCGGCTCGGCTGCCAGGTGATGGTCACGGCGCAGATGGACGGGCTGCGGGTCGGCCTGCCGGAGACCCAGGTCTGAGGCCGGATCACCCCGCGTCCTCACCCCTCCTCTTCCGCCGCCTCCCGCGCCTTAGGCGGGCGGCCGCGGCGTTTGGCGGTGGGGTTGGCGACGGTTTCGGTCCGCGCCAGGGTGTCGCCGATGGCCGGGCCTTCGAGGCTGGCTTCCAGTTCGCGCAGCAGGGTTTGCAACAGCGCCAGCCGGTCGGCGCCGAGGCGGCCGGTGATCTCGCGATAGATCACCTCCGAATAGGCGCCCGCCTGCTCGATCAGCTCCAGCCCCTGGGGCGAGATGGAGACCAGCCCGCGGCGCATGTCGGTGTCGGAGCTGCGGCGCAGGATCAGGCCGCGCTCGTCCAGATCTTTCAGGATGCGCGACAGGCTGGGCGGCAGCAGGAACGTCACCTCCGCTAAGGCGGTGATCTCGATGCTCTCCACGCTGGTGAGGGCGCGCAGGATGCGCCATTGCTGCTCGGTGATGCCGAAGTGGCGCAGGCTGGAGCGGAAGTGCCGCATCACCGCCTCGCGCGCCCGCAGCAACGACATGGGCAGCGATTTGGAGAAGTCGCGCAGGCGCACGCGGGTGGCCGGGCCGATGGGGTCGGCGGTCGGCTCCAGGGCGTCGGCGGGCATCCGGTCGGTCATGGCGTCTCCTGCGCGGGCTGGAACGACCCTAAAACATATTATCCATTCCGGGCCAAGCCCGCATCGGCCGCCGGTCACGCTGTGCCGGACGAGGGTGCCGGCGCGGCCGAGGGACGCTGTTGGTCCGCGCCAAAATCGACGTTGTCACGAGATAATTAACTTGTTAATAGTTCTCTCGCGCCCCGGAAAAGCGGGGGCATGGCCGCAAGAGCCGCACCAGGGATGAAACGGGAGGACACCTTGAACATCATTGCACGGATCGCTGCCTGCGCGCTGCTGCTGGGAGCCGCGCCGGCGCGCGCGGAGATTGTGATCGGCGCCGTCCTGTCGCTCACCGGCCCGGCGGCCTCGCTGGGCATCCCGGAGAAGAACACCGTCGAGCTGATGCCCAAGACCATCGGCGGCGAAACCGTGCGCTATGTGGTGCTGGATGATGCCAGCGACCCCAGCGCCGCCGTGCGCGCCGCCCGCAAGCTGGTGGACGAGCACCATGCGGACGTCATCATCGGCCCCAGCATCACCCCCACCTCGCTGGCGCTGCTGGAAGTGCTCGGGCCGTCCAAGACGCCGGGCATCAGCCTTGCCGGCTCCTCGGTGATCGCCAGCCCGGTGGAAGGCAACAAGCGCTGGTCGTTCAAGCTCGCCCCCGAGGAGAGCATGCAGGCCGCCCGCGTGTTCCAGCATCTGGCTAAGACCGGCATCAAGTCGGTGGCCTTCATCGGCTTCAACGACAGCTTCGGCGACAGCTTCATCGGCGCCTATAAGAAGGTGGCGGCGGCGCAGAATGTGCCGGTGCTGGCGGATGAGCGCTACAGCAAGACCGACACCAGCGTCACGGCGCAGGCGCTCAAGATCCTGGCCGCCAATCCCGGCGGGGTGATCATCGGCGCCGCCGGCACGCCCGGCGTCACCCCCATTCTGGAATTGCGCAAGCTGGGCTATCGCGGCGTCATCTATATCAACCAGGGCATGGCCAATGCGGACGTGCTGCGCATCGGCGGCGCGGCGCTGGATGGCGTGTTCCTGGCGACCCCGCCGGTGCTGGTGGCCGAGCAATTGCCCGACAGCAGCCCGATCAAGAAAGTCGCCACCGATTATATCCAGCTGTATGAGAAGGCCTATGGCCCCAACAGCCGCTCGCTGTTCGGCGCCACCGCCTGGGATGCCTTCCTGCTGGCCCGCCACGGGGCTGAGTCTGCGCTCAAGACGGCCAAGCCCGGTACCGAGGCGTTCCGCACCGCCTTGCGCGATGCCATGGAAAACGCTCGCGACCTGGTGGGGGCCGAAGCGGTGTTCAACCTCGATCCCACCAATCACAACGGCACCGACATCCGCTCGGAAGTGATCGTGAAGATTGCCGCCGGCAAGTGGGTCTATGTCCCGCTCGATTGAGCTCGACGCCCGGTGACGCGGCGGCTCCGGCCGCCGTCTTCCGCCCTTGACGCTAAAGGCCAACGACGGCGGGGATATCGCACCCGCCGGCTCTCGCCCTCGCCGCGCCGGATGTCCGCATGAATTCCGTCATCGCTCTGCTTCTGGTCCAGGACGGCCTGACCACCGGCGCCATCTATGCGCTGCTGGCCCTGGTCCTGGTCATGGTGTTCTCCGTTACCCGCGTCATGTTCGTGGCCCAGGGCGAGATGGTCAGTTATGGCGCGCTCACCATGGCCGGCCTGCAAGCGGGGCAGCTTCCGGGCACCGCCTGGATCGTGCTGGCCGGCGGCCTCATCGCCGCCGCCATGGATCTGTGGGCCTATGGGCGCGGGCCGCGCAGCCGCGCGCTCCTGGTCTCTGCCGCGCTTTATGCGGGGGTACCGCTACTGGCTTTGGGCCTCGCCCGGCTGGTGGCGCCGCTGGCGCCGGGCGCGCTGGTGCAGGTGCTGCTCACGTTATTGATCGTAGTGCCATTAGGGCCAATCCTCTATCGCACCGCCTTCCAGCCATTGGCGGGCGGCTCGGTGCTGGTGCTGCTCATCGTCGCCGTGGCGCTGCATTTCGTGCTCACCGGCCTCGGCCTCATCGCCTTCGGGGCGGAGGGGGTGCGGGTGGCGCCGCTGGTGGACGGTACTTTCATGCTGGGGCCGTATCTGTTCTCGGGCCAATCGCTGTTCGCCATCGCGCTGACGTTGGCGCTGATCGTGGCGCTGTTCGCCTTCTTCGGCAACACCTTGCAGGGCAAGGCGCTGCGGGCCACCGCCTTCAACCGGGTGGGCGCGCGCCTGGTGGGCATCAGCACCACCGGCTCGGGCCTGTTGGCCTTCTCGCTGGCGGCGCTGATCGGCGCGGTGTCTGGCATTCTCGTCGGCTCGCTGGCCACGATCTATTACGACACCGGCTTCGTCATCGGCCTCAAGGGCTTCGTCGCCGCCATCCTCGGCGGGCTGGTGTCCTATCCTTTGGCGGCGCTGGGCGCGGTGCTGGTGGGCCTCCTGGAGGCGGGCTCTTCCTTCTGGGCCAGCGCGTTCAAGGACGTGCTGGTGTTCGCTCTCATCATCCCCATCCTGATGTGGCGCAGCCTCTCGGCCGGCCCCGCCGAGGAGGAAGAGGAATGACCGCCCGTCCCGCTCTGCTCGGCGCCTTCCTGCTGGCGCTGGCCATCGGCCCACTGCTGCTGCCGGACTATTATGTGACGCTGCTCAATTATGTCGGTCTCGGCGCCCTCGCCAGCCTCGGGCTGGTGCTGCTCACCGGCATCGGCGGGCTCACCTCGTTCGGGCAGGCGGCGTTCGTGGGCATCGGCGCCTACACCACCGCTTATGTCACCACCACCTATGGGCTCTCGCCCTGGCTGACCCTGCCGCTGGGCCTGCTGGCGGCGGCGGCCTGTGCCTGGGGCATCGGCGCGGTGACGCTGCGGCTGTCCGGTCATTATCTGCCGCTCAGCACCATCGCATGGAGCCTCAGCCTCTATTTCCTGGTGGGCAATCTGCCGGCGGTGGGTGCCCATGACGGCATCTCCGGTCTGCCGCCGGTCATCCTGTTCGGCTTTGCCTTCGAGAGTGCCCGCAGCTTCGCCTATCTGATCTGGATCTGCGTGCTGCTGGGGCTGCTGTCGGTGCATAATCTGCTGGGCTCGCGGGCCGGGCGGGCCATCCGCTGCCTGCGCGGGCGCGGCACCATGGCGGAAGCTTTCGGCGTCGACACCACCCGGCTCAAGGTGGCGATCTTCGTCCATGCGGCGGTGCTGGCGGCGGCCTCCGGCTGGCTGTATGCCCATCTGGTGCGGTTCGTGAACCCGACGCCGTTCGGGCTCAATGTGGGCATCGAATATCTGTTCATGGCGGTGGTGGGCGGCGTCGGCCAGATCTGGGGCGCGGTGGTGGGCGCCGGCGTCATGGTGATCCTGCGCGACGGCTTGCAGGACATCGCCACCCGCTTCCTGGGGGTGAGCGGCGCGGTGGAGATCGTGGCCTACGGCCTGCTGATCATCGTGCTGCTGCAGAATGCCCGCGCCGGCATCGTGCCCTTCTTCGCCCGCCGCCTGCCGGCCAAGGCGCCGCTGGCGGTGCCGGCCGATGCGCCGGTGCTGCCGGCGCGCCCACGGCCGCCGCGCGGCGAGACCGTGCTGGCGGCGGAGAAGCTGGTGCGCCGTTTCGGCGGGCTGGTGGCGGTGAATGAAGTGTCGTTCCAGCTCCAGGCCGGCGAGATCCTCGGCGTCATCGGACCCAACGGGGCGGGCAAGAGCACGCTGTTCAATCTGCTCAGCGGCGTGCTGGCACCCAGCGGCGGCGCGCTGCATCTCATGGGGCGGCCGGCGGCGGGGCTGTCGTCGCGGGCCATTGCCCGGCTGGGGCTGTCGCGCACCTTCCAGCATGTGCAATTGCGCGGCGACATGAGCGTGCTGGAGAATGTGGCGCTCGGCGCCCACATGCGCAGCACCAAGGGCATCCTGCCCGCCATCCTGCGCCTCGACCGCCGCGAGGAGGGCGCGCTGCTGGCGGAGGCGCTGCGGCAATTGGAACGCGTGGGACTGGGCGAGGCCCGCGACCGGCCTGCCGGTAGTCTGGCCTTGGGCCAGCAGCGCATCGTCGAGATCGCCCGCGCGCTCGCCTCCGACCCGCTGGTGCTGCTGCTGGACGAGCCCGCCGCTGGCCTGCGCTATCACGAGAAGCAGGCGCTGGCGGCGCTGCTCAACCGGCTGCGGGATGAAGGCATGAGCATCCTCATCGTCGAGCACGACATGGATTTTGTGATGAATCTGGTGGATCGCCTGGTGGTGATGGATTTCGGCCGCCCCATCGCCAGCGGCGTGCCCAGCGCGGTGCAGGCGGACCCGGCGGTGCTGGAAGCCTATCTGGGAGGGGTGGCATGAACCCTCTACTGGAGGTGCGCGGCCTATCCGTCGCCTATGGCAAGGTGGAGGCGGTGAGCGATCTCAGCCTGACCATTCCACAGGGCCGCATCGTCACGGTGATCGGGCCGAACGGGGCGGGCAAATCCACGCTGCTCAATGCGCTCATGGGCCTGCTGCCGAGCCGGGGGCAGATCCTTTATGACGGGCGCGACGTGATGCAGGATCAGGTGGAGGCGCGGGTGGCCGCCGGCCTGTGCCTGGTGCCGGAACGGCGCGAACTGTTCGCGCAGATGAGCGTCGCCGACAATCTGCTGCTGGGCAGCTATTGCCGCCGCCATCTGCGCGATACGAGCCGCGTCGAGGATCTGGAGCGGCTGTACGACCTGTTTCCCCGCCTCAAGGAGCGCCGGGCGCAGGCGGCGGGCACGCTGTCCGGCGGCGAGCGGCAGATGCTGGCACTGGCCCGCGCCCTCATGGCCCGCCCGCGCCTGCTGATGCTGGACGAGCCGAGTCTCGGCCTTGCCCCGCGCATCGTGCGCGAGGTGTTGGCGGCGGTGGCGAGCCTGCGCGATCGCGGCATGTCGGTGCTCTTGGTCGAGCAGAATGCCCGCGCGGCCCTGGACGTGGCGGACTATGCCTATGTGCTGGAGATGGGCGCGGTGGCGCTGGAGGGGCCGGCGCGCGATGTGGCGGCCGATCCCAAGGTGACGGAAACCTATATCGGCCTCGGCCATGGCGGCCATGGCGGCGGAGGGGCGGGCGCGCGGCTGCGGGCGTGAGGATCAGGGCAGGTTGCGCGCCCGCCAGCGGCTGGGTGCCTCGCCGGTGCGGGCGCGGAAGAAGCGGGAGAAATAGGCCGGGTCCGGCAGGCCCACCTCGGCGGCGATGTCCTCCAGCGGGCGGACGGTGAACAGCAGCAGGCGCTTGGCCTCCAAAAGCCGGCGCTCGCTGATGAGATCCTTCACCGTCAGGCCGAAGCCGGCCTTGGCGGCGGCGCCGAGCAGATAAGGGGTGGTATTGAGCGCCTGCGCATAGCGCGCGATGCTCCAGCCGCTGCGGAACTGCCGGTCCACCAAAGCGCGCAGGTCCACCGCCAGCGGCGGCGTCTCCTGCGCCGTGCCGCGCCCGGCGGACAGGCGGCGCATCTCGCCCAGCATGGCGAGGGCAAGGCCGGCGGTGACATCCTGGGCGGTGCCGGCGGTCGCGGTGTGGCTCTCCAGCAGGGTGGCCATCAGGCGGCCCATGCGCTGCCAGGTGGGATCCTCAGTGCTGCCGGTGAGCATCAGCGGCGCCACCAGCGGCAAAGGCGTGAGGGCGCCGATGGCGGCCAGCGCGCCGTCGGCGATGGAGACGACGATGGCATCCGACCCCGGCGCGACGCTGAAGCCGTGCACCACCCGGCTCGGCACGAAGCTGATCGCCGGTGCGCAAAAGTCCAATTTCTGATCCTCGATCACATAGCGCCCGCCGCCGCTGGTCCAGAACGTGATCTGGCCCATGCGCGCATGGGTATGCGGCTTCACCTCACCCTGGTGCAAATGCTTGCGCTCCGAGACGGTTTCCACATGCAGGAAGCCCACGTCCACGCTGCGGGCGGGCTCGCCATAGAGGAAGAATTCCGGGACGGGTTCGCGCATAAGCGGTTTTCACAAATGTCCAAGTAATCTGGCCATTCTGTCCATGGCGCCGGCCCGCCGCAAGCCCTAGGCTGAGGTCAACAATCGGGAGGAAACGATGACCGCCGCCGCCCCCAGTGCCATCCCCGCCGCTGCCCCCGCATTCTCCCGCCCGGAGGATCTGCGCGCCGTCTCCACCCGCCCCTTCACCGGGGCTGAATATCTCGCCTCCCTGCGCGACGGGCGCGAGGTCTATATCAATGGCGAGCGGGTGGCCGACGTCACCGCCCATCCCGCCATGCGCAATTCCGTGCGCTCGCTGGCCCGGCTCTATGACGCGCTGCACGACCCCGCGCGCCATGATGTGCTGACCTCGCCCACCGACACCGGCTCGGGCGGCTATACCCATAAGTATTTCCGCATCGCCCGCTCGTCGGAAGACCTGGTGGCGCAGCAGGGGGCCATCGCCGAATGGGCGCGGCTGTCCTATGGCTGGATGGGCCGCACCGCCGATTACAAGGCGGCGCTGATGAACACGCTGGGCGCCAATGCGGACTGGTATGGCCCGTTCCGCGACAATGCCCGCGCCTGGCACAAGCGGGCGCAGGAATCCGCGCTGTTCATGAACCACGCCATCGTCAATCCGCCCATCGACCGGCACAAGCCGGCAGAGGCGGTGAAAGACGTGTTCGTGCACATCACCAAGGAGACCGACGCCGGCATCTATGTCTCCGGCGCCAAGGTGGTGGCGACGTCCTCCGCGCTCACCCATTATAATTTCCTGGCGCAAAGCTCGGTGACCATCACCGAGGACCCGTCCATGTCGGTGATGTTCATCGTCGCCATGAACGCGCCGGGGCTGAAGATGATCTGCCGCACCTCCTATGAGGAAACGGCCAACCGCACCGCCCATCCGTTCGACTATCCGCTCTCCTCCCGCTTCGATGAGAATGACGCGATCCTGGTGCTGGACAATGTGTTTGTGCCCTGGGAGGACGTGCTGGTGCTGCGGGATGCGCCCAAGATCCTCTCCTTCCACCCCGCTTCCGGTTTCATGCACGGCTATTGCTTCCAGGGCTGCACGCGCTTTGCGGTGAAGTTGGATTTTCTCGCCGGCCTGCTCGCCAAGGCGCTGCGCTGCACCGGCGGCGATGCGTTTCGGGGCAACCAGGCGGCGCTGGGCGAGGTGATCGCGCTGCGGCACATGTTCTGGGCCTTCTCCAACGCCATGGCCCGCAATCCGGTGGCCTGGGCCGATGGCGCGGTGCTACCGAATTTGGAGGCGGCGCTGGCCTATCGCACCTTCATGTCGGAGGCCTATCCCAAGGTGATCGATCTGGTGCGGCGCACGGTGGCCTCGGGCCTGATCTATCTGCCGTCTTCGGTGCGCGATTTCGCCAATCCGGAGATCGACCGCTACCTGTCGCAATATGTGCGCGGCTCCAACGGCATGGGCCATAAGGAGCGGATCAAGATCCTGAAACTGCTGTGGGATGCCACCGGCACCGAATTCGGCGGCCGCCACGCCCTCTATGAGCTGAACTATGCCGGCGCGCCGGAGGAGGTGCGTCTCCAGGTGCTCAAGGGCGCCGAGCGCGGCGGCATCCTCAAGCAGATGGAAGCGCTGGTGGATACCTGCATGGCCGATTATGACGAGGACGGCTGGACCGGCGACACCTGGCTGCCGCCGCTGGAGGGGTGAGGCACCATGGATAGCCCGGTTTCCCAGCAGGCATTCCGCAATGCCATGGCCCGCGTCTGCGCGCCGGTGAGCGTCGTCACCACCAACGGACCCGCCGGGCGCGGCGGGTTCACCGCCACCGCCATGTGCTCGGTGAGCGATGATCCCCCCAGCCTGCTGGTGTGCATGAATGCCCGCTCGGCCCAATGCGATCTGTTCCTCGCCAATGGCCGCTTTTGCGTGAATGTGCTGAGCCACGAGCACAAGGATCTGGCCCAGCACTTCGCCGGCCGCACGGCGGACATGGCGGAGCGCTATGCCGCCGGGCAATGGGCGGACGCCAGCGGCAGCCCGATGCTGGACGGCGCCATCGCTGCCTTCGATTGCGAACTGGCGGGCCACCAATTGGTTGGCACCCACCACATTCTGATCGGCCGGGTGCTGGGCCTGCGGCAGCGGCCGGACGGCGAGGCGCTGCTCTATTTCGACCGCGCCTTCGTCAATCTGCCGGCGCCCCTGGGCAGCTTCGGCGGCTGAGCGGCGGGGCACATGAAATCTCTGGGAGCCGACTGGGCGACGATGCTTGCCCGTTGCCTCAATTAAATCATGTGTCGCGCTTCACCGCCGACCCATGTCGGATCCCCCACTCCGCCTCTTCCCACCCGGCCCGCCAGCGCGCGCCGCGTCGCGCCATCTGCGTGCGAACATGAATTCGAGGACATGAACTTCCTTTAATTTGCAGTCCAAC
>CALRNP020000102.1:0-18986 GCA_943369575.1 Azorhizobium sp. AG788 | reverse complement strand
GTTCTACCAGCAGCCGCTGCATGTGGTGAGCGCCTCCGGTGCCCTCATCCGCACCGCCGACGGAGCGGAATATCTCGACCTCTACAACAACGTGCCCTCGGTGGGGCATTGCCATCCGCGGGTGGTGGCGGCGGTGCAGAGGCAAGTGGCGCAATTGAACTGCCACTCCCGCTATCTGTTCGACAATGTGCATGAGTATGCCGAGCGCCTGCTGGCAACCTTCCCGGCGTCGCTCTCGAACCTGGCGCTGACCTGCACCGGCAGCGAGAGCAACGATCTGGCCTTGCGCATCGTGCGCCACGCCACCGGCGGCAACGGCTTCATCGTCACGCAGGCCGCCTATCACGGTAACACCGCCGCCGTGACCGAGGTGTCGCCCTCTTCATACAAGCGTGGCGCGCCGCCGCCGCATGTGCGGATGGTGCCGGCGCCCGATCTCCGGCGCTTCCCCGGCGATCTGGCCGCCGGCTTTGCCGCCGCCGTGGGCGATGCCATCGCCGCACTGGAAGCGGACGGCATCCGCTTCGCCGGGCTGCTGGTGGACACCATCTTCTCCAGCGACGGCGTCTACGCCGACCCGCCCGGCTTCCTCCAGCCGGCGGTGGCGGCGGTGCATGCGGCAGGGGGCCTGTTCATCGCCGACGAGGTGCAGCCGGGCTTCGGGCGCACCGGCGGCGGCATGTGGGGCTTTGCCCGCCACGGCGTGGTGCCGGACGTGGTCACGCTGGGCAAGCCCATGGGCAACGGCATGGCCATGGGCGCCGTGGTGACCCGGCCGGACCTGCTGGCCGGCTATTGCGAGAGCTTCGGCTATTTCAACACCTTCGCCGGCAATCCAGTGGCCGCGGCGGCGGGGCTCGCGGTGCTGGATGTCATCGCGGACGAGCGGCTGATCGACAACGCCGCCCGTGTCGGCGGGCACATCGCCGAACGGCTGCACGCCGCCCGCGCGGCCTGCCCGGCCATCGGCGCCGTGCGCGGCTCCGGCCTCTATCTCGGCATCGACATCATGGACGGCGATGCCCCGGACCCGGCCCGGGCCAAGCATCTGATCAACGCTTTGCGCGACCGCCACATCCTGATCGGCGCCGCCGGGGCGCTGGGCCACGTCCTGAAGGTCCGCCCGCCGCTCTGCCTGAGCCTGGACCAGTCCGACCGCTTCGTCGATACGCTGGCGGAGCTGATGGCTGTCTGATGCACGTGCCTCAAGTCGAAACTATTTCAGCCGACTTTAGGCGATCAAGTCTAATTTCGAATGTAAGCTTTGCGAGCTTGAGAGATACAGCAAACCCCAGAACAACAATTGCCGCAACTTCAGTCTGGCGAGGAGATCCACCACCTGAGATTGATATCAGCAACTTCAAAACGCTGGCGGATGCGATGAGAGTATAAAATATTTCAATATATTTTAGCCAAATTGCGGAAATTTTCCCATATTTAATCCTCTCCAAACCAATCAGCCAACCATAAATTACATACCACGATGCAGCCACATGCAAAACATAGATCATAACAACGACTACCAACGTCAGACCTTCGGCCATCAGCACATCTACGAAACTAATAACACCGTTAATATAGGACACGACACCCAATATGACGGCGAACCGATACGCAAGCGGCCTGAGTTTTTTCTGTAGAAGCAGGAGCAAATCTATCACGACGGCGACCGCCATCAGGCACCACACCCATTGCCAGAAGCTCCATCCAACCACCACTTCCACAATCCGCTGCATCGCTACCTCCTGTTCCCAGCGATGCCTACCACCTCCGATCTGCAGTCAGAATAGCCCGCCCTGTCCGTCCAGCTATCCGTGCGGGTGGGATGTATGATCACACGGACTATCTTCACCTCATCCGGGCACAAGGCATCTTCGCGGGCCACAGCCGGCTGGCCCAGGATGAGGGACCGGATAGACGCGCAAGTCGATAAATTACGATCAGACACGCCATGGCTTGCGTGTCGGGCGGTGACAACCTGTCGAGCTGCATCCAGGCACACGCGATGCCAATCATCGGAGGTCGGCCAAATATGTCGTTTCGCAGGGTGAGAAACGCGGACCAACTCAAACCGTCGACAGCGCGCCAACAGCAGTCCGACCTATCAACTTAGGAGAGAGTGGTGCCCGGGGACGGAGTCGAACCGCCGACACTGCGATTTTCAGTCGCATGCTCTACCAACTGAGCTACCCGGGCGTCCGCAGAAGTCTGGCGACCTCGGGGGAGCGGCGTGTGTATAGTCCAGTTCGCGCGGGGCTGTCCATAGCCCGCTCACGACCAGCCGCCCGCCCTGTGGATAGAGCCGGCGCACCGACCGCATTCCGGACGGCGGGCGTTTGATTTTGGCTGGCTTGCGGCTCACGGTGGGGCACGCCCGAAACGGGCAGCAAGACGGGCAGCAAGCGGAGGCAGCGCAAGCGGTGGCGGAACGCAGACAGAAAAGCGCCCCAGGCACCGGCGCGGAGGTTCTCGCAGGCGAGCCCGTGGATCTGGCGACCGGCTCCGGCGCCCCCGCCGCCAGCGCCGCGACGCTGGAACAGGCGCTGGGGGTCCAGGTCCGCGCCGTGCGCCGGCAACTGGACCTGACCGTCTCCGATCTCGCCAGCGCCGCCGGCATTTCGGTGGGCATGCTCTCGAAGATCGAGAACGGCCAGATCTCGCCCTCCCTCTCGACCCTCCAGGCGGTGGCTCGGGCGCTCAATGTGCCGATCACCGCGCTGTTTTCCACCTTCGAGGAACGGCGGGATTGCTCTTATGTCCGCGCCGGTCAGGGGGTGGTGATCGAGCGGCGGGGCACCAAGGTCGGCCATCAGTATGAACTGCTGGGGCATGGCCTGGGCGGCGACATCGTGGTGGAGCCCTATCTCATCACCCTGACCGAGGAAGCGGTGCCTTACACCGGCTTTCGCCATGCGGGGGTGGAGTTCCTCTTCATGCTCAGCGGCGAGGTGATCTATCGCCACGGCGATCGCACCTATCACCTGCGGCCGGGGGATTCGCTGATGTTCGATTCCGGCTCCGCCCATGGGCCGGAGGATCTGGTGGTGCGGCCGATGACCTATCTCTCGGTGATCGTCTACAGCCGGGAGCCGCGATAGCCGGCAATTTTTCTCCTAAAGAAAATTATATTCCCCCAATTGACGATCCAACCTCGCTGGGAGTACCACCTCTCCATGGCCCTTCGGGGCGATGGAGAGGCGCCATGTGCGGCATTGTCGGCATATTCCTGAAAGACCCCGCGCTGGAGCCACAGCTCGGGCAGATGCTCGCGTCCATGCTGGGCGTGATGACCGATCGCGGACCGGACAGCGCCGGCTTCGTGGTCTATGGCGCCGGCAAGGCGGACCATGTGAAGCTCTCGCTGCGGGCCACCGAGGGCTATGATTTCGCGGGCCTCGCCCGCAGCCTGTCGGTCGTTGCCGGCGGCACGCCCGATCTGGCGGTGCGCTCCACCCACGCGGTCATCGAGATCCCCGCCACGGCGGAAGCGGCGGTGCGCGCGGCCCTGGCCAGCGACCATCCGGAGGTGGCGGTCGTCGGCTCCGGCGCCCGCATGGAGATCTTCAAGGAAGTGGGCCTGCCCAGCGACGTGGCCAGCCGCTTCGGCCTCGCCGGCATGAGCGGCACCCACGGCATCGGCCACACCCGCATGGCCACCGAGAGCGCGGTGACCACCGCCGGCGCTCACCCCTTCTCCACCGGCGCCGACCAGTGCCTGGTGCACAATGGCTCGCTGTCCAACCACAATGACCTGCGTCGTACGCTGAAGCGCGAGGGCCTGACCTTCGCCACCGAGAACGACAGCGAAGTGGCGGCCGGCTATCTCACCTGGCGCATGCGCCAGGGGGCATCGCTGGGGCAGGCGCTGGAAGCCGGTCTCAATGATCTCGACGGCTTCTACACCTTCGTGGTGGGCACCGAGAGCGGCTTCGGCGTGCTGCGCGATCCCATCGCCTGCAAGCCGGCAGTGATGGCCGAGACCGATCAATATGTGGCGTTCGGCTCGGAATACCGCGCCCTCGTGGATCTGCCCGGCATCGAAAACGCCCGGGTGTTCGAGCCCGAGCCCGCCACCGTCTATTTCTGGGACCGCGCCGCATGACCACTGCTCTCGCCACCGACATCACCTTCGACCTCGCCGAGGCGCCGCTGCGCGAGCTGAACGCGGCCCTGCACAAGACCGCCGGCGAGACCAATGCCCGCCGCTGGCACGTGCTCAACCCCAACGGCCGCCATGCCGTGGCGGTGGGCATCAACGCGCCGCTGGACATCGATGTGGCCGGACACGTCGGCTATTATTGCGCCGGCATGAACCAGCAGGCCCGCGTCACCATCCACGGCAATGCCGGGGTGGGGGTCGCCGAAAACATGATGAGCGGCTTCGTGCATGTGAAGGGCGATGCCAGCCAGGCGGCGGGGGCCACCGCCCATGGCGGCATGCTGCTGATCGACGGCAATGCCTCGGCCCGCTGCGGCATCTCCATGAAGGGCATCGACATCATCGTGAAGGGCTCCATCGGCCACATGAGCGCCTTCATGGGCCAGGCCGGCAACCTCATCGTGTTCGGCGATGCCGGGGACGCTCTGGGCGACAGCCTCTATGAGGCCAAGCTGTTCGTGCGCGGTTCGGTGAAGAGCCTGGGCGCGGACTGCATCGAGAAGGAGGTCCGCGACGAGCACAAGGCACTGCTGGCGGAAAAGCTCGCCGCCGCGGGTCTCGCGGGCACGGTGGATGTGTCGGAGTTCAAGCGCTACGGCTCGGCCCGGCGGCTCTATAATTTCCACGTCGACAATGTCGACGCTTACTGAGGGGCCGATCATCATGACCTCGCACAATAACGTGCCCCGCACCTTGCCCCGCTTCTCTTCCACCTTCGATCCGCACACTTTGTCCGAGATCCGGCGCGCAGCGGCCACCGGCCTCTATGACATTCGCGGCGCCGGCACCAAGCGCAAGCTGCCGCATTTCGACGATTTGCTGTTCCTCGGCGCCTCGGTCTCGCGCTATCCGCTGGAAGGCTATCGCGAGAAGTGCGGCACCGACGTGGTGCTGGGCTCGCGCTTCGCCAAGAAGCCGATCCATCTGAAGATCCCCATCACCATCGCCGGCATGAGCTTCGGCTCGCTCTCGGCCAACGCCAAGGAAGCCCTGGGGCGCGGCGCCACCGCCATGGGCACCTCCACCACCACCGGCGACGGCGGCATGACGCCGGAGGAGCGCCAGAGCTCGCAGACCCTGGTCTATCAGTATCTGCCCTCGCGCTACGGCATGAACCCGGACGATCTGCGCAAGGCGGATGCCATCGAGATCGTCATCGGCCAGGGCGCCAAGCCCGGCGGCGGCGGCATGCTGCTGGGCCAGAAGATCACCGAGCGCGTGGCCGGCATGCGCACCCTGCCCGCCGGCATCGACCAGCGCTCCGCCTGCCGCCATCCCGACTGGACCGGCCCTGATGATCTGGAGATCAAGATCGAGGAGCTGCGCGAGCTGACCGATTGGGAAAAGCCCATCTATGTGAAGGTGGGCGCCTCGCGGCCCTATTACGACATCTCGCTGGCGGTGAAGTCCGGCGCCGACGTGGTGGTGCTGGATGGCATGCAGGGCGGCACCGCCGCCACGCAGGACGTGTTCATCGAGCATGTGGGCCTGCCCATCCTCGCCGCCATCCGCCCGGCGGTGCAGGCGCTGCAGGACCTGGGCATGCATCGCAAGGTGCAGCTCATCGTCTCCGGCGGCATCCGCAACGGCGCCGATGTGGCCAAAGCCCTGGCGCTGGGCGCGGACGCGGTCTCCATCGGCACCGCCGCGCTGGTGGCGCTGGGCGACAACGACCCGGCCCATGAGGCGGAATATCAGGCGCTGGGCACCACCGCCGGCGCCTATGACGATTGGCACGAGGGCAAGGATCCCGCCGGCATCACCACCCAGGACCCACTGCTCTCCGCCCGCCTCGATCCGGTGAAGGCCGGGCGCCGGCTGGCCAATTATCTGGCGGTGCTGACGCTGGAGGCGCAGACCATCGCCCGTGCCTGCGGCAAGAGCCACGTGCACAATCTCGAGCCGGAGGATCTGGTGGCCCTCACCATCGAAGCCGCTGCCATGGCCGGCGTGCCGCTGGCCGGCACCGAATGGATACCGGGCAAGGGCGGCGCCTACTGACCGCTCACCCCACCCGCGTCGCCTCCGGCGGCGCGGGCTTTGCATAAGCCGCTTCCAGACAACCTTTCCAGGGAACACACACATGGCCCGGTCGCCGAAACAGGTGAAGGACACGGAAGGCCGCTCTGCCGCGGTCGCAGCCGACCTCGAAGCGCTCGCGCAGGAGCGCGGCATCAAGTATTTCCTCATTTCCTACGTGGACCTGTTCGGCGGCCTGCGCGCCAAGCTGGTGCCGGCCTCGGCCATCGCCGAGATGCAGAAGAATGGCGCCGGCTTTGCCGGCTTCGCCACCTGGCTGGACATGAGTCCCGCCGATCCGGACCTGTTCGCGGTGCCAGATCCCTCGTCCCTGATCCAGCTGCCCTGGAATCCGGAAGTGGGCTGGCTGGCCAGCGATCTGGTGATGGACGGCAAGCTGGTGGCGCAGGCCCCGCGCACGGTGCTCAAGGCCCAACTCGCCAAGGCCGAAGCCCTTGGCTACGAGATGAAGAGCGGCGTGGAGTGCGAGTATTTCCTCACCAATGCCGACGGCTCCGCCATCCATGACGGCGCCGATACGGCGGTGAAGCCCTGCTACGACCAGTCGGCCCTGATGCGCCAGTATGCGATCATCAAGGAAATTTGCGACGCCATGCTCACCCTGGGCTGGGGCGCCTATCAGAACGACCATGAAGATGCCAACGGCCAGTTCGAGATGAACTGGAACTATGGCAACGCCTTGCTGACCGCCGACCGGCACGTGTTCTTCAAGTACATGGTCAAGACGCTGGCCGAGAAGCACGGCATGCGGGCCACCTTCATGCCGAAGCCGTTCATCAACCTCACCGGCTCGGGCTGCCACGTGCATGTGTCCATGTGGGGCAAGAACGGCAATGCCTTCTCCGATCCCAAGGGCGAGTTGGGCGTCTCGCAGCTCGGCTACCACTTCATCGGCGGCCTGATCCACAATGCCGACGCGCTCTGCGCGCTCACCAATCCCACGGTGAATTCCTACAAGCGCATCAATGCGCCGCGCACCGTCTCCGGCGCCACCTGGGCACCCAACACGGTCACCTACACCGGCAACAACCGCACCCACATGATCCGCATCCCCGACGCGGGCCGGTTCGAATTCCGCCTCGCCGACGGCGCGGCCAATCCCTATCTGCTCCAGGCGGGTGTGCTGGCGGCGGGCCTCGATGGCATCGAGAACCAGCGCGATCCGGGCAAGCGGCTCGACATCAACATGTACACCGAAGGCCATAAGGTGCGCGGCGCCAAGCGCCTGCCGCTCAACCTGCTGGATGCCATGCGGGCGCTGGAGAAATCCAAGGTGCTGAAGGACGCCCTCGGCGCGCCGCTGGTGGATGGCTATCTCAAGCTGAAGACCGAGGAATGGAACGCCTATTCCCGTCACCTCACCCAGTGGGAGCGGGACACGACGCTGGATATTTGAAGTCGGCCAGCTTTCGTGCACAGTCCCGGCAACGGGACTGTGCACGGGGATCAAGATGCCGTCTGTGAGGATCAAGACTGGAACCTGGATCCAGGGACGCGAGCGGGAGCTGATCGAGGCCGTCCAGTCCGCTTTGCTCGACGCGCTCAAGGTCCCGGACTGGGATCGGGACATCGTGCTCGACCTCTATGACGAGACCCGCCGCATCGTGCCCACGGGAAATTCCGACCGCTACACGCGCATCGAGATTACCTTGTTCGCCGGCCGCTCCATCGAGGCCAAACGCGCACTCTACAAGGCCATCGTGGAGAAGCTCGCCGCCGTCGGCGTGCCGGAGCAGGAGGTGAAGACCATCCTGATCGAGGCCCCACGGGAAGACTGGGGACTGCGCGGCGGCCTCCCCGCCTCCGAGATCCAGCTCAGCTTCAAGGTGGACATTTAGGCGCCCGGCCGCGGGCTCCGCTCCGCTTTGGGCGGCAGGTGGAACCTCGCCTTGTAGGCGCGCGAAAAATGGCTGGTGGAGACGAAGCCGCAGGCCATCGCCACCTGCGCCACCGGCAGCGCCGTCTGCTTGAGCAGCGCGCGGGCGCGATCCAGCCGCACGGCGAGATAATGCGCGCCCAGGGTCTCCCCCAGATGGTCCGCGAACAGCCGCTCCAATTGGCGCACGGAAATGCCGGCCAGCGCCGCCAGTTCGTCACGGGAGGCGGGTTCTTCCAGCCGCGCCTCCATCTCGGCCAGCACGGTGAGCACCTTGGCATTGCCGATGCCGAAGCGCTCGCGCGGCGCCATGCGCTGGGAGCCGGAGGCTGGGCGGGTCTGGGTGCGCAGAAACCATTCCGACACCGCATTGGCCAGCGCCGGGCCATGATCGCGGGCGATCAGATCCGCCATCATGTCCAAGGTGGCGATGCCGCCGGCGCAGGTGACGCGGTCGCGGTCGATCTCATAGAGGGTGCGCGTCACCTCCAGATCGGGGAACTCCTCGGTGAAGGCCGGCAGATGCTCCCAATGCACCGTGCAGCGATGCCCGGCCAGAACCCCGGCCCGGGCCAGCGCATAAGGCCCGCCGGAGAGGCCCGCCAGCATCACCCCCTCATGGGCCAGCTTGCGCAGGAAGGTGAAGGTGGGCCGATGCCGGAAGCGGGTGGGATTGCCCCCCGCGCACACCACCAGCGCATCGAGCGCCATGGCGTCGCCGATCTTGTGATCGGGCACGATGGCCACCCCGTTGGAGGCCCGCACCGCGTGGCCGTCGATGGACACATGCCGCCAAGCATAGAGTTCGCGGCCCGACAAGACGTTGGCGGCGCGCAGCGGCTCGATGGCCGAGGCATAGGTCATCAGCGCGAAGTCGGGCAGCAGTAGGAAGCCGTAGGTCTTCGGCGCACCTGCGGGGATGGACTTGGACACGTTTCCTCCCGCTATCTGTTCTAGCCGCACGTCCGGACGCAAAACCGCCTCGCACTTTTGCTGGAATTGCGCGGATGTCGCCTCAAGGCAAAAAAGCGTCGCTTCCAGTCATGATGACACGGGCCGGATAAGCGATCCATAACCAACAGCGGCGCCGCACCGTTCAGATGCTCCCCGGCGCCCTCATCGGGATCGAAGATGCGCTATTCCGTCCTTAGCCTGCTGGCCAATGCCCTCACCGGGCAAAAGAGCTGGAAGCCCGCCTGGCGCGATGCCGCGCCCAAGCCGGCCTATGACGCCATCATCGTCGGCGGCGGCGGCCATGGCCTTGCCACCGCTTATTATCTCGCCAAGGAACACGGCATCCGCAATGTGGCGGTGCTGGAAAAGGGCTGGATCGGCTCCGGCAATGCCGGGCGCAACACCACCATCATCCGCTCCAATTACCTGCTGCCGGGCAATGAGCCGTTCTACGAATGGTCCATGAAGCTGTGGGAAGGGCTGGAGCAGGACGTCAATTACAATTCCATGGTCAGCCAGCGCGGCGTGCTGAACCTCTATCATTCCGACGCCCAGCGCGATGCCTATGCCCGGCGCGCCAATGCCATGCGCATGAACGGCGCCGATAGCGAGTTGCTCGACCAGGACGGCGTGCGCGCCATGTATCCGTTCATGGATTTCGAGAACGCCCGCTTCCCCATCAAGGGCGGCCTGCTCCAGCGGCGCGGCGGCACCGCCCGCCATGACGCGGTGGTGTGGGGCTATGCCCGCGCCGCCGATCAGCTGGGCGTGGACATCGTGCAGAATTGCGAAGTCACCGGCTTCATCCGCAACGAGCATGGCGCGGTCGTAGGGGTCGAGACCAATCGCGGCCCGATCCGCGCCGGCAAGGTCGGCCTGGCGGTGGCCGGCTCCACCTCGCGGCTGACCAAGCTGCTGGACATGCGCCTGCCCATCGAGAGCCATGTGCTCCAGGCCTTCGTCTCGGAAGGACTGAAGCCGCTGATCGATGGCGTCGTCACCTTCGGCGCCGGGCATTTCTACATCAGCCAGTCGGACAAGGGCGGCCTCGTCTTCGGCGGCGACATCGACGGCTATAATTCCTACGCCCAGCGCGGCAATCTCCCGGTGGTGGAAGACGTTTGCGAGAGCGGCATGGCCCTGATGCCGCGCATCGGCCGGGTGCGCATGCTGCGCTCCTGGGGCGGCATCATGGACATGTCCATGGACGGCTCGCCCATCATCGACAAGACGCCCATCCCCGGCCTCTACCTGAACGCCGGCTGGTGCTACGGCGGCTTCAAGGCGACCCCGGCCTCCGGCTGGTGCTTTGCCTGGACGCTGGCGAAAGACGCGCCCCACGCCTTCAACGCCGCCATGCGGCTTGATCGTTTCCGCACCGGACATCTCATCGACGAGAAGGGGGTCGGCGCCCAGCCGAACCTTCACTGAGGCTCACATGCGCATTCACTGTCCCTATTGCGGGCTCCGCGACGCCCAGGAATTCGCCTATCTCGGCGATGCCACGGTGACCCGGCCCGATCCCGCCGCCCCCGGCGCGGAAGACGCCTTCCACGATTATGTCTACCTGCGCGACAACCCCGCCGGTGCGCATAAGGAATATTGGTATCACGGCTCAGGCTGCCGCTCCTGGCTGGTGGTGGCCCGCGATACCCGCACCCACGAGATCACCAGCGCCGAACTGGCGCGGGCGGTGGCGCCATGAGCCGCCTGTCCTCCGGCGGCCGCATCGACCGCTCGCGCTCGCTCAGCTTCACCTTCGACGGCAAGGCTTACCAGGGCTTTGCGGGCGACACCCTCGCCTCGGCCCTGCTGGCCAACAACGTGCGGCTGGTGGGCCGCTCGTTCAAATATCACCGCCCGCGCGGCATCTTCGCCGCCGGCTCCGAGGAGCCGAACGCGCTGGTGGAACTGCGCGCCGGCAAGCGGCGCGAGCCCAACACCCGCGCCACCACGGTGGAGCTGTTCGACGGCCTGGTGGCGCAAAGCCAGAACCGCTGGCCCTCGCTCGACGTCGACCTGCTGTCGGTCAACGGCCTGCTCTCGCCCCTTCTCGGTGCCGGCTTTTACTACAAGACCTTCATGTGGCCGGCCGCCTTCTGGGAGAAGCTGTACGAGCCGATCATCCGCCGCGCCGCCGGTCTCGGCCGCGCCGCCGAGGGCAATGATCCCGATACGTATGAGAAGGCCCACGCCTTCTGCGACGTGCTGGTGATCGGCGCCGGTGCCGCCGGCCTCACCGCCGCCCTGAATGCCGCGCGCTCCGGCGCGCGGGTGATCCTGGCGGACGAGGACTTCACCTTAGGCGGGCGCCTGCTCAGCGAGCGGGACGCCATCGACGATGCCCCCGCCGGCGACTTCGTGGCCAAGGCCACGGCGGAGCTGGAGAGCCTGCCGAACGTGCGCATCATGACCCGCACCAACGTGTTCGGGGTCTATGACGGCGGCACCTATGCGGCGCTGGAAAAGGTGAGCGATCATCTGGTCCGTCCCGCCGATTTCACGCCGCGCCAGCGCTTCTGGAAGATCATCGCCAAGCGGGCGGTGCTGGCGGCGGGCGCGTTCGACCGGCCCATCGTGTTCGGCGGCAATGACCGGCCGGGCGTGATGTCGGCCCAGGCTTTGCGCACCTATGCGGTGCGCTATGGCGTGGCGCCGGGCGCCGGCACCGTGCTGTTCGCCAACAATGACTATGCCTGGTCCGCCGCCCTCGATGCGGCGGATATGGGCGTGGCGCTCTCGACCATCATCGATGTGCGGCGTGCGGTGGATCCCGCCCTGGAGGCCCGCGCCAAGGCGCGCGGCACCCGGATCGTGCTGGGCGGCGAAGTGGTGGCCACCTCCGGCAAGGTGCTGTCCTCGGTGATCGTGCGGACCACCGGGCGCGAGGAGACCCTGCCGGCCGAGGTGCTCGCCATCTCCGGCGGCAGCACGCCCAACCTCCACCTCACCAGCCATTTCGGCAGCCGCCCCACCTATGACGAGGGCTTGGCGGCCTTCCTGCCCGGCACGCCGCCGCCCGGCCTCAGCGTCGCCGGCGCCGCCGCCGGCCGCTTCTCCCTGGCCGCCGCGCTGGCGGACGGTGCGCAAGCGGGCGCCACTGCGGCCACGGATGCCGGCTTCACCGCCGTCTCCGCCCCCACGCCCAAGGCATCGGACACGCCCACCGGCATTTCCGCCTTCTGGCATGTGTCCGGAACGCGGGGCCTCGCCTTCGTGGATTTCCAGAACGACGTCACCGTCAAGGACGTCACCCTGGCGCACCGGGAGGGCTATCGCTCGGTGGAACTGCTGAAGCGCTACACCACGCTCGGCATGGCCACCGACCAGGGCAAGAATTCCAACATGGCCGGCCTCGCCATCATGGCGGAGCTGACCGGCCAGGGCATCGGCGCCACCGGCACCACCTTGTTCCGCCCGCCCTACAGCCCGGTGGCCATCGGCGCCATCGCCGGCCATCATCGCGGCAAGGACTTCCGCCCCACCCGCCCCACCCCGACCCATGCCTGGGCGCAGGAGCAGGGCGCGGTGTTCGTGGAAGCCGGCCAATGGCTGCGGGCGCAATATTTCCCCAAGGCGGGCGAGACCGACTGGCTGCAAAGCGTGGTGCGGGAGGTGAACGCCACCCGCTCCTCGGTGGGCCTGATCGACGTCTCCACCTTCGGCAAGATCGACGTGCAGGGGCCGGACGCGGGCGCCTTCCTCGACCGGGTCTACATCAACACCTTCTCCACTTTGGCGGTGGGCAAGGCCCGCTATGGCGTGATGCTGCGCGAAGACGGCATGGTGATGGACGACGGCACCACCGCCCGTCTGGCCGACAACCACTTCATCATGACCACCACCACGGCCAATGCCGCCAAGGTCTATCAGCATCTGGAATTCTGCCTCCAGGTGCTGTGGCCGGAGCTGGACGTGCAACTGGCGTCGGTCAGCGAGCAATGGGCGCAGATCTCCATCTCCGGCCCCCGCTCCCGCGAGGTGCTGGCCCAGGTGGTGGATGCCCCGCTCGATGTCTCCAACACCGGCCTGCCCTATATGGGCGCGGTGCAAGGCACGGTGCTGGGCGGGGTGAAGGCGCGCATCTTCCGGCTCTCGTTTGCCGGTGAGCTGGGCTATGAGATCGCGGTGCCCGCCAGCCATGGCGAGGCGCTGACCCGGACGCTGATGGCGGCGGGCGCCCCGTTCGGCATCACCCCCTATGGCACCGAAGCTTTGGCGGTGATGCGGGTGGAGAAGGGTCATGTCTCCGGCAGCGAGTTGAACGGGCAGACCACCGCCCGCGATCTCGGGCTCGGGCGCATGGCCTCCACCAAGAAGGACTATATCGGCCGCGTGCTCTCCGGACGCCCCGCCATGGTGGATCCCGAGCGCCCGATCCTCGCCGGCTTCAAGCCGATGGATACCACCAAGCGCATTCGGGCCGGCGCCCACTTCGTCGGTCTCGGCAAGCCGGGCACCGTGGAGCATGACGAAGGCTATATGACCGCCGCGATCTTCTCGCCCACCCTGGGCTATTGGATCGGCCTCGGCCTGATCCAGCGCGGCACCGAACGCCATGGCGAGCGGGTGCGTGCCTATGATCCGGTGCGCGGCGAGGATATCGAAGTGGAAATCTGCGATCCCGGTTTCGTGGATCCGAAGGGGGAGCGGCTCCGTGGCTGATGTGTTGGAATTTCTCCCCGTCACCCGCCTGGTGCCCGCCGGGCGCCATGGCCGGATGGAAGGCGCCGCGGGCGTCACCGCCCGCCTGCTCGCCGATACCGCGGCGGCCACCGTCGTCGCCCGCCGGGGTGTCACCCCGGATGGGGCAGCACTCGGCGTCACCTTGCCGGTGGGGCCGAAGGCGGTGTTCGCCGAGGGCCTCACCGTGATCGGCACCGGGCCGGGCCGCTGGCTCGCCGTGGCCGACGCCATCAGCGGCGATGGGCTGCAGCACCAGTTGGCCGGGGCGCTGGGCACCCAAGCCGCGCTCACCGACCAGAGCGATGCCCTGCTGATCTTCGAGATCAGCGGCCCGCAGGTCCGCGAGGCGCTGGCGACCCTGTGCACGCTCGATCTGGATCCGATCGCCTTCGCGCCGGGCGATGCGGCGACCACGTCCATGGCCTTCGTCGGCGTGACCTTCTGGCAGACGGACGCGGCCCCCACCTATCGCTTTGCCGTGGCGCGGTCGTTTTCGGCGGCGTTCCTGCGGGCGCTGACCGCCGGGGCGCTGCAATATGGCTTCGTGCTGGAGGGCACCGGGCGAGGTTGATCGCGGCGCGGCGCGCGCGGCCTTCCTCCAACCGCGAGCCGCGCCGGGTGCGCCCCACCCTTGACGGGAGGCACCGGCCGGCTCCTTTGGCTTCATCTCGCCTGCCCGTCTCGCGCGCTTGGCCCCCCAGGGCTCCGCGGAGCGCGGCAGCGCATCCAAAGCGGACCCTTACCCATGACCACGCCCACCCAGCAATTCATCCTCACCCTCTCCTGCCCCAACCGGCCCGGCATCGTCGCCGGGGTCTCGACCTTCCTGTTCGAGAAGGGCTGCAACATCCTGGAAGCGCAGCAGTTCGACGATACGGAGAGCGGCCGCTTCTTCATGCGCGTGGTGTTCAACGTCGTGGAGGGTGACGCCCGCGAGGCGGAGATCCGCGCCGCTTTCGCGGACGTCGCCAGCGCCTTCGGCCTCACCTGGACCCTGCGCGACCGGGCCGAAAAGCGCCGCGTGCTGCTGCTGGCCTCCAAGTTCGACCATTGCCTGGCGGACCTGCTCTATCGCTGGCGCATCGGCGAGATCCCCATGGAGATCGTCGGCATCGTCTCCAACCATCCGCTCTCCACTTATGCGCACCTGGATTTCGACGGCATCCCCTTCCATCATTTGCCGGTCGCCAAGGACAGCAAGATGGAGCAGGAGGCCGAGGTGTGGCGGATCTTCCAGACCTCCGGCGCCGAAGTGGCGGTGCTGGCGCGCTACATGCAGGTGCTGTCCGACGGGCTCACGGCCAAATTGTCCGGCCGCTGCATCAACATCCATCATTCGTTCTTGCCCGGCTTCAAGGGCGCCAAGCCCTATCATCAGGCCCATGTGCGCGGCGTGAAGCTGATGGGCGCCACCGCCCATTACGTCACCTCGGATCTGGATGAAGGCCCGATCATCGAGCAGGATGTGGAACGCATCAGCCACCAGGACTCACCGGACGATCTGGTGCGCAAGGGCCGCGACATCGAGCGCCGGGTGCTGGCGCGGGCGCTGGCCTGGCATCTCCAGGACCGGGTGATTCCCAATGGCCACAAGACGGTGGTGTTCCGGGACTGAACCGTCCCCCAGCGAGCATATGGCCTCCGTCGCGCAAGCGACGGATCCGCGCAGGCAAAAAAGAACGGGGTCGCCATCGGCAACCCCGTTCTCATTTCAGCGACAGACCGCGCGACCCAAGCCGTCAGTCCGGCGCGTTGGCGCGGGAGACATGCTCGCGCAATTCCACCAGCGAGGCGAAGCGCACCACCCCGTCCGGCAGCTCCGCCTGGATCGAGCCGTCGGAATAGAGCGTATAGGCCATGCCGCCGACGATGCCGGATTTCAGCACCATCGGTTCCGGCGCCGGACGCGGCGGCGGGGCGCCATAGGGGCGCGGCGTCGGCTCGTCCTGCTCGGCCTGGATGGGAGCGGCCGGTGCCGGTTCGGGCGCATAGGGCTCGGCCACCGGCTCGGGCGCGGGTGGCTCGGGAGTGTGAGCCTCCGGCTCCTGGTGCTCGGGCGCACGGGGCTCCGGGCTTGAGATTTCGGGGGCGATGCGCTCCGGCGCCGGACGCTCCGCCGCCGGACGGCTGAGCGACATGCGATCCAGCAGCGAGCGCGGACGGGGCACCGGCGGGGCGACCTCGCCCTCTGCGCTCCGGGACAGGATGCGGCCACGGCGCTCGACCACCGGCACCTCGTCCTCGGCCCGGTCCTCGGCACGCGGGGGCGGCGCGGCCGGCGCCGGGGCGGCGGGCGCGGTCGGCGGCTTGGCGGCGGGACGCAGGCGATCGGCGAAAGACAGGCCGCGCGGGCGCGGCGCGGGCGCCTCCACCGGCGGCGGCGGGGGGGCCGCCACGGGTTCCGGAGCCGGTTCCGGCTCGGGCGCGGGCGTCGGCGCGGGTTCCGGCGCCGGCCGCGACAGGCGGGGCTCCGGCGTGGGGGCACGGGGTGCGAAGGTAGGTTCCGCCACCGCCTGCGACACCGCCAGCATGGCCGCCTCGGCAATGTCGGAGACGTCGGCGTGCGCCGCCGGCTCAGCGCGGCTGGCGAGCGTGGCGCCGGCCTGAATCAGCAGGCGCAACTGCTCGAGTTCCTTCAGCACGAAGGCGACGGCGATGATGAGGGCACCGCCGGTGAAGCCGATGGCCCCGGTCGCAATCAGCGCATTGCCGATCGTGGACACGAAAATGACGCTGCCGAAGACGATCGTCAGCAGACCGATCAACAGCGTGAAACCGCCAAGAGCAACCAGAAACCGCCACATATTCGCACTCCACGCCCGGCTCCGCAGCCACCGGCTGGGAAACCTTAATGCCGCATGTCCAAAGAAATCGGGCAAGACTCGGTTGTCCGACTTCTCCTTGCGCCCTATCTAGGGCGCAGTTCGGGCTGCCCGGCGGCCCTCAGGGTCGCCCGCGCTTCACCGAACTCCCAGCCGGATCGAACGCGGAGACGCCACATGTCCTTCACGCTGCCCGACCTGCCGTATTCGTACGATGCCCTCGCGCCTTACATGTCGCGTGAGACCCTCGAGTACCACCACGACAAGCATCACCTTGCTTATGTCAATAATGGCAACAATCTCCTAAAGGGAACCGAATTCGAAGGAAAATCCCTTGAGGAGATCGTCAAGGGGTCCTACGGCAAGAATGCAGGCCTGTTCAACAATGCCGGCCAGCATTTCAACCACCTTCACTTCTGGCATTGGCTCAAGCCCAATGGCGGCGGCGCCGTTCCCGGCGAACTGGAAAAGAAGCTCGTCGAGGATTTCGGCTCGGTGGAGAAGTTCAAGGAAGACTTCGTCGCCGCCGGCGTCGGCCAGTTCGGTTCCGGCTGGGCGTGGCTCACGCTCCAGGACGGCAAGCTGGTGGTCACCAAGACCCCGAACGGCGAAAATCCGCTGGTTCATGGCGGCACGCCGCTGCTCGGCGTCGATGTGTGGGAACATTCCTATTATATCGACTATCGCAATCGCCGCCCCGACTATCTGAAGGCGTTTGTGGAGCACCTGGTGAACTGGGAATATGTGGCCGAGCTGTATAGCAAAGCCGTCTGATTTTCATCGCATGCCATAGATTTTAAGGCCGAAGCCGCTTATGCTGCTTCGGCCTTTTCCGTTTGGGAAGGGGCGACGTCTTGCGGAGTCTGCAGCAGAGTTCCGATTAACTATAGTGCAAGCTCCGCACAAGGAGCAGGCGCGATAGTAAACTTTGCCGTCTTGAGCGGCATTCGGGACCCCTCTACCGCACTGCAATGCATAATTTTCTTGCATCCCGCGCACTTGGTATGGAATCAATCTTATCTCACGTTTATGTGAACGACAGGCGGCAGGTGGATGCCGCGTGGCGGACATGTTTATCCGGGCTCATGCGTCTCGTTCGAGTTGGATTTCGTCTCCATGCGCAAAGCTGTTCCTGAGCGTCACCCCCCGCACACCGTTGTCGATACGGTCGCGCTGCTGTTCCTTGCGGTCATCGCCATAGTGGCGACCTTGACGTTCAAGGACTATGGCCTGGGATGGGACGACTTCACCCACTCCCAATACGGAAACCTGCTGCTGAAATATTTTGGCTCGGACTTCACCGACCAGCGCGTGTTTTCGTTCGTCAATCTTTATTATTACGGCGGCGGCTTCGACATGATGGCGGCCGCCATCGCCAAGATCCTGCCCGTGGACGTGTTCGATATCCGCCGCCTGCTGGGCGCGGCATTCGGCATCGTCGGGCTGGCCATTGTCTGGCGCACCGGCCGCCGCCTGGGCGGCCCCGTCGCCGGCCTTGCCGCCATGGCTTTGCTGGCCATCTGCCCGCTCTATTACGGGCACATGTTCATGAATGCGAAGGATGCGCCCTTCGCCGTGGCCATGGCCGCTTTGATCTACAGCCTGGTGCGGGCCTTCGACGAATATCCCTCGCCCTCGCCCAAGACGGTCGCCCTGTTCGGCCTCTGCCTCGGCCTGACGCTGGGGACGCGCATTCTCGGCGTGCTCGCCGGCAGCTATTGCTTGGCTGCCGCCGTGTTCCTGATGGCCACCGAGGCCCGGCAGGATGGCATCGGGTCCGCGCTCAAGCGCATGACCCGCTTCACGGTCCTGCTCATGCTCGGCCTGCCGCTGGCCTATTTCGTGCTCGGCGCCATCTGGCCCTGGGCGGTGATGGAGCCGCTCAACCCGGTGCGGGCGCTGAACTATTACTCCCACTTCTGGGAAGTGCCGTGGAGCGAGATGTTCGACGGCCGCCCGGTGATGGTGCCGGACATGCCCCGCACCTATGTGCCGACGCTGTTCGCCATCCAGATGCCGGAACTGTTCCTGGGCCTGAGCCTGGCCGGTGCGGCAGGCGCCGTGGTCGCGGCCTTGTTCGGCAGCGAAGCCCCCTCGCGCCGGGCGCGGCTGGTGCTGGTGCTGGCCGCTGCCACGGTGCCGATCCTGGTCACCGTGATCATGCGCCCGGTCATGTACAACGGCATCCGCCACTTCGTGTTCGTGACCCCGGCCCTGGCCTTGCTCGGTGGCGTCGCCGCGGCCTGGATCTACCAGCGCCTGCGCCAGGCGCCGCTGCTGGCGCGCGGCGCGGCGGTGGCGGCGGTGGCCGTCGGCTTCGTGCTGCCGGTGAAGGAATTCGCCACCCTCCACCCTTATCAATATACCTATTACAACCATCTGGTCGGCGGCGTGCGCGGCGCGGATGAGAACTTCATGCTCGACTACTGGGGGCTGGCCTTCAAGCAGG
>CALRNP020000101.1:0-19127 GCA_943369575.1 Azorhizobium sp. AG788 | reverse complement strand
GGCTCGATGCCGGTGGTGTCGCAATCCATCACCAGGCCGATGGTGCCGGTGGGGGCGATCACGCTCACCTGGGCATTGCGATAGCCGTGGATCTCGCCCAGGGCCAGCGCCTTATCCCACGCCGCCTTAGCATGATCGACGAGGCGCTTGTCGGGGCATGAGGCATGGTCCAGCGGCACCGGGGCGATGGAGAGGCCCTCATAACCGGCGGCAAGCCCGTGGGCAGCGCGCTGGTGGTTGCGGATCACCCGCAGCATAGACTGAGCATTGGCGCCATAAGCCGGGAACGGGCCCAGTTCCTTCGCCATCTCGGCGGAGGTGGCGTAGCACACGCCGGTCATGATGGCGGAGACGGCGCCGGCGATGGCCCGGCCCTCGTCGGAATCGTAAGGAATGCCGGCGGTCATGAGCAGGCCGCCGATATTGGCGTAGCCCAGGCCCAGGGTGCGATATTCAAACGACAGTTCGGCGATGCGGCGCGAGGGGAACTGCGCCATCAGCACCGAAATTTCCAGCACTATGGTCCACAGCCGGACCGCATGCTCATAGCTCTCCACATCGAAGCGCTTCTCGGCATCGCGGAACTGCAGCAGGTTCAGCGAGGCGAGGTTGCAGGCCGTGTCGTCCAGGAACATGTATTCCGAGCACGGATTGGAGGCGCGAATGTCGCCGCCGGCCGGGCAGGTGTGCCAGTCGTTGATGGTGGTGTGGAACTGGATGCCGGGATCGGCGCAATGCCACGCGGCCGAGCCGATCTGCTCCCACAGTTCGCGGGCCTTGATGGTCTTTTGGACCTTGCCGTCGGTGCGGCGGATGAGATCCCAGTCGGCGTCAGCTTCCACGGCGCGCAGGAAGTCGTCGGTCACCCGCACCGAATTATTGGAATTTTGGCCGGCCACCGTGATGTAGGCCTCGCCATCCCAATCGGTATCGTAGATCGGCACGTCGATTTCGGTGAAGCCCTGGCGGGCGAACTGGATGATGCGGCGGATGGCGGAATCGGCCACCTGCGCCTTGCGGGCGGCCTTGATCTCGCGCTTCAGCGCCGGGTTCTTCTCCGGATCGTAGCAGGCGTCGCCGGTGCCTTCGCAATTCACGCAGGCCTTGAGCACCGCCTTCAGGTGCTTGGCATTGATGCGCGAGCCGGTGACAAGGGAGGCAACCTTCTGCTCCTCGATCACCTTCCAGTTCACGTAGGATTCGATGTCGGGATGGTCCGCATCCACCACCACCATCTTGGCGGCGCGGCGGGTGGTGCCGCCGGACTTGATGGCGCCCGCCGCGCGGTCGCCGATCTTCAGGAAGCTCATGAGGCCGGACGAGCGGCCACCGCCGGACAGCTTCTCGCCCTCGCCGCGCAGCGAGGAGAAGTTGGAGCCGGTGCCGGAGCCATACTTGAACAGGCGCGCCTCGCGCACCCACAGGTCCATGATGCCACCGTCGCCCACCAGATCGTCGGAGACGGACTGGATGAAGCAGGCGTGCGGCTGGGGGTGCTCATAAGCCGAGGTGGAGGCGGTCAGTTCGCCGGTCTTGTGGTCCACATAGAAGTGGCCCTGCCCCGGCCCATCAATGCCATAGGCCCAGTGCAGGCCGGTGTTGAACCACTGCGGGGAATTGGGCGCCACCATCTGCATGGCGAGCATGTAGCGGTGCTCGTCGAAGAAAGCCTGAGCGTCGGCTTCGCTGTCGAAATAGCCGCCCTTCCAACCCCAATAGGTCCAGGTGCCGGCGAGACGGTCGAACACCTGCTTGGCGGAGACTTCGCCGATCACCCGCTCTTTTTCCGGCAGGGTGGCCAGGGCCGCGGTGTCGGCCACGCTGCGCCACAGGAAGGAGGGAACGGAATTCTCCTCTACCTTCTTGAGGCGCGCGGGCACGCCGGCGCGGCGGAAATACTTCTGGGCCAGGATGTCGCTGGCCACCTGCGAGAATTGCGCCGGAACCTCGATGCCTTCCTGGCGGAAGACCACCGAGCCATCGGGATTGCGGATCTCGCTGACCGTATCGCGGAATGGGATGTCCGCATACGGCGAACGACCCTCGATGGTGTGGCGGCGTTCAACGCGCATTAGGCTAGCTCCTCAGCAAGTCAGAGACTTGGCGGTATTTTGACAAGCGACAGCGGAACGTCTTCCGGCATTATGTTACCGGGCGCTGCTGAGGCAATTTGTAGAAAGACACTCCCCTGGCGTCACTTTTGTGAGTCGCCTTGATTCAAAGTAGGCGACGTCGGTGATGAGTGTCTACACCGCCTACAGTAGCCATCCCCACGATTGACACAATATCTAGGGTCAAAAATGGTTAAGGCCCCATTACGGGTGGGCGAAAGATGCCCGGCTAACGGCCCGCTCTAAATTCTCCCCGTCATCCACGCGCGCCGGCGCCTCAAGATTGTAAATTGCGATTTTCCAGAGGGATCCCAGAGCGACTCTCTTGAACGAGGGTGCGCCTCAGCCCTACTGTTGACGAGTCAAAAAGAAGGGCGTCGGCAAACGCCGACGCCCCCATTTTTTGGCGGGCCAAGCCCTCACTTTGATCGGAGCGGGCTAAGGTTCAGTTTGCTGCGGAGTCTGTCGTAAATTAGCTTTTCGGCAGACTCCGGCGGTGAGAGCGAACGATCTCAGGCTGATGGTTCCGAGTGCGAACATATTGGCGCACAGGGACCGTGCGCGGTTTAGAATAACGCATTGGATTTCCTCTTGGTTACCCGCCATAGGTAGCGCAGGCAGGAAAACCGTAGAGGCCTCACCTGATCGTCGTCAAACACATATTTGGGGGCTTCAAGCTCGTTACGCCTACTAAATATAGTGCGGTGTCCCTGTTAATAAAATCCTAACAGCCCTTCACGGCCAGCCTTTTGCGGCTGTTTAAACCCCTGTGGACAGCGGCGCGCCGGAACCGGAAGCCGCAGCCCCTTATGCACGTCATCCACAAGCCGGAGAAGTTCCGGAACCAGCGTGGACAATGGCCCATCCGTGCAAACCGCGACGAGAATCGTCCCCGAATAGCCGTCAGAAGTGGCTGAAACTGCCACGCCCCAGATCGAGGGGGGTGCCGTCGGGACCCACTAGATCTAGTACCTCCCCTTCGCGGGTCTCGCCGATGACCGTCACAGCCACGCCGGCCGCGTGCGCCGCTGCCCGGAACGCGTCCAGCGCCGCCAGCGGCACGGTAGCGGCGATCTCATAATCGTCGCCGCCGGTCAGGGCCGTGGCGAGCAAGGACGGCTCCAGCGCGATTGCGGCCCGCGCCGCATCCGACAAGGGGACCTGCGCAGCCAGGAGCGTGCCGCCGCAGCCGGAGGCGCTCAGCATCTTGGTGATGTCGCCCACCAGGCCGTCGGAGATGTCCATGGCCGCCGCCGCATGCGCGCGCAGGGCATCCGCCAAAGCCAGGCGCGGCTGGGGATGGAGATAGCGGTCGGCCAGATGCGCCAGGGCATCCGGGGGCAATTCAGCGAAGCCGGACCGGGAAGGATCAAGCCGCGCTTGCAGGCCCAGCGCCGCGTCCCCGATAGTGCCGGAGACGACGATGGCCTGTCCTGGCGCCGAACCAGTACGGGGAACGAAGCGGCCCGTAGGCACCGTTCCCAGCGCCGTGATCGAGATGCTGAGCGGGCCTGGCGTGCTGACGGTGTCGCCGCCCAGGATCGGGCAACTGTGCAGCGTGGCAGCGGCGCCGAGACCGGCGGCGAACGCCTCGACCCAGGCGGCATCCATGGGGCGGGGCAGCGCCAGCGCCAGCAGCGCGCCGAGCGGCTTGGCGCCCTTGGCGGCGAGATCGGAAAGGTTCACCCCCAGGGCCTTGCGGGCCACTGAGGCGGGGGGATCGTCAGCGAAGAAATGCACCCCGGCCACCAAGGCATCCTTGGTGAGCACCAGATCGCATCCCGGCGGCGGGGTCAGGACGGCGGCATCGTCGAACAGGCCGCGCGCGGCCGGGCTGGTGGCGATGGGCCGGAAGAAACGGGCGATGATGTCGTCTTCGCCGCTTCCCGCCGTCATCGCGCCCGCCCTTCTCTTACCGGATCATTGATCCGGACGATTTC
Organism: Azorhizobium sp. AG788; assembly: GCA_943369575.1. Lineage (GTDB taxonomy): Bacteria > Pseudomonadota > Alphaproteobacteria > Rhizobiales > Xanthobacteraceae > Azorhizobium. The sequence goes on along the minus strand of CALRNP020000101.1, from coordinate 15,076 downwards.
ACGCGCCCTTGGCGAATTCCGCGGCCCGCAGGTCGCGCGCCAGGGAATCCAGGACGGCATTGACCATGCCGGTCTCGTCGCGATCCAGGAACGCACCGGCGACGTTGACATATTCCGCGATCACCACCCGCGCCGGCACGTCCGGCTTGGACATCAATTCATAGGCGCCGGCCCGCAGCACGGCGCGCAGCACCACTTCCACCCGGCGCAACGGCCAGCCGGCGGTGAGCGCCGCATCCACCAGGGGATCGATGGTGCGCTGCTCGGCGAGCACGCCCTGCACCACGGTACGGAACAAGGTCATGTCCGCGTCCGGATACTGGTCGCCCTCGATTTCCTGGCCGAGCCAATGACTCTCGAATTCGGCCAGGATCTCGTTCACCGGGGTGGCGGCCACGTCCATCTGATAGAGCGCCTGCACGGCGCCGAGCCGCGCGGCGGCCTTGCGCATGGGCTTGGACGCCGGTGTGGCAGTGGGGACGGGCTCGCTCATGCCCAAACCCGGCGCTTGAGGCGCAGCAGGTTCAGCGCCGCCTCAGCGGCGCCACCGCCCTTGTTGCCTTCGGTGACACGGGCGCGTTCCCAGGCCTGCGCCTCGGTGTCCACGGTGAGGATGCCGTTGCCCAAAGGCATGGAATGGGTCAGGCCCAGATCCATCAGCGCGCGAGCGGATTCGCCGGCCACGATCTCGAAATGATAGGTCTCGCCGCGAATGACGCAACCGAGCGCCACCACCGCCTCAATGGGCTTGTCCGAGTCGGCGGCCGCTTCCAGGGCGATTTCCGCCGCGATCGCCACTTCCAACGCGCCCGGAACCGTAATCACCTCGACCACGGCACCGGCGGCTTCCAGAACGGCGCGGGCGCCGGCCAGGAGCTCGTCCGCAAGCGCCTCATAATAGCGCCCCTCGACGATCAGCACGCGGGCCCCCTTCACGGGCGTCCCGGTGCGCGCCCGTTCATTGCGCGTGCTTACCATGACTTCATCTCCACATTCGGGGCGAGGCGTACTAGCCCGGCTCGAACTGTGCAAGCCGCGCGGCGTATCGGGCCATCAGATCCACCTCCAGATTGACCTGCGAGTCCCTGCCGATTGCGCCCCAGCTGGTCACGGCCAAGGTGTGGGGGATCAGCAGGCAGGAGAAGCGGTTGCCCTTCACCGTGTTGACCGTCAGCGAAGTGCCATCCAGGCAAACCGAGCCCTTGGCGGCGATGAAGCGCGCCAGAGCGTCCGGGGCCTCGAAATTGAAACGGCTGGTTTCCTCGAAATCCTCGCGGGCGACCACCGTGGCGATGCCATCCACATGGCCCGTGACGATGTGCCCGCCCAGTTCGCCACCGATGGCCAGAGCGCGCTCCAGATTGATGCGGTCGCCCTCACGCCAATCGGACACGGTGGTGATGGCCAGGGTTTCGGGCGCCGCATCCACCTGGAACACGGTGCGCTTGGGGCCGCCCTTCTTCACCTGCGTCACCGTCAGGCACACGCCATTGCAGGCGATGGAGGCGCCGATCTCGATGGACTTGGCCTTATAGTCGGTGGCGATGGAGAAGGTCCGCACCTCGTGATGGGCCTTGATGTCGACGATCTCGCCGAGGTCGGTGACGATGCCAGTGAACATGTGTCTGGTCCGTGCGGGACATCCCGCCTTGGTGTGGGTCTTTGTGGCTTGCCCGCCCCGGCCTCGCGCCAGACAGGGAGCTTCAGCAGATTTGCTCAGAGTGCTCACATTTCAAGCGGCCGATCACCTGGGATCGTGGTCCGGCATACATATTCAGGCGCAGACAACCCGCGCCGGTCAATGCCGCCACAGCCGCGTCAGGTGATCCCGCCCAAGGACGGTGCGTTCCACCACGGCGAAGCCCACGGGCTCCAGCAGCCGCGACACCGGACGCTCCGGCAAGGCGGGAATGCCGCTGTCGCCCACGGTGTCGGGCGATTGCAGCACAGCGACCTCGTCCACCAGCCCGGCGTCCAGGAACGCCGCCGCAACCCGCGGCCCGCCTTCCACCATCAGGCGCGTGATGCCGAGCAGGCCGAGCAGCTTGGTCACCGCTGCCAGATCCAGCCTGCCGCCGGCGGCGCGCGGCGCCCGCAGCACCTCGACGCCCAGGTCCACCAGCGCCTTCTCCCGTTCAGCCGGAGCGTCCTCGGCGCAGATCACCCACACCGGCACCTGCGCGGCCGTGCGCACCAAAGTGGAGGTGACCGCCAGGCGCAGGTCGCTGTCCAGCACCAGCCGCAGGGGCGAGCGGTCTTCCAGCCCCGGCACCCGGCTGGTCAGGCGCGGATCGTCCGCCAGCACGGTGCCGATGCCCACCAGGATGGCATCCGCCTGCGCCCGCATGGCGTGCACCCGCGCCCGCGCTTCCTCGCCGGTGATCGCCAGCGGCTTCGGGCCGGCGATGCCGACCTTGCCGTCGGCGGAAACCGCCATCTTCAGCATCACATGCGGCCGTCCGCGCGTGACGCGGCGGATGTGGCCGGCGTGATCCTCCAGCGCCCGCTCGGCGCCGACACCGACGGTCACCCACAGGCCTGCGGCGCGCAGGCGGGCGACGCCCCTGCCCCGCACCCGCGGATCGGGATCCTCGATGGCCGCCACCACGCGGGTGATGCCGGCGGCGATCACCGCGTCGGCGCAGGGCGGGGTGCGGCCGTAATGGGAACAAGGCTCAAGGGTCACGTACAGTGTGGCGCCACGCGCGCCGTCGCCGGCTTGGGCTAAGGCCAGCGGCTCCGCATGCGGGCGTCCCGCCGGCGCGGTACCAGCGCGACCGAGGATTTGCGGACCGCTGGAGGTTTGGCGCACCACCACGGCGCCCACGGAGGGGTTCGGCCAGGTGCGGCCGAGACCCAGTTGGCCGACCGCCAGCGCCTCGCCCATCAGGGCTTCATCCTCTTCGGGCGAACTGACGTTGGGAACACCCGCAGTAGGGCTCATGGCAGAGAACTCATCACAAAAGGCTCAGGTCCGAGATCGGGGGAGCCGGGGCGGCACGGCGCGCGTCGAAGGAAGCGGCGCTTTGCCGCTCACTCAGGCTTGCCCGGCACATCGCCTTTCAGCTTGGCCAAGGCCTGCGCCTTGCCCTCGCCATCCAGAGACAACTCCCCCAGCAGGCTCTCGAAATCCTTGGCCTCGCGGAAATTGCGATACACCGACGCGAACCGCACATAAGCGACGTCGTCGATCTGCTTCAGCCCTTCCATGACCATTTCGCCGACGGTCTCGGACTGGATCTCGGTATCGCCCAGGCTTTCCAGCTGACGCACCAGACCGGACAACATGCGCTCCACGCGCTCGGTCTCCACCGGCCGCTTGCGCAGGGCGATCTCCACCGAGCGGGCCAGCTTGTCGCGATCAAACGGCACCCGGCGCCCGGAGCGCTTCACCACCATCAGTTCGCGCAATTGAACGCGCTCAAAGGTGGTGAACCGGCCGCCGCAGTCGGGGCAGACCCGGCGGCGGCGGATGGCGGTGTTGTCCTCGGTGGGTCGGCTGTCCTTCACCTGGGTATCCAGGCTGCCGCAATAGGGGCACCGCATGCTTGAAACGCCCCTTCCCGTCCTGGGATCAGTTGTAGATCGGGAAACGGTCCAGCAGGCTCTTCACCTTGCCGCGCACCGCCTCTTCCACCAGCGAATCTTCCGAGACGCCCTTCTGCGACAGGACGTCCAGCACCTCGGCGATCATATCGCCGATGAGCTGGAATTCCGCCACGCCAAATCCGCGCGTGGTGCCCGCCGGCGTGCCGAGACGCACCCCCGAGGTGATGGCCGGCTTCTCGGGATCGAACGGAATGCCGTTCTTGTTGCAGGTGATGTGAGCCCGGCCCAGGGCCGTCTCAGACACCTTGCCGTTCAGCCGCTTGGGCCGCAGGTCCACCAGCATCAGATGGGTGTCGGTGCCGTCGGACACGATATCGAAGCCGTGGCCGCGCAGGTTTTCCGCCAGCGCGCGGGCGTTCTCCACCACGTTCTTGGCGTAGACCTTGAATTCCGGCCGCAGCGCCTCGCCGAAGGCCACCGCCTTGGCGGCGATCACATGCATCAGCGGGCCGCCCTGGATGCCGGGGAAGATGGCGGAGTTGAACTTCTTCGCCAGCGCCTCGTCATTGGTCAGGATCATGCCGCCGCGGGGACCGCGCAGGGTCTTGTGGGTGGTGGTGGTCACCACATGGGCATGCGGGAACGGGCTGGGGTGGGCCCCACCGGCCACCAGGCCGGCGAAATGCGCCATGTCCACCATCAGCTTGGCATCGACGCTGTCGGCGATCTGCCGCATGCGGGCAAAGTCGATCAGGCGCGGATAGGCCGAGCCGCCGGCCACGATCACCTTCGGCTTGTGCTGGTCGGCGAGGCGGGCCACCTCGTCGTAATCGATGCGCTGGTCATCCTCGCGCACGCCGTAAGGCACGGCGTTGAACCACTTGCCGGACATGTTGACCGGCGAGCCGTGGGTCAGATGGCCGCCGGCGGCGAGGTTCAGGCCGAGGAAGGTGTCGCCCGGCTGCATCAGCGAGAAGAACACCGCCTGGTTGGCCTGGCTGCCGGAATTGGGCTGCACATTGGCGAAATCGCAGGCGAACAGCTTCTTGGCCCGCTCGATGGCCAGCGTCTCGGCCACGTCCACGAACTGGCAGCCGCCATAGTAGCGCTTGCCGGGATAGCCCTCGGCATACTTGTTGGTCAGGACCGAGCCCTGCGCTTCCATCACGGCGCGCGACACGATGTTCTCGGAGGCGATCAACTCGATCTCCTCGCGCTGCCGGCCCAGTTCCGCCTGCACCATGGCGGCGATTTCGGGATCGGACTCGGCCAAGGAGGCGGAGAAGAAGCGGTTCATCTCCGCCGAGGCGGAAGCGCTGTTCGCAGCGAGCGATGCCATGGGTATTCTCCGAAACATTCGGTGCGGCGGCCACGCGGCGAGGGCGGCCAGCAGGAGCGCTCGCTTATCATAGCGGGCGCCTCAAGTCCAAAGCGCAGCTGCGCACGGCAGCCCTGCGCCCTGCGGTGGCTCAGCGCACGTTGAAGTCCACCGGCACGGTGAAGGTCACGGTGGAGCCGGCCACTTCCGGCGGCGGCGCCGGGAAGGGCGAGGCGCGTCGCACCATCTCCAGGGTTTCCGCATCCAGCGCCGCATGGCCGGAGGTGCCGGCCAAGCTCGCCGCCACCACCCGTCCGCTGCGGTCGATGGTGAAGCGCAAACGTGAGACGCCCTCCTCGCGGCGCGCCCGCGATTCCGCCGGATATTTCTTGTTCCGGTTCAAATGCGCCACGATCATGCTGCGCCAGGTGGCCGGCGCCGCGGATTGCGACGAGGACGCCCCGGAACTGGGTGCAGCGAGCGCATTGGCCGTCGGCGCGTCGGACTTGGGCGCGGCGCTGGTGACCGGCGCTGCCGGCCGGCGGCTCGCCTTCTTCTCCGGCTTCTTCTCGTCGGGCTTTTTCTTTTCCGGCGGCGGCGGCTCCTGCACCACCGGGCGCGGCGTCGGCAGCACGGCCTCGGCGATCGGCGGCGGGGGCGGCAGATCCGGCATTTTTTCGACGGGCTGCTCCACCACCTCGGGCGTGGGCGGCGGAACCGATTCTTCCAGCGTGTCCGGCGCGTCGGGCAGCGGGTCCGGTGCCTGGACCATCTGCGGTCCCGGCGCGACATCTTCGCTCTCGGAGGGCGGTGCCACCGGCAGCGGCGCCAGGTCGATCATGATCGCGGCCGCTTGCGGCTCCGTGATCACCTCGGCATGGGACCAGTTCAGGCCGGCATAGACCGCCGCGCCGTGCAGCGTGAGAATCACGGCGCCGGCCAGCAGCCACCAGCCGGCGGCATCGCGCAGGCGATGATCGTGCGGATCGTGCCAATGGGCCGCAGTCACTGCACCGCTCCCGGTGCCGCCGCCCCCGCTGGCGGAGGCGCTGCCGGCGGGGCCGCTGCCGCGGCGCCGCTATCGGGCGCTTCCAGGCCCACGAGGCCGATCTTGAGATAGCCGGCGTTGCGCAGCAGGTTCATCACCTCCATCACATCGCCATAGGGCACTGAGCGGTCGGCCCGCACGAACACACGCTGCTGCTTGTCGCCCTGGGTCACGCCGTCCAGCGCCGGACCGAGGGCCTCTCGCGCCACCACGTCGTTGCCGACCGAGAGCGCCAGATCGTTCTGCACGGTCACGAACAACGGCTTCTCGGGCCGGGGCTGCGGCTGGGCATTGGCGGTGGGCAGGTCCACCTGCACATCCACCGTTGCGAGCGGGGCCGCCACCATGAAGATGATGAGCAGCACCAGGATCACGTCGATGAAGGGCGTGACGTTGATCTCGTGATTTTCGACGAGGTCTTCGCCACCGAGGTCCAATTTGGCGGACATGGCCCTACTCCGCTGCGGCGCGCAGCCGCGAGGTGCCGGCCTGTTCCCGATCCAGATCGCGGGACAGATGGCGCATCACTTCGGACGAGGTATCCGAGAGGCTCGCCTTGTAGTTGGAAATGGCGCGGGCGAACACGTTGTAGATGATGACCGCCGGGATCGCCGCCACCAGGCCGATGGCGGTGGCCAGCAGCGCCTCGGCGATGCCGGGTGCCACCACCGCAAGGCTGGTGGTCTGCGACTTCGAGATGCCGATGAAGCTGTTCATGATGCCCCAGACGGTGCCGAACAGGCCGACGAACGGAGCCGTGGAGCCGATGGTGGCCAGAAGGCCGGTGCCCAGCGACATGCGCCGCCCGGCTCCCGCCTCGATGCGGTTGAGCGAGATCGCCACCCGCTCCTTGATGCCCTCGGCCGGCAAGGTGCGGGAGGCATCCACCTCCGCCAGCGCCGCCAGCACCAGCCGCGCGGCGGCGCCGCCCTTCTTGGGCAGGCCACGGGCGGAGGCCATCAGGGTCGGGGATTGACGCAGAATATGGAGCGCGTGCCGCACCTTGCGGTTGGCTGACACCAGTTCGACCATCTTCACCAGCCAGATGGTCCAGGTGACCACGGAGGCGAAAGCCAGCCCCACCATCACCGCCTTCACGACGATGGCGGCGGCCATGAACATGCCCCAGGGGGACAGATCATGGGGCAGGCCTGCCCCGCCGGTCGGCGACGGACGGGCAGCGTGAACGGCGGCCTGGCTCGGCGGAACGGCATCGGCCGCCTCAGCACCGGGCGTGGGCGTGGAAGCGGCCGGCGCGTCGGCGGCGGACGTGGGGGCCGCCGACGGCGCAGGGGCACTGGAAACGGATGGGGCGGGCGCGGCGGCCGGCATTGCCGGGCTCGCCGCCATGCCGGAGTAAGGCGCAGGAGCGCCAGTCGCGGCAGGTGCTGCGCTGGGAGCCACCGGCCGCGCCGGTGTCGGTGCGGACGGGGAAACTGCGGCCGGCGCCGCCGGGGCGGGCGCCTGGGTCGTCGTCGCCTGCGCCAACCGCGGCGGGTCCTGGGCCAGGGCGCTCGAAGGCACCAGACCGACGCAACACAGCAGCACCGCTGTTGCCATTGCACTCCGGGTACATGCCACCGGCATGCAAGACACATCGCGTTTCATCATCGCGCGTCCACCAGCAATCTATAACTGCAAATTAGGCTTGCGTTCCCGCTAGGGGTCCGTTGGCTCGTCGAACTTATAGCGCCAACATCCCGCAACGCGGAACCCCTGGACGCTAGTTTGGACAGGCTCCAGCCTTTCGCAGGCACACGGGATCTTGCTCGCGTTACCTTGGAGCACTTCCAAACTTTGGCGAATGAAGAGGAAGATGGGCCCTTGACGCAACGTCTCGCGTCATCCGTGCAAGACTATACTGTTACGCTCGAGACACGCTGTGCATCCGCGACGTTTCGGCTGTGGGACAGGGCCGAATTGGTTTTGCCGTGGAGCAGTTTTGCTGTGCATGATCATCCGCAGCGTCAGGGGCGCGATGGGGGAGCCGATTGTCGGCACAGGGGCAGGACATCAGGTTTGACGCGCGGCGATCCTCCCTGGCGGGGATGAGCCGGCGCGCGCGGCCCCATGCCCTGGGATCGACCATCGGCCGCTGGCTCGCCGCCTATCTGGTGGTGCTGCACGCTGTCCTCGGCGGCCTTGCCGCCGGTGCCATGGCGGCGCCAGCCGGCGGCGACGGCTTTACCCTCTGCCTATCCGCCGCATCCACCGAGGATGCCAGCTCCGATCATGGCGACAATACACCCTCTGCCGTCTTCCATGATTGCAACGCCTGCCCCCTCGCCGGCGGCGTGCCGCTGTTGCCGGATCTGCCCACGGCGCGCCCGTTCCAAGCGTTCGGGGTTGCCGTTACGGCGCCGGTCCGCTCGGTCGGGATTTTGGCCCCGGTTCCGCTCTCGGAAAGTGCCCGGCCCCGCGCGCCACCGCGCCTGAGCTGAACTGCGGCGCCCGGCGCCACCGCCACCGCTTTCCCTTTTCAGCTGACGCCAGGACGCGCCGCCGCGCGCTGGCGCTTGGAAATTGCCATGTCTCCCTTCCGTTCCCCCCACCGAACTCGGCTTCACCGCCGGGCGCGCGGCAGCGCTGTGCTCGCCGCCACCGCTTTCCTCTCCCTTCCCACCTGTGCATCCGCCGAAGATGCCGCGGTCGCCCTGCCGGTGGTCAGCGTGCAGGCCGGCCCCGGCGGGTCGCTGACCGTGCCCTCCGTTGCACAGGCCCGTGCCGCCATCGAACTGACCCCCGGCGGCGTCGAAGTGGTCACGGACGATGCCTGGACCAACACTCGCGCCACCACGGTCAAGGACATGCTGGACTATGTGCCCGGCGTGTTTGCCCAGCCCAAATGGGGCGAGGATACCCGGCTCTCCATCCGCGGCTCCGGCATTTCCCGCAGCTCCCATCTGCGCGGCATCCAGCTGTTCCAGGACGGCATCCCGCTCAGCTCGGTGGATGGTGGCGGCGACTTCCAGGAGATCGACCCCACAGCCTTCCAATATGTGGAGGTGTTCAAGGGCGCAAACGGCTACCAGTTCGGTGCCAACGCCTTGGGCGGCGCCATCAATTTCGTGACCTTCACCGGCCGAGATGCGGCTCCGGCGGAAGTGCGTGTCGATGCCGGTTCCTTCGGCTTCTACCGCTTCCAGGCCAGTGCCGGCGGCGCCCAGGGGGCGTTTGACGGCTTTGTCACCGGATCATGGATCACCCAGGATGGCTTCCGCCAGCATTCGGCCGGCGAGAACACCCGGGGCAGTGCCAATTTCGGCATCCAGGTCAACGACCATGTGGAGACGCGCTTCTATCTGAACGCCACCAACGTCAATCAGCAGATCCCTGGTTCGGTGTCCAAGACCGTGGCGCTGAATTCTCCCCAGACGGCGGCTACGGCCAATGTGCTGCTCAACTATCAGCGCAACATCGAATCCGTCCGTCTTGCCAACAAGACCACGGTGGTGCTGTCCGATACCACCAAGCTTGAAGGCGGCGTCTTCTACACCAACAAGGATCTCAACCACCCGATCTTCCAGGTGCTGAACTACAATTACGAAGAGTATGGCGCGTTCACCAAGCTGGTGGACGAACGCAGCATCGGCGGCTTCAAAAATCGCCTGGTGGCCGGCATCAACTACGGCACCGGAAATACGGACGCCAAGCGCTACACCAACACCGCCGGCAACGCCGGGGCCCTGGCTTATTTATCCAACGACGCCGCCACCAACACCACCTATTATGTGGAAGACAATTTCTACCTGACGCCGACCTTCTCGCTGGTGGGCGCCATGCAGTTCCTCAATGCCAGCCTCGACCGCACCGGCTATTACAATGCCAACTCCGGCGGCAATGAGTATAATCTGTTCCTGCCTAAGGCCGGCTTCGTGTTCGAGCCCGCTGCCGGTGCGCAGGTGTATGGCAACGTCTCCCGCTCGGGCGAGGTGCCGACCTTTTCGGAGTTGACGAATTTCGTCGATCCCATCATCGGCAACCTCGAGGCCCAGACCGCGACCACCATCGAAATCGGCACCCGTGGCCGGCGGCCGGACTTCACCTGGGATGTCTCGCTCTATCGTTCCTGGGTGGAGAACGAACTGCAATGCCAGGACCCCGGCAATACGCTGGGCCTGACCTGCACCGTGGTCAATCTGGGCAACACCATCCATCAGGGCCTGGAAGCCGGGTTCGGCGTCGTGGTCCTGAAAGACCTGTTCACTCCTGGCCCGGTCACGGATCAGGTCTGGCTGAACGTCGCCTACACTTACAGCGACTTCTATTTCCACAACGATCCGGTGTGGGGCAACAACCGCCTGCCGGGCATCCCGCCGCACTATCTGCGTGCGGAACTGCTCTACAAGCATCCCAGCGGCTTCTATGCCGGGCCGAACGTGGAGTGGGTGCCGGTGGCTTATTATGTGGACGACGCCAACACCCTGGATACGTCGCCCTACGCGCTGTTGAACTTCCGCGCCGGCTATGACCGTGGCGGCAAGGGGCCATCCATCTATCTGGATGCCCGCAACCTGCTGAACGTCAATTATATCGCCAGCACCAACGTCACGGCGCGGGCGAGCGCGAACCAGGCCTTGTTCGAGCCAGGCAGCGGGCGGTCGGTGACCGTGGGTACCCGCTTCACCTTCTGAGCCTTGGAGTGCCCCGGCCGCGGAAGCATGCGGCCGGGGCCTTCCTTCACGCGGGCTTCACCGCGCGCGCCAGGGCGCTGAACGGCTTGCCGCCCTTCAGATGCCGTTCGATGTCTTCCAGCGAGATGCCGCTGGTCTCCGGCACCAGGCGGGCGGTGAACACCACGCCGCACGCACACACCAGCGCATAGATGGAGAACACCCCGGCCAGGCCGATGGAGGCGACCAGAACCGGAAACGTCAGCACCACGATGAAGTTGAACACCCAATTGGTGATGGAGGCCGCGCTCATGCCCGGCCCGCGCAGATGCAGCGGGAAGATCTCGGACATCATCACCCAGGGCAGCGGCCCGATACTGATGGCGAACGAAGCCACGTAGAGCACCAGCCCGATCAGGGCCAGGATCTGGAGATCGGGTGCGCCGGTCGCCGCGGCGGCGGCGATCAACCCCAGGCTGAGGGCCGCGCCGGTGAAGCCGATGAACAGAAGTTTGCGGCGGCCGATGCGGTCGATCAGCCCCATGGCCAGCACCGTCACCAGCACATTGACCACGCCGATGCCGACCGTCGCCAGCATCTGTGTCGATGTAGAATCGAAGCCGGACAGGCGGAACACCGTGGGCGCGAAGTAGATCACCGCATTGATGCCGCTCAGCTGCTGCAGCAGGAACAGCCCCATGCCGACGATCAGCGCCGGGCGCGCCACCGGCCCGAACAGGTCGCGCCAGCTTCCCTGTGCCAGGTCTTCCTGCGCGGCCGCCTCAATGGCGGAGAGTTCCGTGCTGACCTGCTGATGGCCGATGGGCAGGCTCTGGGTCTTGGCGATCACCGCCCGCGCCTCCTCCCGGCGCCCGCGCAACACCAGCCAGCGCGGCGTATCGGACAGGATGGCGATGCCGATCAAGAGCGCCGCGCCCGGCACGATGCCGGCGGCGAACATCGCCCGCCAGGAGTCCGAGAAGGTGTAGCCGACGAGATAGGCACCCAGGATGCCGAGCGTGATCGCCAGCTGATAGATCGACACCAGCATGCCGCGGATGCGGGCCGGCGCGGTCTCGGAGATATAGAGCGGGGCGATCATGGCCGCGACGCCGATGGCTAGCCCCAGCAGCAGGCGCGCCACGCAGACGATGACCAGGCTGGAGGCCAACGCCGACATCAAGGCGCCGCCCACGAACAGGATGGCGGCGCCCAGCAGCAGCTTGCGCCGGCCCACCGGCCGGGCGAGCCAGCCGCCCACCAGCGCCCCACCCACCGCGCCGAGCGGAACGGTGGCGGTCATGATGCCTTCCGCCAGCGGCGAAATCCCGAATTCTGCCCGCAGCAGATGCAGGGCGCCGGCAATCACGCCCTCGTCGAAGCCGAACAGCAGGCCGGCAATGCCGGCAATGGAGGCGATGAGATATACCATGGGCCCCGGTCCTCCCTGCCCCGGCTTTGGTGCGCGGGTGCCTGCTTTTTGTAGTGAGGCCCGCCGCAACTGTGAAGCCGAAGCAGCCGGGCGCCGGTATGGGGTGCCGGCCTCCGCAGGAAAATGCATGGCCTCCCTGCGCCGGCGGGCGGGCGGCGGGATTGACGGGGGCGCCGTCCTCCCGTAACGCCTCAGGCCTCTCGCACAACAATGGACCCGCGCGCAGCGCCATGGCCGAACTCGCGCCCACCCTCATGCCTTCCGGCGCCCCCTCCGGCGCGCCGCGCATCTCGTTCGTCTCCCTCGGCTGCCCGAAGGCGCTGGTGGACAGCGAGCGCATCGTCACCCGCCTGCGGGCCGAGGGCTATGAGCTGACCCGCAACCACGATGGCGCCGATCTGGTGATCGTGAACACCTGCGGCTTCCTCGACAGCGCCAAGGCCGAGAGCCTCTCGGCCATCGGCGAAGCCTTGGCGGAGAACGGGCGGGTGGTGGTCACCGGCTGCATGGGTGCTGAGCCGGAGCAGATCCGCGCCGTCCATCCCAGCGTGCTGGCGATCTCCGGGCCGCAGCAATATGAGAGCGTCCTGGAGGCGGTCCATGCCGCCGTGCCGCCCAAGCACGATCCGTTCCTGGATCTGGTGCCCGAGCACGGCATCAAGCTGACGCCCCGGCACTATGCCTATCTGAAGATTTCCGAGGGCTGCAACAACCGTTGCACCTTCTGCATCATCCCCAAGCTGCGCGGCGACCTGGTCAGCCGGCCGCTGAACGAGGTGATGCGCGAGGCGGAAAAGCTTGTGAATGCAGGAGTTAAGGAACTCCTGGTGATCTCGCAGGACACCTCCGCTTATGGCGTCGACCTGAAATATGCCGAGAGCCGCTGGAAGGACCGGGACTGGTCCACCCGCTTCTTCGATCTGGCCGAGGCGCTGGGGGAGCTCGGGGCCTGGGTGCGGCTGCATTATGTCTACCCCTACCCCCATGTGGACCGGGTGATGGAGCTGATGGCGGCGGGCAAGGTATTGCCGTATCTCGACATTCCGTTCCAGCATGCCAGCCCCACGGTGCTGCGGCGGATGAAGCGGCCGGCGGCCCAGGAGAAGACCCTGGCGCGGGTTCTGGGCTGGCGGGCGGCGGTGCCGGAGCTGACCTTGCGCTCCACCTTCATCGTCGGCTTTCCCGGCGAGACCGAGGCCGAATTCCAGGAACTGCTTGATTTCCTTGAGGAAAGCCAGCTGGATCGGGTCGGCTGCTTCAAGTTCGAGCCGGTGGCCGGCGCCCCGGCCAATGCCATCGAGGGCGCGGTGCCCGAAGAGGTAAAAGCCGAGCGTTATGATCGGTTTATGAGGACCCAGCAGGCGATTTCCGCCCGCCGCCTCAAGCGCAAGGTGGGCACCCGCCAGCAGGTCATCATCGATCAGGTCAGCCCCGGCGGCGGGATCGGGCGGACCAAGGGCGATGCCCCGGAAATCGACGGCTCGGTGCGGATTTCCTCCCGCCGGCCGCTGCGGGTGGGCGAGATCACCACGGTGAAGATCGACGCCGCCGACGCCTACGATCTGGTGGGCACCGCCGTCGGCTTCTGACGCATCGGTGCGTTTCGCCCCGGAATTCCCCATCATCTCCGCTGTCGTGTGACATTGTCATGCGACAGCGCGCGGCTGTGCGTGTGGCATGACAGCCAAACGCCCCCTCCCCAGCCCATGAGCGCCCCTAAACGCAAAGCGCCGGCGGCGCGCTCTCTGGCGTGCCGCCGGCGCTTGCATGCGCGGCGAAAAAACCCGGCAGCCCGGCCTCAGCGAGGCCCGGCCACTCCGGTGGGCTCAGCCCTCGTCGTCGTCGGTCTGTTCCGGCGGCACCAGGCCCTGGAGGCCGGCCAGCAATTCTTCCTCGGTCATGCGGTCGAACACCACGTCCGAATCGTCGCCGGAGCTGTTGCCCAGCAGCGGCACATTTTCGGGTTCGGGCTCGTCCACCTCGGTGTACTTCTGCAGCGAGTGGATCAGGTCTTCCTTCAGATCCTCGGGGCTGACGGTTTCGTCAGCGATCTCGCGCAGGGCGACAACCGGATTTTTGTCGTTATCGCGATCGATGGTGATCGGCGAGCCGGAGGAGATCATGCGGGCGCGGTGGCCAGCCAGAAGGACCAGTTCGAAGCGGTTGTCGACCTTGTCGATGCAATCCTCAACGGTAACACGGGCCATGAAGTCGGCACTCCTAGAGGCGCAGATCGCGATGCAAGGGATGGGAAAGATTGGCCGTATACCGCATTTCCTAGGTTGCGGCAAGCGCAGGATACGTTTTTCGCTTGCACTTCACCGCGGTCTGTTCGAGAACTGCACTTAAGGCTCAGTTTAAAATCGTTCAAAGTTCGAAACTTAAAATATTATCCATGGGCGGCCGCATGCAAGGCTTGGAGAAAATTGCGCTGTTTATCGACGGCGCAAACCTATATTCCGCAACGAAGTCGCTGGGCTTCGACATCGACTACAAGCGTCTATTGAAGGAGTTTCAAGGACGCGGCTATCTGCTGCGCGCCTTCTATTATACGACGCTGGTGGAAGACCAAGAATACTCCTCCATCCGACCGCTGTTGGATTGGCTGGACTATAATGGCTATTCCGTCGTCACCAAGCTGGCGCGGGAGTTCACCGATAGCCAGGGCCGGCGCCGGGTGCGCGGCAATATGGACATCGAGATCGCCGTCGATGCCATGGAGCTGTGCGGCCATGTGGACCACATCGTGCTGTTCTCCGGCGATGGCGACTTCCGCTCGCTGGTGGAGGCGCTGCAGCGCCGCGGCATCCGGGTGAGCGTGGTGTCCACCATCTCCACCCAGCCGCCGCTGATCTCCGACGACCTGCGCCGGCAGGCGGACGTGTTCATCGATCTGGTTGACCTCCAGGGCAAAATCGGACGAGATCCCTCCGAACGCGCCGGGCGCATGCAGGAGACCCCGCGCTTCCTGGAACGCCGGGCCGCCCCCCTGCCCGACCCGAGCGAGACCTGATCGTCCGGGTCTTCCCCGCCGGAGACCGGACCTTCTCATGCTTGCCGAACCTGGGCGCGATTGCCCGCTGTGCCCGCGCCTGTCCGCCTTCCGCACCCAGTGG
>CALRNP020000100.1:0-19163 GCA_943369575.1 Azorhizobium sp. AG788 | reverse complement strand
GCTGAACCTGACGAATCCGGATCCCGCCGCCGCCGGCCTCGATCTCATCGGCCCGCAGGCCCGCCAGGCGACGGTGGATTACGCGCTGTCCAACGGCTTCGGCTTCGGCGGCGTCAATGCCTGCGTGATCTTCCGCCGCTGGACCGGAGCGTAAAGAAACCGGCGCGGCACGCCCGCCGCGCCTGAACGGCCGGCGCGCTATTGCGGCAGTTCGCCCACGGGGCGGCCCAGCCACTTCTGCGACATGGCATTCAAGGTGCCGTCGCCCTTCGCCGCCAGGATGATGGCATTGACCTTCGCCTTGAGCTGATCCTCGCCCTTGGCGATGCCGATGAAGCAGGGCGAATCCTTGATGAGGAACTTGAACTCGGTATTGGTGGCCGGGTTCATCTGCATGATGGTGCCCGCCGCGGCGGCGCTGATCGCCACCAATTGCGTCTGCCCGGCCACATAAGCGGCAGCGGTGGCGGCATTATCCTCATAGCGCTTCACCACCACGCCCGGCGGGGTGACCTTTTCCAGTTCCTGGTCTTCCATCGCCCCGCGCGTCACCGCCACGGTCTTGCCCACCATGTCGGCCGGGCCCTTCACCGCCACCGACTTGCCGCCGAACACCGCCTGGAAGAACGGCGCATAGGCATAGCTGAAGTCCAGCACCTTCTCCCGCTCGGCATTCTTGCCCAAGGTGGAGATGATCAGGTCCACCTTGCCGGTCTGGAGATAGGGGATGCGGTTGGCGCTGGTCACCGACACCAGTTCAGCCTTCACGCCCATCTTCTCGGCGATCAGTTCGGCCATGGCGATGTCCAGGCCCTGAGGCTTCAGGTCGGGGCCGACGAAACCGTAAGGCGGATAGTCGGTGGGCACGGCAATGCGGATCACCTTGCGGGCCATGATGGCATCCAGGCCATCGGCTGCATGCGCAGCGGGCGGCGCAAACCCGAGGAGCGCCGTGACGGCAAACAGGGACAAAGCGGATCTGCGATCCATGGGAGGTCTCCTCGGGACTGACGACGCATCGGCCACGAACGCACTGCCGGCCGGCATGCCGGGGGCAATTCGCGCACGCGGCGGGTCCGCTGCGCATGCAGGAGTCATGCCGCAGGGGACGGGCGGCGGTGCTCAGCCCCGGCTACCGGCAGCCTGGACCGGCAAGGCGATGGAATATTTCACCTGGCTGAGGGCAAAGCTGGATTCGATCGAGGCGATGCCATCCAGCCGCGTCAGCTTGGTCTTGAGAAAGGTCTCGTAGGCAGCCAGATCCCGCGCCACCACCCGCAGCAGATAATCCCGAGCGCCGGTCATGAGGTAGCATTCCAGCACTTCTTCCCAGCCGGAGATGGCCTTGGCGAAGCGCTCCAGATCCTCTTCCTTCTGACGTTCCAGCTTGATGGAGATGAACACGCTCACATGCAGGCCGATGGCCGCCTGATCGACGATGGCGACATGGCGGGCGATCACGCCACGCTCTTCCATCAGCCGCACCCGGCGATGGCACGGGGAGGCGGACAAGCCTACCTGGGCGGAGAGATCCTGCATGGTTATGCGGCAATCCTCCTGCAACAGCGTGAGGATCTTGCGGTCGATGGCATCCAGTTCGTGCATGGGACAGGTGGCCCGGATCGGATCTGGCAGGCACGTTATCTGAACGTAGCCCGTGGGGAAGGGCCTGCGACCGTTCTGTGACAGGATTTATAGCAGAAAGCTGATCGACCCTGGCACCCGCATGCCAGGGTCGATCCCGACGCCGGAGGGGGTCGAGGCGCCGCGGCTCGAATGGAGAGCCGCTTGGGGTCATACAGGCTTCACCTTGTGCGAGCATGGCGGCGTGTGCAGCGCGGCGAATGGCACCTATGGCTGTCTCCGCTCCGTCCCCAAGTGACTGAGGGCGTGAGGGCTGACCTTGCGCTTGCGGCCGGCAGCGCCATATGCCCGGCAGCGCAGGGGCGCGGCGGATGGGGCACCGGCGCCCGGCCTCTCCCGCCTGTGTGCGTTGATCTCGATGCTCCGCCGCCCGCGGCATGATGGCGCCGTCCACCCGCCTCCGATCCCGGCGGCCCCCTGCCTCCCGCGACCAAGTTCCGCACAAACGCCGACCGAACAGGCTATATTCCCCCATGCAGCCCATCATCTCCATTCGCGGTCTGTCTAAGACCTATGCGTCCGGCCATTCCGCGCTCAAGGACATCACCCTCGACATCCGGCGCGGCGAGATCTTCGCGCTGCTGGGGCCGAACGGCGCCGGCAAGACCACGCTGATCTCCATCATCTGCGGCCTGGTCAATCCCAGCGCCGGCACCGTGACCGCGGACGGCCACGACATCATCACCGACTATCGCGCCGCCCGTGCCCGCATCGGCCTCGTTCCCCAGGAGCTGAGCACCGACGCCTTCGAGACTGTGTGGGACACGGTCAGCTTCAGCCGCGGCCTGTTCGGCAAGCCGCGCAACCGCGCCTACGTCGAGAAGGTGCTCAAAGACCTGTCCCTCTGGGATAAGAAGGACAGCAAGATCATCACCTTGTCCGGCGGCATGAAGCGTCGGGTGATGATCGCCAAGGCGCTCTCCCACGAGCCGCAGATCCTGTTCCTGGATGAACCCACCGCCGGCGTCGACGTGGAACTGCGCCGCGACATGTGGCGGGTGATCCGCGATCTGCGCGATGCCGGCGTCACCATCATTCTCACCACCCATTATCTGGAGGAGGCCGAGGAAATGGCCGACCGGGTCGGTGTCATCCGCAAGGGCGAACTGATCCTGGTGGAGGACAAGGACGACCTGATGCATAAGCTCGGCCGCAAGGAGCTGACGCTGCATCTGGCGGCGCCCCTGACGGCCATCCCCCCGGCGCTGGCCGTCCATCCCCTGACCTTGTCGGACGATGGGTCGACGCTGACGTACACCTACGACACCGCCGGCGCGCCCACCTTCATCGCCCCCTTCCTCCAGGACCTTGCGGCCGCGGGTGTCGCGTTCAACGATCTCCAGACCCAGCAGAGTTCATTGGAGGAGATCTTCGTGCGCCTGGTGCGCGCCGGGCCGTGAGGCCGGCACCGAACCGCGCATCTGTCCAGCCACCTCCCAATGCCCATCCATCTTGCCACGCCCGCGCCCCAGGGCATGCGGCCACGAAAGAAGGGTTCTTCCATGAACCTCCATGCCATCCGCGCCATCTATATCTTTGAAATGTCCCGCACCCGCCGCACGCTGCTTCAGAGCATCGTCTCGCCTGTGCTGTCCACCTCGCTCTATTTCGTGGTGTTCGGCACCGCCATCGGCAGCCACATCGGCAATATAAGCGATGTGAGCTATGGCGCTTTTATTGTGCCAGGCCTCATCATGCTGGGCCTCCTGACCCAGAGCGTCGCCAATGCCTCGTTCGGGATCTACTTCCCGCGCTTCGTGGGAACCATCTACGAATTACTGTCGGCTCCGCTATCGGCGGTGGAGATCGTGATCGGATACGTCGGTGCGGCGGCGACCAAGTCGGTCATCCTGGGGCTCATCACCTTAGGCACAGCGGCGCTGTTCGTGGACCTGCGCATCGATCATCCGGTGTGGATGCTGGGCTTCCTGGTCCTGACGGCTGTGACCTTCAGCCTGTTCGGCTTTGTCATCGGCATTTGGGCCGACAGTTTCGAGAAGCTTCAGTTGGTCCCGCTGCTGGTCATCACGCCCCTCGCCTTCCTTGGGGGAAGCTTCTATTCGATCGACATGCTGCCGCCGTTCTGGCGCACGCTGACTCTCTTCAATCCCGTGGTCTATCTGGTGAGTTGTTTTCGGTGGAGCTTCTATGGCATATCGGACGTCAGCGTCGGCTTGAGCCTCGCCATGACCTTTGTCTTCCTGGCTCTGTGTCTCGGCGCGGTCGTTTGGATCTTCAAGACCGGCTACCGGATGAAAAACTGATCCGGGGACGTGCACATTTTTGGCGGAAATCCACCGCAATCGTAGCGATCACTTGCACAGTGATACCTAAAGCCGAATTGGATGCTTTTATCCCGCGACCGCGCTTGAACAAAGCCTCAAGCTGTTGCAATAAATGTGTATAACCGGAGGATAGACCGTGGACGATCAAGATTCGAATGACTTCCTGGCAGAGAATGCGGCGCACATCGTCAGCGCATTCGTCGCCAACAACAGCGTTAGCGCCGCCGAGCTGCCGCATCTGATCCAAGCGGTGCATGCCGCCTTGGCCGCCCTGAGCGCCGAGCCCGCCGCGGTCGAGGCCCCCAAGCAGTTGACGCCCGCCGTCAGCATCAAGAAGTCCATTACCCCGGACTATATCATCTGCCTCGACGACGGACTGAAGTTCAAATCGTTGAAGCGGCACTTGATGTCCAAGCACGGCTTGACCCCAGACGAGTATCGCAAGAAGTGGGATCTGCCTTATGACTATCCGATGGTTGCGCCCAACTACGCGCTGACCCGCTCGGCCATGGCCAAGGAAATCGGCCTCGGCCGCGCCAAGGTTGAAGCGCCGAAAGAGCCGCCGGCTCCGGTCCGCAAGCCGCGCACGCCCCGGGCCAAGAAGGCCTGACCGGAGAAGAAGGCCTCTGAGGCCGCACGATCTGTCAGACCAAGCCGGGGGCGGCGATCGGCCCCGGCTTGGTCTGCGCGTGCCTCGAGGTCGGAACGGCTTGAAGAGAGAGCCAGGCCGGCTTGGCTGCGAGCTGCGCGCGGGAGCGACAAGAGGGACGCTCAGTCCACCTTTTCGTTGGGATAGACGCCCCAGAGCTTGTTTTGCTCAATGAAGCCATCGAAGCCGTCGCCGACCAAGCGGCACCATTTGCCATCACAGGTCTTGACCGTGCCCAGCACGCCCGGCTCCAGCCGCGCGGCGATTTTGGCGCCGGCGTCCGGCTTGTCCCGCAAGGTCGCGGTGGTGTCCTTGCCCCATGGCGCCACCAGCGCGGTGCGCCGGCCCGACAGCATGGAGTGATAGACCCAGCCTTCCGCGCCTTCCGCATCGCGAATGCGTCGCCAGGTCTCGAATTCCGCGGTGATCTCCACCGGCAGCCCGGCGCGGGTGAAGATCCAGGCAACGTCCTGATCGCGATTAGGTCCGTTGCGCACGTTCACCTTGTCCGCCTTCAGCGACACAAAGCGCGGGACCGGAAGGCCGGTACCAGGCGTGTCGTCCGCCGCACGGGCGCCTGCGCCTGGAAGCACCGCCGCCAACAGCAGGGCGAAAGCCGCCGCGCGCGTCTGGAAGAGATGCCACCGCGTGATCTGCATGTCCGATCGTCCTTTCGCACCACCGACGGGCCCACCCTGGCCAGCCGGACACATAAAACCCAGCCGCGGTGATTAAACCCGGCCGCGTTGATTTTGCGTTGAGAGCCGCGGAACTCCGCCGTGCGATCTCCCCGCACCCGCTGCCCGGCTTGAAGTGCGCCCGGCGCGGGCCAGCGTCAAGGGCAGGCGGTCTCCCGCGCTTTGTCTTTCGCCGTCCGTCTGCTAGACGGGACTATAAGGGTTAAGAAACGGGGAACGGGGAAGCAAATGGCGCGTCGCAAGCCGCTGGTTGTCGTCACGCGGAAGCTGCCGGATACGGTGGAAACCCGCATGCGGGAGCTGTTCGACGCTCACCTCAACGTGGACGACATCCCCATGGATCAGGCCGCCCTCGTAGAGGCGGTCAAGAAGGCGGATGTGCTGGTCCCCACCCTCACCGACCGCATCGACAATGCCGTATTGTCGCAGGCCGGGGAAAATCTGCGCCTCATCGCCAGTTTTTCCAACGGCGTCGATCATATCGACGTGTCCAGCGCCCTGGCGCGCGGGATTACCGTCACCAACACGCCCGGCGTCCTCACCGAGGATACCGCCGACATGACCATGGCGTTGATTCTGGCCGTGCCCCGCCGGCTGGTGGAAGGCGCCCAGACCCTGATCGGCGAGCGCGACGAGTGGAGCGGCTGGTCGCCCACCTGGATGCTCGGCCGCCGGATCTGGGGCAAGCGCCTCGGCATTATCGGCATGGGCCGCATCGGCCAGGCGGTGGCCCGCCGCGCCAAGGCCTTCGGCCTCCAGATCCACTATCACAACCGCCGCCCGCTGCCCGGCGCGGTGGAAGAGGCCCTGGAAGCCACCTATTGGGAGAGCCTCGACCAGATGCTCGCCCGCATGGATATCGTGTCGGTGAACTGCCCGCACACGCCGGCCACCTTCCATCTGCTCTCCGCCCGCCGGCTCAAGCTGATGAAGCGCGAAGCTTATGTGGTGAACACCGCCCGCGGCGAGGTCATCGACGAGAACGCCCTGGCCCGCATGCTGGAAGCCGGCGAACTGGCCGGCGCCGGCCTCGACGTGTTCGAGCAGGAGCCGGCGGTGAACCCCAAGCTGGTCCGCCTCGCCCGCAACGGCAAGGTGGTGCTGCTGCCGCACATGGGCTCGGCCACCCTGGAAGGCCGCGTGGACATGGGCGAGAAGGTCATCGTCAACATCAAGACCTTCATGGACGGCCACCGTCCGCCGGATCGCGTCCTGCCCTCGATGCTGTGAGGCGGGAACCACACCGATCCCCAATCTGAAGGCCGCCGCTCAGGCGGCCTTTTCATGTTGGGACAGATCGGTGATGCGCGCGCCCGTGCCGGTGAGCGGGTTTTCCGGATCATAGGCATAGCTCAGGGTTTCGAACCGCATGAAGCGGGCGTCGATCATCAGCAGCTTGCCCACCAGCCCCTCGCCGAAGCCGACGATGGCGCGGATCGCCTCCAGCGCCGCCAGCGAACCGGCGATGCCCGCCAGCGCCCCCAGCACGCCTGCCTCCGCGCAGGGTGCCACCGTGCCCGGCGGCGGAGCTTCGGGAAACAGGCAGCGATAGGTGGGATTGGGCGTGCCGTCCGGCCGGTTCTGATGAGCGCTAATGGTGGTGACGGTGGCATCGAAGGTGCCCAGCGCCGCGGCCACCAGCGTCTTCTTCGCCAGCACGCAGGCGTCCGAGACCAGATAGCGGGTGGCGAAATTGTCCGAGCCGTCCACCACCACGTCGGCCTGGGCGATCAAGGCCAGGGCATTGTCGACGCCGATGCGCACCGGATGGGTGACCATCTCCACATGCGGATTGATGCCGGCTACCGCGTCCGCCGCGCTGTCGGTCTTGGGGCGGCCGATGTCGGCGGTGCGGTGGATCACCTGCCGCTGGAGATTGGACAGCGACACCACGTCGTCATCCACCAGGATCAGCCGGCCCACCCCCGCCGCCGCCAGATAAAGCAGAACCGGGGCGCCAAGCCCACCGGCGCCGATCACCAGCACGGTGGCGGCCTTCAGCTTCTGCTGCCCCGGCCCACCCACGTCATGCAGCACGAGGTGGCGGGCGTAGCGCTCGATTTCTTCCGATGAAAAAGCCATGGCCGGTTCTAGCTCCTGACGGGCCGCAGGTCACGCCGTGGCAGGCGCTTCAGAGCTGCGCCGCCTGCACCATCGGGCCGTCCAGCACCCGCGCGCCCTCGGCGGCGGAGAGGGCGTGACCATAAATGACGAGGCACGGCCCGCTCGCGCCCTCATCCACCGCCGCCGCCACCGCCTCCGACAGGCCGGAGACCGGCGCCCAGACCACCTGTTCATTGGCCCGCGTCACCGAGAAGATCGCCACCGCCGGCGTGTGCGGATCGATGCCGGCGCTGATCAGTTCGCCCACCAGGTCCGGCAGGGTCCGGCGCGGCATGTAGACTACGGTGGTCGCCGCCTTATCGGAGAGCGCCTTGAAGTCGAGATCGCGCGGCAGCTTGCCGTCGCGGGCGTGGGCGGTGACCAGTTGCAGGCGGCGGGCATGGTCGCGATGGGTGAGCGAGGCGACGAGACGGCTGGCGGCGCCTTGGGGCGAGGAGATGCCCGGCACCACCTCCACCCGGATGCCAGCGGCGCGACAGGCGGCGATCTCTTCACCCGCGCGGCCGAAGATCATCGGCTCGCCGCCCTTCAGGCGCACCACGCGGCGGCCTTCGCCGGCCAGTTGCACCATCAGTGCGTTGATGTCGTCCTGCTTGCAGGAGGGGCCGTATCCGGTCTTGCCCACCAGCATCTTCTTAGCTTCGCGGCGTGCGAAATCCAGCACCGCCTCCGAGACCAGATCGTCATAGAGCACCACGTCGGCGGATTGCAGCGCCCGCACCGCCTTCAGCGTCAGCAGTTCGGGATCGCCCGGCCCCGCCCCCACCAGCACGACCGAGCCGGTCTCCGGCGCTGCCTGAGTAGCATGGGCCAGCGCCAGCAGCGCCTCCCGGTCGGCCTCATTGGGCGCGCGGCCCGGCTCGGCCATGGCTTTGGCGGCAAAGCTCTCCCAGAAGCGACGCCGTCCCTGAAACGGCAGGTTCAGCGCCGACACCGCGCCCCGCCAGGATTGCGCCGCCTGTGCCCAGGCCTTGAAGCCCTGGGGCAGCAGTGCCTCGATCTTGGCGCGGATCGCCTGCCCGAACACCGGGGCGGCCCCATCAGTGGAAATGCCCACCACCAGAGGCGAGCGATTGACGATGGCACCGAAGGCAAAATCGCAATAGGCCGGCTTGTCCACCACGTTGACCGGCACACCGGCGGCGCGGGCGGCGGCGGCAAAGCGCGCGGCTTCGTCCTCATCGGCGGCATCGCCAATGGCCATGGCGGCGCCAGGAATATCATCCGCGTGCCAGGGCCGCTTATGAATGGAGATCGGCCCGTCCGGCGCAGCGCCGGCCAGATGCCACATCTCGGCGCAGATTTCTTCGGCAATCACTTCCACCCGCGCACCGGCAGCCGAGAGCAATTCCGCCTTCCACACCGCCGGCTCGCCGCCACCCGCCACCAGCACCCGCTTGCCCGCCAGGGCATAAAACACCGGCAGGCGGGCCAATTTATCCATGCGCCCGCCATCGCGCGCACGGGGGGCGCGGCCAGTCTGGGATGAGCGGTCGGCGGTCATGGGGCTCTGCCTTCTCCTCGGGCGCGGCGCGAACCTGCGGTGGTCAGTTTCCGCTCCGCGAGGCAGCTTGCCAAGAGCGGGGAAACCAGCGCCGCGTGTCCCGTGCGCCTGTCGCGCCAAAGTCATATGGCGGAAGCGGGAGCCGCATTCAACGGATATTGAGCGATATTTATGTATTCCACGGGATTTTTTCGCTTAAAATCCCGTGCGGCCGTCGGCGGGCGGGGCGCTAATGCGCCTCTTCCCAATTATCCGCGCCATGGGCTTCCACCTGCAACGGCACGGCCAGCGCCACCGCCGGCATGGCCGCCCCTTCCATCACCGCCCGCACCACCGGCAAGGTGGCTTCCACCTCGGCCTCGGGCACCTCGAACACCAGTTCGTCATGCACTTGCAGCAGCATGCGGGCAGAGAGCTTCGCCTCCGCCAGCGCCGGCTCCATGCGGATCATGGCGCGGCGGATGATGTCCGCCGCCGTGCCCTGGAGCCGGGCATTGATAGCCGCGCGCTCGTTGAAGGCGCGGATGGCCGGATTGGAGGCGGCGATGTCCGGATAATGGCAGCGCCGGCCGAACAGGGTCTCCACATAGCCATGCTCGCGGCAGAAGGCGCGGGTTTCGTCCATGTAAGCGCGGATGCCGGGGAAGCGCTCGAAATAGCGCTTGATGTAGAGCCCGGCCTCATCGCGCGGAATGCCCAGCTGATTGGCCAGCCCGAAGGCGGAAATGCCGTAGATGATGCCGAAATTGATCGCCTTGGCCCGGCGGCGCACCTCGGCCGGCATGCCCTCAACCGGCACGCCGAACATCTCCGAGGCGGTCATGGCATGGATGTCCAGCCCATCCCTGAACGCCTGGCGCAGGGCCGGAATGTCGGCGATCTCCGCCAGCAGCCGCAGTTCGATCTGCGAATAGTCCGCCGACACCAGCTTGGTGCCCGGCACCGCCACGAACGCCCGGCGGATGCGCCGGCCCTCCTCGCTGCGGATGGGAATGTTCTGGAGGTTCGGCTCCGAGGACGACAGCCGCCCGGTGGTGGTGGCCGCCAGCGCGTAGGAGGTGTGGACCCGCTGGGTCTGGGGATTCACATAATTGGGTAGCGCGTCCGTATAGGTGGAACGCAATTTGGCGAGCTGGCGCCAGGAGAGGATCTTCTGTGGCAGCACATGGCCGGCTTCCGCCAGTTCATCCAGCACATTGGCCTTGGTGGACCAGGCGCCCGTAGGTGTCTTGCTGGCACCGGGCAGGCCCAGCTTGCCGAACAAGAGGTCGCCGATCTGCTTGGGCGAACCCACATTGACCTTCTCGCCCGCCAGTTCGGAAATCTCGTCCTCCAGCCGCGCGGCGCCCTGGGCAAATTCCGACGACAGCCGAGCCAGCAAGGGCCGGTCGATGGAGATGCCGCGCGCCTCCATGCGGGTGAGAACGGACACCAGGGGCCGCTCCATGGTCTCATAGACCGTGGTCAGCCCCTCGGCCACGAGGCGCGGCTTCAGCGCGAGCCACAGCCGCAAGGTCACATCCGCATCTTCCGCCGCATAAGCGGTGGCGGCATCCAGCGCCACCTTGTCGAAGGTGACCTGCGCCTTGCCCTTGCCGGCGACCTCGGTGAAGGCGATGGGCGTGTGGCCCAGATGCTTCACCGACAGTTCGTCCATGCCGTGATTGTTGCGGCCGGCATCCAGCGCATAAGAGATGCACATGGTGCAGTCATGGGGCGCAACGGTGATGCCGTGGCGGGCCAGGATGGCCGCGTCATACTTGACGTTATGGCCGATCTTCAGCGTGCCGGGGTCTTCCAGCAGGCCCTTGAGCGCATCCAGCGCCGCGCCCATCGGGATCTGGCCCGGCAGCAGCCCCTCGGTGAACAGCCCTTCTCCCGCCCCCCGATGGGCCAGCGGAATGTAGCAGGCCTCATTGGGCGCCAGCGCCAGCGAGACGCCCACCAGATCCGCCTGCAACGGATCGATGGACGTCGTCTCGGTATCGAACGCCACCACGCCCAGATCACGGGCGCGGGCGCACCAGTCTTCCAGCTCGGCGAGGGTGGTGAGCATGCGGTAGCGGCTGCGGTCCACGTTGGTGGCGCGGGCCTCCTGCGCCCGCTGGGCGGCTAGATCGGCGGGATTGAGCACCGAGGGACGCCCGGACGCAGCCAGAGGCCCACCCGCCACCGTGCCGTCCGCCGCCGCGGGAACATCCTCAGCGGCCGGCGCACCGGCGGGCGCGAACAGTTCGCCCGAACCCGAGACCGCCAGGCGCGAATCGGGAGCCACCTCCGAAGCATCCACGGAGAAGGCCTCCGCCGCGCGGCGGACGATGGTGGTGAATTCCATGGCCTTGAGGAAGGCGATCAGCCGTTTGCCGTCCGGCTCCTCCAGCACCATGTCGGCCAGCGGCACTTCCACCGCCACGTCGGTGACCAGCTTCACCAATTCCTTGGAGATGCGGGCCTTCTGGACATTCTCCGGATCCAGCAGCGACTGGCGGCGCTTCTCCTGCTTGATCTCGCCGGCGCGGGCCAGCAGCGTGTCCAGGTCGCCATATTCCTTGATCAGGGTGGCGGCGGTCTTGATGCCGATGCCGGGAACGCCGGGCACATTGTCGGTGGAATCCCCCGCCAGCGCCTGCACGTCCACCACCTGCTCAGGCGAGACGCCGAAATATTCCACCACCTCGGCAACGCCGATGCGCCGCTCCGGCCGCGCCCCGCGCCCGCCGGCTTCGCCCGAGGCCGGGTCATACATCGCGACGCGCTCGCCGATCAGCTGCATCAGATCCTTGTCGGCGGAGACGATCAGCACGTCGGCGCCGGCGGCCTGGGCCTGGCGGGCATAAGTGGCGATGAGATCGTCCGCCTCATAGCGGGCCATCTCCACCGGGATCAGGCCGAATGCCTTGACCGCCTCGCGCATCAGCGGGAATTGCGGGATCAGCTCATCGGGCGGGTCGGAGCGGTTGGCCTTGTAGAGCGGATACAATTCCTTGCGGAACGAATCCTCCGACTTGTCGAAGATGATGGCCAGATGGGTGGGCTTGATGCCCACGGCGCCGTCGCGGATGAATTGGAACAATTTGGTGCAGAACAGCCGCACCGCCCCGGTGGGCAAGCGGTCCGAACGGAAATTGTATTTCCGGTCCTGGTTGATGGACTGGAAATAGGCCCGGAACACGAAGGACGAACCGTCCACCAGGAACACGTGGTCGCCGGGCTGGATCGGGCGGGGAGCTGGGGACATGGGGCTTTCCGTTGATGCGGCGCGCACGATGCCCCACGGGCTTGGGCGCCACAACCCTTTCCGCCGATGGGCGGGAAACGGGGGCCGTCAGCCGATGGCGGTCAGCGGCTTTTCCAGCACTGCCAGCACGCGGGGCAGTTCATGGCCACGCTTCAGAATCAGCCCGGTCTGTGAGACCACGCTATAGGCCCCCTGCTTACGCGCGAGCTTCGGGGTCTTCTCGATTCGGTACAGCGGCACGTCGAGCGAGCGGCGGAAGACCGAGAACACCGCCTTCTCTTTGAGGAAATCGATGGCGTAGTCCCGCCATTCGCCGGCAGCGACCATCCGGCCATAGAGGTCGAGGATGCGGTCTAGTTCGCGCCGGTCGAAGGTGACCTGGACCGGCGGCGCCGCGGCATGGGGAAGAGACGAAGGGGTCGGCGCACGCCGTATGGGTTCGATCTCGCCCATCAGACCTCCTGGCTGGCGGAAGCGTCATGATCGCTTCACAGGCGGGCGGTTTCAAGGGGCATCCATAGCCGACTGCATGGCCAGCCATCGATCACGCGGTCGTCAACCGACATCACAGTCTCGCCGGATTTCGGTCAAGTCGCGGACAAGGGAGGGCGCGATCTTCAGACCCGTAGCAGGGCCGGTTCGCTTCCTCTCCGGTCTATCCCAGCCCCCCAGCCCCCCGGGGTGGTGAGCGGACCGGCCACTGCTGCGCTCCAAAATTTTAACTTCAAAGGTCGCGCAAGCGGCCTTTTTTATTGCCCGGCGCAAGGCGAAAGAGCCCGCCGCTCGTGCAGCCGGCAGCGGCACCCTATCGGCAATGTTCGTCGATGAAGGGGGGGCCGCCGGTTCAGTTCAGCGGCAGGCTGGCGGCGCCGAGGATCGGGCCAGGGGCGGTGAAGCTGCCGGATTGCACCAGCACCACCACCGCATCGGCACCCTCGAAGCGCAATTGATTGACCGGCACCTTGAAGCGCTCGGCCTCACCGTCCCAGGTGCCGAGCCGCACCCAGCCGCGCACCACATTGGTATAGGTGACATTACGGCCGCCATTCTCGCCGCGGCCGATGGAGACCGTGTGGCTGCGGATCACCGGGCAGGCCCAGACTTCTGCGACCTCGGAACGGGGCATGGCTTTGACATCCACCACCAGATCCTCGCCATCGCGGCTGGCGGAGACCGGCACCGCCAGCGCGGTGCCGCTGGCGCGGGCGGTCACCATGGCCTTTTCCACCGCCGCGCGATCACTGCCGATGGCCGCCTGGGCCCCGTCCACCACCATCTGCGGCGTGTAGATCTTGCGATCGCCGCGTACATCGGAATAGGCGCGCTGACGCTGGGAATGACCGTGCTGGGCCAGCGTGTCCTTCCAGCCGATGTAATCCCAATAGTCGACCGCCAGGGTCATGGCGATGACGCTCGGATCACGGGCCAGTTCGCCCAGCAAGGCATCGGCCGGCGGGCAGGAGGCACAGCCCTGGCTGGTGAACAATTCGATCACCGCACGCGGCGGCGTTCCGCTCGCCGGCTTTGCCGCCTGATCCTCGGCCATGGCGCCCGAGCCCGCGAGCAGTCCGGCGACGGCAAGCGCCAGCGCGGCAAGGCGGGAGGAATGGCGGTGCAGGGCGATCATGGCAGGCAGCGGAACCTTGGCAGCAAACGTGCGGAGGATCAACGCATAAGCGCCACCCCGGTCCGGGGCGAGTCAAATCGAGGTGAGACACGGCCTGGTGAGCGGCGCGCGGGATCGCGGGATGCAGCGTCGCGGGCCACAACTGCCCCCAAGACAGCAGAACGGCCAGCCCCGAAGGAGCTGGCCGCCTGTGGAACGATGCAGGGCGGCAGCGATGCCGCCCCTTCGGCTCACGCCGCCAGATGGCGCAGCACGTAGGGCAGGATGCCGCCGGCGCGGAAATAATCCAGCTCGTCCAGCGTATCGATGCGGCAGATCAGGGTCACGGTTTCGGTGCGACCGTCCGCGAAGGTGATCTGGGCGTCCATCTTCTGGCGCGGCTTCAGATCGCCGGCGATGCCGAGGATCGAGACCTTTTCGTCACCCTTCAGACCCAGGGTCTGCCAGGAGGCGCCGTCCTCGAACACCAGCGGCACGATGCCCATGCCCACCAGGTTCGAGCGATGGATGCGCTCGAAGGATTGGGCGATGACGGCGCGGACGCCGAGCAGCTTGGTGCCCTTGGCCGCCCAGTCACGGGACGAGCCGGTGCCGTATTCCTTGCCGGCGAACACCACCAGCGGCACGCCTTCGGCCTTGTACTTCATGGCCGCGTCATAGATCGAAAGCTGGCTGGCGTCGGGATAATGCAGCGAGACGCCGCCTTCCACGCCGGGCACCATCTGGTTCTTGATGCGGATGTTGGCGAAGGTGCCGCGCATCATCACTTCATGATTGCCGCGGCGGGTGCCGTACTGGTTGAAGTCCACCGGGCGCACCTGGTGCTCCACCAGATACTGGCCGGCCGGGCTCGACGCCTTGATCGAGCCCGCGGGCGAGATGTGGTCGGTGGTGATGCTGTCCAGGAACAGGCCGAGGATGCGGGCATCCACGATGTCGGTGATCGGATCGGGATCCTTGGACATGCCCACGAAGTAAGGCGGGTTCTGCACGTAGGTGGAGCTGTCCTCCCACGCATAGGTCTGGCCGGTGGGAATGGCGATCTTCTGCCAGTGTTCATCGCCCTTGAAGACGTCTGAATATTTTTCCTTGAACATCTTCTTTGTGACATTCTCACGGATGTACTGGGCGACCTCCTTGTTGGAGGGCCAGATGTCCTTGAGATAGACCGGCTCACCGTTCTTGTCGGTGCCGAGCGGCTCGGTGGTGAGATCGATGGTGAGCGAGCCGGCGAGCGCATAGGCCACCACCAGCGGCGGGGAGGCCAGATAGTTGGCCTTCACGTCGGGGTTCACGCGGCCTTCGAAATTGCGGTTGCCGGAGATGACGGCACCGGCCACGAGATCGTTCTTGTTGATGGCTTCGGAGATCGCCTCCGGCAGCGGGCCGGAATTGCCGATGCAGGTGGTGCAGCCGAAGCCCACCAGGTTGAAGCCCAGCTTGTCCAGATCTTCCTGAAGGCCGGAGGCCTTCAGATAGCCTTCCACCACCTGCGAGCCCGGCGCCAGCGAGGTCTTCACCCACGGCTTGGAGCGCAGGCCCTTCTTGGCGGCGTTGCGGGCCAGCAGGCCGGCGGCCATCAGCACCGAGGGGTTCGAGGTGTTGGTGCAGGAGGTGATGGCGGCGATCACCACGTCACCATGGCCGACCGCATAATCGGTGCCGGCCACGGGCACCTTCTTGCCGGCTTCGCCGGGCTTCTTGAACTCACCTTCCAGGGCGGCCAGGAAGCCGGTCTTGGCGTCGCTCAGCAGCACGCGGTCCTGCGGACGCTTCGGGCCTGCCATCGAGGGCAGCACGGTGTCCAGATCCAGTTCCAGCGTGTCGGTGAACACCGGATCCGGAGTGTCCTTCTTGCGCCACATGCCCTGGGCCTTGGAATAGGCCTCCACCAGCTTGACGCGGCTGTCCTTGCGGCCGGTCTCGTCGAGATAATCGATGGTCTCGCGATCCACCGGGAAGAAGCCGCAGGTGGCGCCGTATTCCGGGGCCATGTTGGCGATGGTGGCACGGTCGGCGAGCGAGAGATGCTCCAGGCCGGGGCCGAAGAACTCCACGAACTTGCCCACCACGCCCTTCTTGCGCAGCATCTGGGTGACGGTGAGCACGAGGTCGGTGGCGGTGATACCTTCCTTCAGCTTGCCGTCCAGCTTGAAGCCGATGACTTCGGGGATCAGCATGGAGATGGGCTGGCCGAGCATGGCGGCTTCCGCCTCGATGCCGCCCACGCCCCAGCCCAGCACGCCCAGGCCGTTGACCATGGTGGTGTGGCTGTCGGTGCCGACCAGCGTGTCGGGATACGCGACGGTGACCGTCTTGCCGTTGATCTCTTCCTTGCGGGTCCACACCGTCTGGGCGAGATATTCCAGGTTCACCTGGTGGCAGATGCCGGTGCCGGGCGGGACAACGCGGAAGTTGTCGAACGCGCTCTGGCCCCACTTCAGGAAGCGATAGCGCTCCTGGTTCTGCTTGTATTCTTCGTCCACATTCTTCTTCAGCGCGTTGTCGGAGCCGAAGAAGTTGACGATGACCGAATGGTCGATGACCAGATCCACCGGCACCAGCGGGTTGATCTTGGCCGGGTCGCCGCCCAGGTTCACCATGGCATCGCGCATAGCGGCCAGATCCACCACGGCGGGGACGCCGGTGAAGTCCTGCATCAGCACGCGCGCGGGGCGGTAGGCAATCTCCTTCTCGGCCTTGCCGCGCAGGGTCAGCCAGTCGGCGATGGAGACGACGTCGTCCTTGGTGACCGTGCGACCGTCTTCGTAGCGCAGCAGGTTTTCCAGCAGCACCTTCATGGAGAAGGGCAGGCGCGAAACACCGGGCAGCCCGTTTTGCTCGGCCGCTTCAAGGCTGTAATAGACATACTCTTTGTCATCCACCGTCAGGGTGGTGCGGCACTTGAAGCTGTCGAGAGAGGTCACGGCGCGTATTCTCCGGTTCGATGATCGACCGACGCGAAACGCCAAAGCAATATAGGAGCGGCACCCCGACACCTTTGGCGATGCGGTTCAGGCGCTTTATAGAGCCATTTCAAACGGCGGTCATGCGATAAGAATAGCCTATGGATGAACTTTCTGCCCCCTCCGCCAACCCGGTCCCTGGGGCGCCGGCCCTTCGCGCGGAAGGTATTTCGTGCCGCCGCGGCCAACGCACGCTGTTTTCGGGACTCAGCTTCAAAACGCATGCCGGCTATGCATTGGTGGTGGTCGGCCCCAATGGCGCAGGGAAGTCCTCGCTGCTGCGCATCATGGCGGGCCTGCTAGGCGCGACATCGGGCCGCGTGCACCTCACCGGCGGCGATCCGGAACTCAGTCTGCGCGAGCAACTCCACTATCTCGGCCATGACGACGCCCTGAAGGGCGCCCTCACCGTCTCGGAAAACCTCACCTTCTGGTGCAACGTGCTGGGCCGCACCGGGCTGCCTGTCGATGACGCCCTGGACGAGGTCGGCCTCGGCGGCCTCGGCCGGCTTCACGCCTCCGTCCTTTCGGCCGGGCAGAAGCGGCGTCTGGCCATTGCCCGCTTGCTGGTCACCAAGCGCCTGCTCTGGGTGCTGGACGAGCCCACCACCGCTTTGGACGTCACCGCCCAGGCCCGGTTCGCGGCTTTGGCGCGCAGCCATCTGGCGGACGGCGGCATCATTCTCGCCGCCACCCACACCCCCCTCGATTTCGGCCCGACGGTCAGTGAACTGGCCCTGGGAGGCCATCGCGCCCCATGATGCCCTCGCTCTCCTCGGCCTTCTTCGCCATCGTCCGCCGCGATCTGGCGCTCGCCCTGAAATCCGGCGGCGGCGCCGGGCTCGGCGTGGTGTTCTTTCTCTCGGTCGTCACGATCCTGCCGTTCGCGGTGGGGCCGGATCTGGCGCTGCTGGCGCGCATCGGGCCGGCGATTCTGTGGATCGGCGCACTGCTGGCCAGCCTGATCGGCCTGGAGCGGCTGTTTGCCGGCGACGTGGAAGACGGTTCTCTGGACGCGCTCGCGCTCTCACCGCTGCCGCTGGAACTGG
Source organism: Azorhizobium sp. AG788 (assembly GCA_943369575.1). Taxonomy (GTDB): domain Bacteria; phylum Pseudomonadota; class Alphaproteobacteria; order Rhizobiales; family Xanthobacteraceae; genus Azorhizobium. The sequence goes on along the minus strand of CALRNP020000100.1, from coordinate 1,379 downwards.
TGGCCGCCGCCAAGGGCCTCGCCCATTGGCTCGCCACCGGCCTGCCTCTGGTGCTGGCGGCTCCGGTGCTGGCGCTGATGCTGAACCTCGATCCCACCGCCATCGGCGCCGTTGCCCTCACCTTATTAGTAGGCACCCCTGCGGTGACCGCCCTGGGCCTGATCGGCGCCGCCTTCTCCGGCGCGTTCCGGCGCGGGGGGCTGCTCATCGCGGTGCTGGTGCTGCCTCTGGTCATCCCGGTGCTGATCTTCGCGGTTTCGGCCACCAATGCCGCAATCACCGGGCCGGTGCCGTTCGGCACGCCGTTCCAGATCCTGATCGGCCTCACCTTGTTCGCCATGGTGCTGGGGCCGGTGGCCGCCGCCGCCGCCTTGCGCACCGCCCGAGCCTGAAATGAGGTGCAAGGACAACCGTCGACGCCGTCACAATCCCGCAAGCTTCAGCACCGCGCCAAGATGCGGCAGGGGAGACCGGCTTCCCTCGCGCCGTCAGGCACACTAGAACGCCTCCATGGGCCTGCTCTCACTCGCCAATCCCACCCGTTTCATCTGGCTGTCCGACCGGCTGCTGCCGTGGCTTTCGGGCGCGGCCGTGCTGGTCCTGGCCGTGGGCCTGCTGCTCGCCTTCCAGGCGCCGCCGGACTATCAGCAGGGCGAGACGGTGCGGATCATGTACATCCACGTGCCGTTCGCCTGGCTGTCCATGTTCGGTTACGCCATGCTGGCGGGCTCGGCGCTGGGCATATTGGTGTGGCGCCATCCGCTGGCGGATGTGGCGCACAAGGCTCTGGCGCCTATCGGCGCCACTTTCACCTTCCTGTGCCTGCTCACCGGCTCGCTGTGGGGCCGTCCCATGTGGGGCACCTATTGGGTGTGGGATGCGCGGCTGACCTCGGTGCTGGTGCTGTTCCTGCTCTATCTCGGCCTCATGGCCCTGCGGGCCGCCATTGACGACCCAAACCGGGCTGGGCGGGCGGCGGCGGTGCTGACCCTGGTGGGCTTCATCAACGTGCCGATCGTCAAATTCTCGGTGGATTGGTGGAACACCCTGCACCAGCCGGCCTCGGTGTTCCGCATGGGCGGCTCGACCATCGAATGGAGCCTGCTGCTGCCGCTGCTCGTGTGCGCCCTCGGCTTCACTTTGGTATTCCTGGCGCTGCACATGCTGGCCATGCGCACCGAGATCATGCGCCGGCGGGTCCAGGCGCTGGAAGCGCGCGCCGCCGCGCAGGCGGGGGCCTGACATGAGCCACACCGCTTTCATCGTCGCCGCTTATGGCGCCGCCGCCCTGGGCCTCGGCATCCTGACCCTGGCCCTGCTGTGGGACAACCGCACCCAACGCCGTGCCCTGAAGGACCTGGAAGCGCGCGGCGGCCGCC
>CALRNP020000099.1:0-19175 GCA_943369575.1 Azorhizobium sp. AG788 | reverse complement strand
TATATCGGCACCTCACCCCATGCCGCCACCCCTGGGTCCACCTCCCCGCAGCCGGACGTCGTCACCGGCGCCAATCCCGGCAAGGCGGAGATGCCGCAGAAGCCTTGCTGATCGCGTTCCCTCATGCGTCGCAGCCCGTTGGCTTGCCCATTCGGGCCCGGACAGCAGCCAGCGCGGCTTCCGTGCCGCTCGCGACGTCGATAATGTGCCATTTGATGCCGCCCAGTTCATAATGCGCCTGTTGGGCGACGATGGCGGCATCCGCATCGGACGCATCTCCCTTCCGACGTGAGACCCGCTCGATCAGAACTGGAGTGGGGGCCTCAAGCCAAACGCCGTCGAAGGGTACGCTGGCGTCCTGCGCCACCGCCTCGATAGCCACGCGCTCATCCGGGTGGGCGTGGACGGCGTCTACGATGACGCTGTGTCCGGCCTGAAGCGCCAGCGCCGCCCGCTCCCGCAGCCGGGCGTACACGGCCTGAGTGGCGCCCTCCGAGTAAGCACTGGGAGGCAAGCGCTCGGTTTCTCCCTTCCCCGCCATAGCCTTGCGCTCGATGTCGCTGCGCAGGATGACCGCGCCCGGCGCCGGCGCGAGGGCCGGGGCAAGTCCCGCCGCAAGCGTGCTCTTGCCGGTGCCCGCGAGGCCGCCCACCGCCACCAAACGGGCAGGGGGGGCCTGTAGGAAGGCGCAGGCTGCCCGGAAATAGCGGCAGGCCTCGTTGCGGGCCTTCGTCTGGTCCGGACCATGAGCACCTGCGGCTGCCGCTGCCCCGACCTTCGCCCGGATGGCGGCGCGGGTGGACAGGAAGAGCGGCAACGCGGCCAGGGCGGCATAATGGTCGCGCTGGTCGCAGGTCCAGAGATAGCGGTTGAGCACCAGATTGGCAGGCCCGCGCAGGCCGCGCTCCCATAGGTCCATGAGCAGGAAGGCGAGGTCGTACAGCACGTCACAGGTGGCGAGCGCCGGATTGAATTCGATGGCGTCGAACAGCACCGGATGCCCGTCGATGACGGCGATATTGCGCAGGTGGAGGTCGCCGTGGCAGCGCCGGACCGCGCCGGTCGCAGCGCGTGTCTTCAGCAGAGACCTGCACTGTGTCAGTGCGGCGCGCGCGGCCGCCGCCAGCGCAGCGGCCGCCTCGGTGGGAAACAGGTCAGGCGCCGCCGCGAAGGCGTCGGCATTGTCCGCCAGCACCTCCGCCAGTGCCGCACCAGCGTCGAACGCTGGTTCGCACCGGGCCGCGCGGGCATGGGAAGCGGCGATCGCGCGGGCGAGATCCACCAGGAGTGGGGCCGCCAGGTCGCCGGTGGCGGCGATGCGGTCCAAAGTCTTCGTCTCATCGAAGCGGCGCATGTGCACCACCCAGTCCACCACTTCGCCTGAGCCGCCCAGGTGCAGGCGTCCATCGCGCCGTACCACCGGGAGCGCCTCCAGATAGAGATCCGGCGCGCCCGGGCGGTTGATGGTGATTTCCCCCTCGCAGGCGATACGACGTTTCTCGACGGTGGAAAAATCCATGAATGGGAAGGCAACGGCCCGCTTCACCTTGTAGGCGTCCGGACCGACCAGAAAGACCGCGGCGCCATGGGTATCGATCCGGGCTACCGGGCCAGGATGGGCATGGCTGGCCGGGTTTCCCAGGAACTCGAACACAGCAGATTGGTCGGCCACAACATGGTCGCCCGGTGCGCTAGCGCGCAGGTCGGTGGCGGGGGGCGGCTGGTCCATGATGGCTGCTCGCGAGTGAGGACGGCGGTGGTCGGGGCGCCGATATTATCCAGCACCTGTTCCGCGGTCATGCCGTTGCGCTGCATCAATCGTCGCGACAGACAGGGGCGGATCCGAGCGAGAGCCTTGCAGACGCCATGCGGCTGGGCGCAACCGGGTCAGAAGTCCGCGGGCAGATGCTGGCGGGTCGCGGCCAGTTGGGCCTCGTGCAGTCCGGGCAGGCGAATGGTGAACACTGCCCCCTCGAAGGCATTCTCTACGCTCAGGGTTCCGCCATGGTCGCGGATGATGCCGAAGCTGACCGAGAGGCCGAGGCCGGTGCCCTGGCCTGGCGGCTTGGTGGTGAAGAAGGGCTGGAACACCTTCTCGATCACCTGGTCGGGAATGCCGCCGGCATTGTCCTTGACCGAGATACAGACCAGGGGCGCGCGGGTATCAAGATGCTCCAGGGCCATTTCAATGCTGATGGCGCCCAGATATTCCACCCCCACCGAGCGCCGCCGCTCGCGGATGGCGTCTCGGGCGTTCTGGAGCAGGTTGATGACCACCTGTTCCAACTGGTCCTGCCGGCATAGCACCCGCACATCATCGCTGCCGCCGTTGACCGAGACGGAGACGTTCTCCAGCCGCAATTGTGCCCCCACCACCTGGAGGGCGCCGTCGATGGCGTCCATGGGGTCGCTCGGCTCCAGCCGCATGCCGCTCTTGCGGCCGAAGATGCGCATATGGTCGATGATGCGGCTCATACGCACCGTCTGCTGGATGATGCGGTTGAGCTTGGCCTCCATATGGTCGTTGGGCATGCCCTTCTGGAGGCCGGTGAGCGCATTGGTGGCGGCTAGCCGGATCACGCCGAGGGGCTGGTTGATCTCGTGCGCAAGGCCGGTCGCCACCTCGCCCAGCGAGGCCAGCTTGGACATCTGGTAGAGGTTGTTCTCCTCGATGCGCTTAGAGGTCTGGTCCACCGCAAACACCACGAGATCGCGCTGCAGGCCGTCCGAGGGGCGGTGGGAGGACTGATCGATCTCCTCCAGGGGCGCGATCATCAGCTGGACTTCGAACTCCTCGCCATCGCGGGCGAAATATTCGACGCTGACCTGTGGCCCCGTCAGCATGCGCGTGGCGGCGACAAAGCGAGGGCTGGCCACATATTCATGGATCAGCGCCGGCAGGACGTTGCCCGAGGTGTCGCCAATCTGGCGGCTGCCGTCGGACGTCACGTGCACCACGCACACGCCAGGAACGCCGGCCATGGCTTCCAGGAAGTGCACTTCCCGCTGGCGCGCGCTCTCACGCAGGGCGCTGGCGCGCACCTTCTGCTGCAGGCGATGGTAGCTGAAGGCCAGAAGCGCCAGCACCAGCAGGATCAGACCCAACCCGCCGGCGGTGATCCAGATAGCGAGGCGGAATTCCTCCGCCAACGAGCGCACATAGGTCTTGTCGTAGGCCACGAGCATGATGATCGGGTAGCGGTCCGAGCGCACGAAATAGCCGATGCGGTCGATACCATCGATGGCGCTGCGGGCGTCGTAGGGGGTCTCGGGCTGGGTGAGGCCCTTGATGTAAGGGGCGCTGGCGCTCACCGTCTCGCCGAAGCTCACCGTGGCCGCCGCGCGGGCGCGAACCACACCGTCGGTGCCTACGAGGGCGATCAGCGAATTGGGATCGACCCGCAGACGGCTGTAGAAGCTGATGAAATCGAAGATGTTATAGGAAGCGACGATGACGCCCCGGAACTCGCCGGAGTGGTCATACCATGCCCGCGAGAACTGGATGGTCCAGCGCTTGGAGATCCGTCCGAGGACCGGCTTGCTGATGAACAGGCCGGAATGCGGATTGGATCCAATATGGACGCTGATGTGTTCGCGATCTGAGATGTCGATGGGGTCGCCGACCGGCGGCGTGAGGTTGCTGGCGATCACGAATCCCTTCTTGTCCACCACCGTGACCTGCACGATAGGTGCCGGGATACTGAGGGCCCGCAGGGACTCGTACACTTCGGTCGGCGTGGTGTCGGGGTCGAGCGCGTTGGCGAAATTGACCAGAAGGGAGTCGATCGGCTCCACCGTCTGCTCGAAATTGTGCAGCAGGATATAGGCTGTCTTCTGGGCGCTCTGTTCGGCTTCGCGGTATTCCGCGCGAACGTTGAGCTCCGTGAGCACCCAGGCCGTGCTGAACGGAATGGCCTCGATCGCGAGAAATACGACAAGGAATTTCAGGATCAGATTGCGGGATCCGCCAAAGACCTGGCTGGCTTGTGCCCAAATCGCGGCCAGCCGCATCTTTACACCTGGAACGATCTGATAGCGCGGCGCAAATCATCCAACGCCAGGGGTTTCGACAGGCAGTTGCGTACGCCTGCGGCCTTGGCGCGCTCGATATCCACCTTCGCAGCGTGCCCTGTGACAACGATGAAATGCAGGTCGCGGTTGCAGAATTCGTTGCGCGCGGCCTCGACTAAGGCGATGCCGTCCATCTCCGGCATACGGATGTCGGTCACCACCACGCGGATATCCGGGTACCGGCGCAGCATCTCCACTGCGGCCGCGCCGTTCGCAGCCGACATGGCGTCCATCCCTTCATAGGCAAGCGCCTCGAGGATTTCGTCCAGATATTCAGGCTCGTCATCTACGATCAACAGCGGGCTCATTTCGTTCACGCGGGCGCCCCCCGGCAACGGCGAGGCGTGAAGGCCTGCGGCCGTCATGCCCATGAAGCGGAAATTCGCCAATCCATGACTCATCAACCTGACGCGTATCTCTTTTCGAGCAAAATGCCCGCCTCAAATCCGCAGAATCAAGAGCGGGCCTTAGCCCGAGAGGACCGGCTTGCCCCCGGATCGTCAAGCAAAGATACCTCCATTTCGGAAGTAAATGGACCCCGTGCAAGCATGCCGCGTAAGGATGTCGAGCATTGCATCTCAAGCGGTTGATGACATTCCGCTTTTGAGCATACCTCATACGGGGGGCGGCGGGCTATCCATCTCGATGAGGGTCGCCTCATGTCCGCTCGCGCTCAAAAATGCTTGAAGCTGAGCCGGAGCGAGGGAGGTGGTCTTTTCATTGGTGAGCGGGTGGCAATTCACCAGCGGCGCAGCCAGCAGGCTGGCATCGATCACCACCTGCACCCGCTTGTCCGTGTCGTTCACCAGGGCCAGCAGCGAAACCGAGCCGGGCAGCACGCCCAGATGCTCCATCAGGGCTTCGGCGCTGGCGAAGGACAGGCCGCCGCGTGCGCCGATCCGGGCGCGCAGGCCCTTGAGATCCACCGGCGTGTTCTCCTCCAGCGTGACCAGGAAATAGGTCTTCTTGCCGTCGCGCAGGAACAGGTTCTTGGTGTGGGCGCCCGGGATATCGCCGCGCAGCGCCTGTGACTCCGCCACCGTATGCACGGGAGGGTGCGTAAAGGTGCGCACCGCGATCCCGTGGTCCGCGAGAAAGCTCAGCACATCGTCCGGGGTCATGGGCATGGAGGCAGCCTGTCAGGAGAGGGCTTGTCATAGCCGCTTCGGCGTGCGTCGGCAAAAGCGCCCGCGCGCTTGCGGGCGACAGAGCTTAAGCGAATTCCTGCACCACTTCGGTGAGCAGGCCGTGGACATAGGGCGCGAAGGATCGCCAGCACTCCACCTGATAGACCGGGGCTGTTCCGGGGCGCAGCACCACCACCTCGGCCTTGCCCAGCAGGGTCCGGGTGGCCGATCCCGCGGGGAAGGCGGCGTCGGAGAGGTCGAGGGCGATGCCGGCGTTCAGCACGGCGCATGCGCCCGGCCCCGAGACCGTGAGCGCCACATTGCGGTGGCTGACCTCCACCAGAGAGACCACACGATCGGCAAGGTCGGCGGCCGCGGCGGCGGCAAAAGTCGCTCCGTCGCTCTCCGGGCCGATGAGCAGCCATTCGTCCGGCCCCAGCCGCGCGGCGATGCGGTCGCCATGCGTCCGGCAGGTGTTGAGGGGGCCGGACAGGTCGAAGCCGCCACACCAAGCGGGCGGGTTCGACAGCGCTCCCGCCACCCGCAGGCTGAAGCGGGCGGCCGGGCCCAGGATGGTGACGCGGGTGCGGCCGGCGGTACCCCTGGGCTCCAGCACCGGGCCGCGCCGGGAGATGACTGCGCTCTCAGACATGGGCGCCTCCTATGGAATGGCCGTGCACACGGGCGCCCTCCGGATCAAGGAAGACCGGCGGGACAACCCGCACGGCGGTGAAGCCCGCCGGCGTGGTGGCGAACAGCGTCTCGCCGATCCGCGCGCGGCCACCGGCGATCAGTGCCAGGGCGATGGGATGTCCGCACGCGGCGCTGTCGTATGCGGAGCTCACATGGCCCAGCATGGTCATGGGAATGGCCTGGCCGGTGTCGGCCACCACCTGCGCGCCCTCGTCGAGGACCGTGTGGCCGTCGGCGCTGAGCAGCCCGACCAGTTGTTTGCGATCAGGCAAGGCCATATCGGGGCGCGCCAGCGAGCGCATGCCCACAAAGTCGGGCTTGGTCTTGGACACCATGCCGCTTAGGCCGAGGTCATCGGGCGTCACGGTGCCGTCGGTCTCCTGGCCGACGATGATGAAGCCGCGCTCCGCCCGCAGCACGTGCATGGTTTCGGTGCCATAGGGCGTGATGCCATGGGCCTGTCCGGCGGCGTACAGCGCCTCCCATACCGCCTCGGCATAATCCGACGGCACGTTGATCTCGAAGCCCAGTTCGCCGGTGAACGAGACCCGGAACAGCCGGGTCGGCACGCCCTGGATATGCCCGGTGCGGATGGCCATGTGCGGGAAGGCATCGGGCGACAGGTCGATGTCGTCCACCAGCGGCGCCAGCACGTCGCGGGCACGGGGGCCTTGAAGCGCGATCACCGCCCATTGCTCGGTGGTGGAGGTGACGAACACCTTCAATTCCGGCCACTCGGTCTGGAGATAGTCCTCCATGTGCGCCAGCACGCGCGGCGCGCCGCCGGTGGTGGTGGTGACATGGAAGCGGTCGGGGGCGAGGCGGGCCACCACCCCGTCATCGAACACGAAGCCGTCTTCCTTGAGCATCAGGCCATAGCGGCACTTGCCCGGCTCCAGCTTCAGCCACGCATTGGGATAGATGCGATTGAGGAATTCGGCGGCGTCCGGCCCCACCACTTCGATCTTGCCCAGGGTGGACGCATCGAAGATGCCAACCGCTTCACGCACGGCCCGGCATTCACGCTGAACCGCGGCGTGCATGTCTTCGCCCGGCCGGGGGAAATACCAGGCGCGGCGCCACAGGGTGACATTCTCGAACTTGGCCCCGTGGGCGGCAGCCCACTGGTGGAGCGGGGTCTGGCGGATGGGATCGAACAGGGCCCCGCGCGCCGATCCGATGATGGCGCCGAAGGTCACCGGCGTATAAGGCGGGCGGAAGGTGGTAGTGCCCACCTGCGGCACCGGCTTGCCCAGTTCTCCCGCCAGAATGCCCAGGGCGGCCATGTTGGAGGTCTTGCCCTGGTCGGTGGCCATGCCGGTGGTGGTATAGCGTTTGACGTGCTCGACGCTCTCAAAGCCTTCCCGCACTGCCAGCCGGATGTCCTTGGCGGTGACGTCGTTCTGGAAGTCGAGGAAGGCTCGCTGCTTGGAGGGATTGGCATCGGTGGGCAGGACGCGCACCGCCTTGAAGCCGGTGGCGGTGGCGGGCGTGACGGCGAACGTCCTCTCGGCCCCAGCGTTAGTGGCGGCGGCGCCCTTGTCCCAGCCATCCGCAAGGCAGGCGGCCAGATCATAGACGCCGGCGCAGGCGCCAGCTGAGCGCTCCTGCTGCACCGACAGGCCAGGAACGAAGGCGTCGAGATCGGTCCGAAAGCCCAGCTTGCCGCGCGATTGCGAGAACAGATGCACGCTGGGGGTCCACCCCCCCGACATGCCGACTGCATCGCACGCCAACGTACGCCGCGCGCCGATCACGTGATCGGCCGATAACGGCGCCACGATCAGGCCGGTGACGGCTTTCCGGCCGGTGGATCCGACCACTGTGTGGCCGGTCAGGTGGGTGATGCCGCCGACAAGAGCCCGCTCCGGACCTATGGCGCTGGCTGGGCGTGTGTCCACCAGGGTCACCTCCAGCCCGGCGGCATGGGCGTCGGCTGCGGCCTGGTAGGCGGAGGCGCCGCTGGTGGCGAATACGATGCGGCGTCCGGGCGCCACGCCGTAGCGGTTCAGATAGGCGCGCACGCTTTCCGCCAGCAGGATGCCGGGGCGGTCGTTGTCGGCAAAAGTGAGGGGGCGCTCATGAGCGCCGGCGGCTAGCACCACGTTCCGCGCCCGCACCTGCCACAGCCGTTCGCGGGGCAGGTGCTGCGGCGGCGCGCGCAGGTGATCCGTGACCCGCTCGGTCAGGACAATCTCGTTATGATTGTAATATCCGAACGCCGTAGTGCGCGGCAGCAGCGTGACATTTCCGAGGCCAGCCAGTTTGGCCAGGATGTCCTCCAGCCAAGCCCAGACGGGTTTGCCCTCGATGGTGCTGCCGATGTCCTGCAGCAGGCTGCCACCCATCTCGGCCTGCTCGTCCGCAAGAATGACCGAGGCACCCGCCTCAGCGGCCGCCAGTGCGGCCATCAGCCCGGCAGGGCCGGCGCCAACCACCAGCACGTCGCAATGCGCGTGGCGATGGACATAGCGGTCGGGGTCCGGCGCATCGGGCGCCACGCCGAGGCCGGCGGCGGCGCGGATCACCGGCTCATAGAGCTTGTCCCAGAAGGCGCGCGGCCACATGAAGGTCTTGTAGTAGAAGCCGGCAACGAACACCGGCGAGAGCCAGTCATTGATCGCGCCGACATCGTGCTCCAGCGACGGCCAATGGTTCTGCGAGGCCACCTTCAGGCCGTCGGTGGCCTCCACCATGGTGGCGCGGTTGTTGGGATCGACGCGGCCGGGGCCGCGATCCACGCTCAGCAGCGCGTTCGGCTCGTCCGAGCCGTGGGTCATGACCCCGCGCGGCCGGTGGTATTTGAACGAGCGACCCGCCAGCTTGATGCCATTGGCCAGCAGAGCCGAGGCAACGGTGTCGCCGGCATAGGCTTCGATCACTTGGCCGTTGAAGCTGAGGTCGATCGGACGGCTGCGATCGATGCGGCCGCCGCGCGGCAGGCGGTGGGACTGGGGCATCAGCGGCCTCCCGCCGTAGGCGCATCGGGAAGCGCAGATGGGGTCGGCTGCGGCTCGCCCATCTTGTAAGTCACCAGGAAGGCGTCGGTGACGGTGTTGCGCAAGGCGTTGAACCAGCGGCCGCAGCCGTGGGCATGGCGCCAGCGCTCCGCGTGGACGCCCTTGGTGTTGCTGCGGGTGAACAGATAGTCCGCCCACTGCGCGTCAGTGGTTTCGGAGGGCAGCGCCGGGCGGGCGATGTGGGCCTCACCGCCGCAATGGAATTCGATCTCGGGGCGGGGGCCGCAATAGGGGCAGGGGACCAGGAGCATGTGTTTGCCCTCAATGCGCCACCGCCGCCGCCGCCGCCTCGTCGATGAGGCGGCCGGTGCGGAAGCGGTCCAAGGTGAAGGGGGCGTTGATGGGGTGGGGTTCGTCGCGGGCGATGGTGTGCGCGAAGACATGAGCCGAGCCGGGGCTGGCCTTGAACCCGCCGGTACCCCAGCCGCAATTCACATAGAGCCCCTTCACCGGGGTCTTGCCGATGATCGGCGAGCGATCCGGCGTCACATCGACGATGCCGCCCCAGGAGCGCATCATCTTCATGCGGGTGAATTGGGGGAACAGTTCGCAGATGGCGTCCAGCGTGTGGGTGGTGATGTGGAGGCCGCCCTGCTGGCTGTAGGAGACATATTGGTCGGTGCCGGCGCCGATCACCAGTTCGCCCTTGTCCGACTGCGAGATATAGGCGTGAACGGCGTTGGACATGAGCACGCAGGGAAAGCACGGCTTCACCGGCTCGGAGACCAGAGCCTGGAGCGGAAAGCTCTCCAGCGGCATGCGCACGCCGGCCAGCGCCATGACCACGCTGGTATGGCCCGCGGCCGAGACGCCGATCTTCTTCGCCTTGATCGATCCGCGCGTAGTGTCCACGCCGGTGACCGCGCCATCGGGACCGCGATGGATGGCGGTGACCTCGCAATTCTGGATGATGTCCACGCCCATGGCGTCGGCGCCGCGCGCATAGCCCCACACCACCGCATCATGGCGCGCCGTGCCGCCGCGCCGCTGCAGCGCGGCGCCCATCACCGGATAGCGGATGTCGGGCGAGATATTGAGCGGCGGGCAGAAGTCCTTGGCCTGTTCCGGCGTCATCCACTCATTGTCGATGCCGTTGAGGCGGTTGGCATAGACGTGGCGCTTGAAGCTTTGAACATCGTGCGTGTTGTGCGCCAGCATCAGCACGCCGCGCTGGGAGAACATGACGTTGTAGTTCAACTCCTGGGACAGGCCCTCCCAGAGCTTCACCGCATGCTCATAGAGCGCGGCGCTTTCGTCATAGAGATAGTTGGAGCGGATGATGGTGGTGTTGCGGCCGGAATTGCCGCCGCCGATCCATCCCTTTTCCAGCACGGCGATGTTGGTCAGCCCGTGCTCCTTCGCCAGATAATAGGCCGCCCCCAGCCCATGCGCCCCGCCGCCGATGATGAGCGCGTCATAGGCCGGCTTCGGCTCGGGATTGCGCCATTGGCGGTCCCAGCCCTGGTGGGCATTCAGCGCCTCCGCGAGGAGGGAGGAGAGGGAGAAGCGGCGCATGGGCCATCCATCCGTTGATCACGGACGAAGGTGCCTTAATACGGAGAGATCCGTTCGCATCCAGGCGACATAGATCTGGGATTCATGCGACAGAATTGAGCCGCCCCGTAACCTCAGCACTCCGGCACGTTCACCGCGAGACCGCCCTGGGAGGTCTCCTTGTATTTGGACTGCATGTCGGCGCCGGTCTGGCGCATGGTCTCAATCACCTGATCCAGGGAGACCAAGTGAACACCATCGCCACGAAGGGCAAGGGAGGCGGCGGCGATGGCCTTGTTGGCGCCGAAGGCATTGCGCTCAATGCAGGGGATCTGCACCAGCCCGCCGATGGGGTCGCAGGTCATCCCCAGATGGTGCTCCATCGCAATCTCGGCGGCATTCTCGATCTGGCTGGGGGAGGCGCCGAGCACGCTGGCCAGGCCCGCTGCGGCCATGGAGGCGGCTGAGCCCACTTCCCCCTGGCAGCCCACTTCGGCGCCGGAGATCGAGGCATTGCGCTTGATCAGCCCGCCGATGGCGGCGGCGGCGAGCAGGAAATCGCGCAGATGCGCCTGGGTCACGCCGGGGCAGAAGTCGCGGGCATAGCGCAGCACGGCGGGGATGATGCCGGCGGCGCCATTGGTGGGGGCGGTCACCACCCGGCCGCCGGCGGCATTCTCTTCGTTCACCGCGATGGCGAACACCGAAATCCAATCCATGATCTCATGCGGGGGGCGGGTATTTGCCAGGCGGCCGGCGACCAACTGGTCGCGAATGGCCTTGGCGCGGCGCTTCACCCGCAGCCTGCCCGGCAATTGCCCCTCCATGCGCAATCCGCGCTCGATGCAGGCCAGCATAGCGGCGCTGATCGCGTCTAACCCCGCCTCCACATCTTCGCGCGGCCGCAGCGCGCATTCATTGGCCATCTGCACCCCGGCCACCGACAGTCCTGCTGCCGCACAGGCTGCCAGCAATTGGGCGCCGGTGTCGAAGGGGTGCGGCACCGGCAGGCTGCCGACGGCTTCGCGCGCCTCGCCCTCCGCCACCACGAAGCCGCCACCGATCGAATAGAACACTGCCTCGGTGATCTGGTCGCCCGCGGTATCAAAGGCGCGAAACCGCATGGCATTGGTGTGCATCGGCATCAGTGTTTCGAAGTCGAAGATCAGGTCGCGCTCGGGATCGAAGCTGACGCGGCGGCCATCCGGGGCGGCAATGGACTTCTCGATGGTTAGGCGGGCCACCAGCACCGGCACCTGGTCCGGATCCAAGGTCGCCGGGGCTGCGCCTAGCAGGCCGAGGCAGATGGCGGTGTCCGAGGCGTGGCCCTTGCCGGTCCAGGCCAGGGAGCCGAACAGTTCGGCGGTCACCCGCGCCGCGCGGGGAGCAAGGGCGTCGCGGAACCGCTTGGCCGCCACCATCGGCCCAATGGTGTGCGAGGAGGACGGACCGACACCGATCTTGAACAGGTCGAAAACACTAATCATCAGTCCACCTCTGATCGGCCGCACACACCCGCCGTCGCTCCTCAGCTCAGCATAGCCTGCGCCGCCCTATTCGGCGCCAGGGCACCTCTTGCGACCAGCATGGCGGCAGGACCGCTTTGCTTCAGGTCTGAACGCGACTACGATCTGGAACAAATGCGACGCATGTTCCAGAGCGCAGTCCCTGCGCGCCCACTCTTTTCCCGCTCCCTCTCATGGTGAGGGAGGCATTGCGCGCGCCGTCGGGCGCGAAGCTGCGGGTGGGCTTCCTGCTCATGCACAATTTCACCCTCACGGCGTTTTCCAGCTTTGTGGACGTGCTCCGCCTTGCCGGCGACGAGGGCGATCGCTCGCGCCCCATCGCCTGTTCCTGGCAGGTGATGAGCCCCAATCTGCGCCCGGCACGATCCTCCTGCGGCATCGAGATCCGGCCAACCGCGGACCTGCTCGACCCGTCCAGCTTCGACTATCTGGTGGTGGTGGGCGGGCTGCTGGCGGGCATGCCGCCCCTGTCTCCCGTTCTGGCCACCTACCTGAGCGCCGCCGCGCGTGCTGGAGTGCCACTGGCGGGGGTGTGCACGGGGTCATTTGTGCTGTGCCGGCTCGGCTTGATGGCTCGGCGCAAATGCTGCGTGAGCTGGTACCACTACCATGATTTTCTAGAGGAATTTCCTGCCCTGGTGCCGGTGGCAGACCGGCTGTTCGTCATCGACGGCGACCGCATCACCTGCTCGGGCGGGGCCGGCGTGGCGGATCTGGCCGCGCGCCTGGTGGCCGATCACCTGGGCGCCGCGGCGGCGCAGAAGGCGCTCAATATTCTGCTGATCGACCGGCCCCGGGCGGCGGAAAGCCCGCAGCCGGCGCCCCATGTCACCGAGCGCGCCGGCGCTGACGACCGGGTGTCCCGCGCGCTGCTGCTGATGGAGCAGAACCTGTCCGAGCCGCTGGCGGTGGCGCAGATTGCGGTCCTTCTGGGCATGAGTGCGCGCCAACTGGAGCGCCTGTTCGCCGAGCGTCTGGGCGAAACCCCGCAGCAGAGTTATCTCTCCCTGCGGCTCAAGCACGGCCGCTGGATGCTGACCCACACCGGCTTCCCCGCCGCCCGCATCGCTGCCGATCTGGGCTTTGCGGACGGCTCGCATTTCGGCCGCGCCTTCAAGGCGAAATTCGGCGCGACGCCGGCGGCGTTTCGCAAGACGACGGCTCCGGCACCCCTGTCCCGCCGCGCCCAGTCGCCAGACCTGCGACGGGTATTCGAATAAGGCAACCTCCCCCGCCACATCCAATGGCGTCAGGAGGCAGCGTTGAAGGCGGCGGTGTGGGCGATAAAGGCGTCCAGCAGATCGTCGGCCACCGCCGGGAACTGCCGCTGGGCTGAGCGCACCGCGGCGAACTCGAAATCCACGGCGGGTTCGAACGGCCGCGCGATCACGCCGCGGCCGGCAAACTCCCGAGCGGTGAACGGGTCGCAGATGCTCATGCCGAGGCCGGAGGACACCAGTCCGCAGACGATGCCCGACAGGCGCGTCTCGGCCCGGACCACGAAGCGGACATTGTGCATCTCCGCCAGCCGGTCGATGCGCATGCGCGAGCGCCCGCCGCCATCCATGGCGATGAAGTCCTCGCCGTGGAGATCGGAGACATACACCACCGGCCGCTCGGCCAGCCTATGGCCAGCGGGCATCACCGCCACCATGCGGGCGACCGGCATGGGCTGCGCGATCAATCCGGCATGCTCCAGCGGCCCCATAACGAAGCCGAGGTCGCACTCGCCGGAGAGCGTCTGCTCCAGCACCAGATGCGAGCCGACGCCGCTGAGGAACAGGTCCATCTTCGGCCGATCGGCCAAAAAGCTGCCCACGAAGCGGGGCAGGAAGCCGTTCATCAGCGCCGGCATGGCAGCGATCCGCAGCACGCCGGCACGCCGCCCCTTCACCTCCTGGGCGGCACGGGCGATGCGGTCCAGGCCCACGAACGAGCGCTCCACCTCGGCGTAGAGCGTCAGCCCCTCGTTGGTGGGCACCAACTTGCTGCCCACCTTCTCGAACAGGCGCAGCCCCAGTGCCGCTTGCAGGTCACGCAGCATGCGGCTGACCGCCGGCTGGGTAACGCCCATCAAGGCGGCGGCGTCCGTCGCGGTGCCTGCCACCATGGTGGCGCGAAACGCTTCCAACTGGCGCGGGTTGAGCCAAGCCATGGATCCTCGTCCCCTCTCATAACATTTCGGTATGTAGAATGCCTCTAATTGCATTTGACGCACAAGGCGACGTGAGTGACCATTTTGGCGGCGCGCTCAGAAAGCGAGCAGAAGCCAGAACGCCCAAAGGGCGATCCACCTCCAGCCTTCGAGGGGACCTATGCGCTTTCGATTTTCCATCTCGGCTGCGGCGCTGCTCGGCACCGCCGCCCTGGCCCTGACCTGCGTCGGGGCCAACGCCCAGCAAACCTTCTATGTCGCCGGCTATGGCGGCACCTTCGAACAGAGCATGCGCAAGGACATCATCCCAGCCTTCGAGAAGGCGCATGGGGTGAAGGTGGAATATGTGGCCGGCAATTCCACCGATACGCTGGCCAAGCTCCAGGCCCAGAAGGGCAACCAGCAGATCGACGTCGCCATCGTGGACGACGGCCCCATGTATCGCGCCATTGCGCTCGGCTTCTGCCGGCCGATCAAGGACCTGCCCAAGCCAGATCTCTACGAGACTGCGCTCTACAAAGGCGACAATGCGGTGGGCATCGGCATGGTGGCCACCGGCATCATGTACAACACTAAGTTCTTCAAGGATAAAGGCTGGGCGCCGCCCACCTCGTGGAACGACCTGAAGGATCCCAAGTATAAGGGCCTTCTCGTTATTCCGCCGATCAACAACACTTACGGCCTCTACACGCTCATCGAATTCGCCCGCATCAATGGCGGTGGCGAGACCAATATCGAACCCGGCTTCAAAGTCATGAAGACCGAGGTCAACCCCAACGTGCTGGCCTATGAGCCCTCACCGGGCAAGATGACCGAACTGTTCCAGAGCGGGCAGGCGGCGATCGCAGTGTGGGGCTCGGGGCGCGTCGCCTCCTTCGCCAACACCGGCTTCCCGGTGGACTTCGTCTATCCGAAGGAGGGCGCGGTGGCATTGCTGGCGTCCGCCTGCCCGGTAGCCAAGGGCGGCGACGGCAAGCTGGCGGATGCCTTCGTGAAAGCCATGGTGTCGCCGGACTTCCAGGCGGTGCTGGCGACCGAATATGGCTACGGCCCGGTCAACAAGCTGACCAAGGTCGATGCCGAGGCTCTGCGCATGGCGCCCATCGGCGAGCGGGCCGCCAAACTGCTGGTGTTCGACTGGGACGCCATCAACCCCAAGATCGACGACTGGACCAAGCGCTGGAACCGCGAGGTGGAGCGCTGATGTTGGCGCGGTCCGCCTCCACCGGGACGGCGGGGACGGGGGACGCTCCGGCGTTCCTCGCCCTCGACGGGCTCTCCAAGCAGTATGGCGGCCACATGGCGGTGGATGCCCTGAGCCTGGATGTGGCCGAGGGCGAGTTCATCTCGCTGCTCGGCCCCTCCGGCTGCGGCAAGACCACCACCTTGCAGATGATCGCTGGCTTCATCGACCCCACCGGCGGCGCCATCCGCCTGCAAGGGCGCGATCTGGTGCGGGTGAAGCCGGCCAAGCGCGGGCTCGGCATCGTGTTCCAGAGCTATGCTCTGTTCCCGCACATGACGGCGGCGGAGAATGTCGCCTTCGGCCTCGACATGCAGAACGTGCCCAAGGCCGAACGGGCGCAGCGGGTGCGTGATGCCCTGGCCCTAGTCGGCCTTAGCGCGCTGGCGGACCGCTTTCCCAAGCGCATGTCCGGCGGTCAGCAGCAGCGGGTCGCCTTGGCCCGTGCCCTGGTGATCCGCCCGCGCATCCTGCTGCTGGACGAGCCCTTGTCCAACCTCGACGCCAAATTGCGCGAGGAGATGCAACTGGAATTGCGTCAGATCCAGCGCACCAGCGGCACCACCACGGTGCTGGTCACTCATGACCAGCACGAGGCCATGGCGCTCTCCGACCGCATCGTGGTGATGAATGCGGGCCGGGTGGAGCAGATCGGCCGCCCGCAGGAGGTCTATGAGCGCCCCGCCACCGCCTTCGTCGCCGCCTTCCTGGGCAAGACCAATGTGCTGGAGGCGCAGGTGGAGACGGGCGCCGGCGCGCCGGAGGCGGTGATCGCCGGCTTGCGCTGCCCGTGTCCGCCGCATCTGGCGGCCGGTGGCCGGGTGGCAGTTTCGGTGCGGCCGGAGAAGATCGCCTTTGCCGATGCCGGCCTGCCCTGCACGGTGCGCTCGCGCGTGTTCCAGGGCACCCATTGGCTGCTGGTGGCGGACACGCCGGCCGGTGCGGTCACCGTCGTGCGCCCCAATGACGGCGCCGCGCCGCCGGAGGAGGGCGCGCAGGCGCATCTGGCCTGGCGGCCGGAAGACGCCGCGCTGCGTGCGGCGGGAGAACCCGCATGAGCGCCGCCGCCGTCTCTTCCTCCCCGCCGCGCGGCCTCCCGCGCCACCTGCTGGCGCCGGCCTTGATGGTGTTGCCGGCAGTGCTGCTGCTGGTGGGCGTGGTGCTGGTGCCGCTGGCCATGACGGCCATGCTGTCGTTCCAGCGCTTCGGCCAGTATACCGGCATTGAGCCCGGCTTCTCGCTGGTCAATTGGCTGGAGATCGTCGGCGATCCCTATTTCGCCGAGATGTTCGCCCGCACCTTCCGCATCTCCGGCGTGGTGACGCTGGCCGCCTGCCTCATCGGCGCGCCGGAAGCCTATATCATCCACCGCATGCGGGCGCCGTGGAAGGGCATCTTCCTGCTGGTGACGCTGGGTCCGCTGCTGATTTCCGTGGTGGCGCGCACCCTGGGCTGGGCGCTGCTGTTCGGCGGCCGCAATGGCGTGGTGAACAAGGTGCTGATGGATTTGGGCGTGCTGTCCCAGCCCATCCCTTTCATGTTCACCGAGGGCGGGGTGATGGTGGCCCTGACCCATGTGATGGTGCCGTTCATGGTGCTGTCGGTCTGGGCGGTGCTGCAACGGCTCGACCCCAAGGCGGAGAATGCGGCGGCCTCGCTCGGCGCCTCGCAATTCACCATCCTGCGCCGCATCGTGCTGCCGCAGGTGATGCCCGGCATCCTCTCCGGCGCCATCATCGTGTTCGCTTTGTCCGCCAGCGCCTTCGCCACCCCGGCCATCATCGGCGGGCGGCGGCTGAAGGTGGCGGCCACCTTGGCCTATGACGAGTTCCTCAACACCCTCAACTGGCCGCTGGGCGCCGCCGTGGCGATCCTGCTGCTGATTGCCATCGCCGCCATCGTCATCGGCTGCAATGCCCTGGTGGAGCGGCGCTACGCACAGGTGTTCCAATGAGCCGCAACGGCCCCCTGGCGCTCCTCTTCCACGCCTTCGTCGTGGTGTTCATGCTGGCGCCCATCGTCATCGTCTGCGTGGTGGCCTTCACGCCGGAGGGCTATCTCTCGCTGCCCACCAACGGCCCCTCGCTGCGCTGGTTCAAGGCCATCGGCGACTATCCCGAATTCCTCACCGGCTTCCGGGATTCGCTCTGGCTGGCGGGGCTGTCCTCGCTGATCGCCATCTCGCTCTCGGTGCCGGCGGCCCTGGCCGTGGCGCGGCATCGCTTTCCGGGGCGGGAGGCGCTTTCCGCCTTCATCCTGTCGCCGCTGATGATCCCGCATGTGGTGCTGGGGGTGGCGTTCCTGCGCTTCTTCACCCAGATCGGCGCCTCCGGCACCATGGTCTCTTTGGTGCTGGCGCACGTGGTGATCGTGCTGCCGTTTGCCTTCCGGCTCACGCTGTCCACCGCCACCGGGCTCGATCGCTCGCTGGAGCAGGCGGCCCTGTCGCTGGGAGCCTCGGGTGCCACTTTGTTCCGGCGGGTGACCCTGCCTTTGATCCTGCCCGGCGTGGTGTCGGGCTTCGTGCTGGCTTTCATCAACAGTTTCGACGAGGTGACGATGACGGTGTTCATCGCCGCGCCGGGGGCGACCACGCTGCCGGTGCGCATGTTCCTGTATATCCAGGACAATATTGATCCGCTGGTCACTTCGGTATCGGCGGCGGTGATCGCTTTGACGGTGATCGTCATGGGCCTGATCGAATGGCTCTACGGCCTGGAACGGCTGCTGGCGGGCGAGGGGGGCGGACGGTCATGAGCGGCACCAGCCAGAAGGCCAACAGCTTCGACGTGGTGGTGATCGGCGGCGGCCTGGTGGGCGCCTCCATCGCCTATGGCCTCGCCAAGAACGATCCCCGCACCACGGTGGCGGTGCTGGACGAGGGCGACATCGCGCTGCGGGCCTCGCGGGGCAACTTCGCCCTGGTGTGGGTGCAGAGCAAGGGCGTGGGCATGCCGGAATATGCCGGCTGGACCGTGCGCGGCGCTGGCCTCTGGCCCGCCTTCGCCGCCCAGCTCAAGGCCGAGACCGGCCTTGATGTCTGCCTGCAGCAGCCCGGCGGCTTCCATCTGGCGCTCTCGGAGACCGAGCTCGAGCGCCGCGCCAACCTGCTGCAGCGGCTGCACAACCAGCCCCGCATGCAGCGCTATGATTATGAAATCATGGACCATTCCCGCGTCAAGGCGATGATGCCGGAGATCGGACCGCAGGTGGTGGGCGCCAGCTTCTGCCCGCTGGATGGTCACGTGAACTCGCTGCGCCTGTTCCGGGCGCTGCACACCGCCATGGTCGGGGCGGGGGTAAGCTATCTGCCCAACCATCCGGCGGAAGCCATCGCCCACGAGGGCGGGGCGTTCCGCATCACCACCCCCAAGGGCGAGATCCAGGCGGGCAAGGTGGTGCTGGCGGCGGGCAATGGCAATGCCCGGCTCGGGCCCATGGTCGGGCTCGACGTGCCGGTGCGGCCGCAGCGCGGGCAGGTGGTGGTGACCGAGCGCACCCAGCCCTTCCTGCCCTATCCGGTGGTCACCATCCGCCAGAGCGACGAGGGCACGGTGATGCTGGGGGACTCGGTGGAGGAGGCCGGCCCCGATCCCACCGTGGGCCTGCCCATCGTCTCGGCCATCGCCGAGCGGGCGGTGCGCATGTTCCCGCGCATCGGCGGGCTCAATGTGGTGCGCACCTGGGCGGCGCTGCGGGTGATGACCAAGGACGGGTTTCCCATTTACGACCAGTCGCTTAGCTGTCCGGGGGCGTTCGTTGCCACCTGCCACAGCGGCGTGACGCTGGCCGCCACCCATGCCTTCGTGGTGGCGCCCGCCATCGCGGCGGGGCGGCTGCCGGCGG
>CALRNP020000098.1:0-19377 GCA_943369575.1 Azorhizobium sp. AG788 | reverse complement strand
AGGCTCAGTCCTGAAGCACCGGCAGTTCGCGATATTCGTCCAGCGCTTCCGGGTTGGACAGGGCCTCGGTATTCTTCACCGGCCGGCCATGCACCACCTCGCGCACCGCCAGTTCGGTGATCTTGCCGGAGCGGGTGCGGGGAATGTCGTGCACCTGCACCACCTTAGCCGGCACGTGGCGCGGGCTGGCGCCGGTGCGGATCTGGGTCTTGATGCGGCGGATCATGTCCTCGTCCAGCGTGACGCCCTCGCGCAACCGCACGAACAGCACCACGCGCACGTCATTGTCCCAATCCTGGCCGATGGCCACCGATTCCATCACGTCGGGGATCTGCTCCACCTGGGCATAGATCTCCGCGGTGCCGATGCGCACGCCCTGCGGGTTCAAGGTGGCGTCGGACCGCCCGAGGATCACCAGCCCGCCATGCTCGGTCCAGATGGCGAAGTCGCCATGGCACCAGATGTTGGGGAAGCGGTCGAAATAGGCCGCCTTGTACTTGGCGCCTTCCGGGTCGTTCCAGAACATCACCGGCATGGAGGGGAACGGCTTGGTGCAGACCAATTCGCCCCGCTCCTCCTTCACCGGCTTGCCCTCTTCCGACCACACGTCCACCGCCATGCCGAGGCCGGCGGCCTGGATCTCGCCCTTCCACACCGCCGAGGTGGGATCGCCGAGCACGAAGCAGGAGACGATATCGGTGCCGCCGGAGATGGAGGCCAGATGGACGTCGGACTTGATCGAGCTGTAGACGTATTCGAACGATTCCGGCGCCAGCGGCGAACCCGTCGAGGTGATGACCTTCAAGGACGAGAGGTCATGGGTGTCCTTGGGCTTCAAGCCTTCCTTGTGCAGGGAATCGATATACTTGGCCGAGGTCCCGAACACGGTGAAGCGCTCCGCCTGGGCATAATCGAACAGCACCTGCGGATTGGGCGCGAACGGCGAGCCGTCAAACAGGCACAAGGTCAGCTCGCTGGCGAGGCCCGAGACCAGCCAGTTCCACATCATCCAGCCGCAGGTGGTGAAGTAGAACAGCCGGTCCCCCGCCGACAGATCGCACTGATAGCGATGTTCCTTGAGATGCTGGAGCAGCGTGCCGCCGGCGCCGTGAACGATGCACTTGGGCACGCCGGTGGTGCCGGAGGAGAACAGAATGTAGATCGGGTGATTGAACGGCAGGCGCTCGAAGGTCACGTCGCTGGCGGGGAAGGCGGCGATGAAATCGCCCAGCGCCACGCCCTTGTTCAGGCGCGCAGCGACCGCCTCGGCCTCGCCCAGATAGGGAATCACCACCACCTTGGACGGGGTGGGCATGTGCTTGGTGATCTCCACCAGCTTGTCAGCAATGGAGACCTTCTTGCCGTTGTACCAATAACCGTCGCAGGCGAAGAACACCTTGGGCTCGATCTGGCCGAAGCGGTCGAGCACGCCGCGCTCGCCGAAGTCCGGCGAGCAGGAGGAGAAGATCGCGCCGATGGAGGTGGCCGCCAGCATGATGGCGATGGTCTCGGGCATGTTCGGCATCATCGCCGCCACCCGGTCGCCCACGCCCACCCCCTCGGCCTTAAGCGCCTGCTGGAGGCGGGAAACGAAGGCATGGAGGTCATCGTAGGACAGGCGCTTTTCCAGCTTGTCCTCGCCGCGGAAGATGATCGCCTCGCCCTCGCCTTTGCGGCGCAAGAGATTCTCGGCGAAGTTCAGGGTCGCATCGGGGAAGAAACGGGCGCCCGGCATCTTGTCGGCATCGACCAGATGGGTGGTGCCCTTGTCGCCGATGACGCCGCAATTCTCCCAGACCATGTCCCAGAACTCGGGCAAGTGGTCGATGGACCAGCGATGCACGTCCCGGTAGGTCGACAGCTTGGCATCGAATCGGGCGTTTACCTCTCCGATCAGCGCCGTCACATGGCTGCGCGCGATGCGCTCGGCACTGGGCTGCCACAGCGGCTGATTGGCGGTGTCGCTCATGCTTTCCTCCCTGATCGATCACCGCTAGGAACGGCTGATCGAGACGCACTCAAACTACCCCTCTTACTGTGCCGTTTCATAGCGCCTCCCTGACAGCGTGTCAGGCCGTCGCAGCCATGAAAGCGACACAGACCCCGCCGATTGTCCCGCCACTCTTCCGGCAGAGAGTCCCGACGTTCCGTTTCAGGCGGCCGGCGACGCCGGCCTCTCCACCGCCAACAGGACTGTTCGAACCATCGTGGTGATCTTTGGCCCAACTGCCCGGCGCATGTCGCTCGTGGTGGCCCTTGTGGCCGGCTCCCTGGCCGGGCTGGGCCTTCTGGTGCTTGCGGCCGCTCCCGCGCTGGTCTCCCAGGCCGAGGTCCGCCGCGCCGCCTCAGAATCCTTGAGCCAGAGCGCCGGCCAGGAGGTGCGCGTGCTCGGCGAGAGCACCTTGTCCCTGCTGCCCTACCCGCGGGTAACGCTGAAGCAGTTGGTGTTCTCCATGCCCGGCGCCGCCGTGCTGGATGCCGACCGCGCCACCGCCCGCATCCGCTTGCTGCCGCTGCTGCTGGGCCGGGTGGAGGTGGCGAGCGTCACCCTGGATCATCCGATTCTCATCATGTCGGGTCCGGTCACCATCCCGCATCTGTCGCTCGCTTCCTTTGCCGGTGCGCCGGGGGCGCCGGCCTTGCGCATTCTGAACGGCACCATCGCCTGGCGTGATGCCGGCGGCCTGACCCAGGAACTGATCAGCGCCATTGATGCTCGGCTCGATCATGTCTCGGGCGGCAAAGGCATCAATGCCACCGCCGATTTCACCTGGCGCCAGGAAGTGGCCTCCGGCCGCCTCAGCATTTCTGATGCACAGGCGTTCCTGAACGGCATCGACAGCGATACCCGGCTCGACCTTTCCGTCAACGGCGCCTGGTTGAAGTTCCGGGGCGTCGCGGCCGGCGGCGACCGGCCGGCCGCCGTGGGCGATATTTCGGCCGATGCCCCGGATCTGCGGTCCTTCCTCGCCTGGGTTGGCACCAGTGCCCCCACGACGGGCGGCTTCGGACGCTTCGGCTTCGGCGCTCACCTCTCGGCCCACGCCAAGGAAATCTCTCTGACCCCGGCCTATGTGGAGATGGACGGCAACCGCAGCGAAGGCGGATTGAGCGTCAAGCTCGATGGCGCACGCCCGCTGGTGGAAGGCACGTTTGCCGCCGACGCCCTGAACATCACCCCCTACGGCCGGGTGTCGCTGACCGGGCCGGGCGGACATGAATGGGATCACCGCCGGCTGGATGTCTCCCCGCTCAAGAAAGTGGACCTGGATCTGCGGCTCTCGGCCGCCAGCGTCCGCGCCGATGACAGCGTGTTCGAGCGGGTCGCCAGTACCGCGGTGCTGCGCGGCGGCCGTTTGGTGATGGCCATCGGCGAGGCGCAGGCCTGGGGCGGGCTGCTGCGCGCCTCCCTGACACTGGCACCGGCGGAGGTCGGCACCGAAGGTGTCAGCGTCCGGGTCGAGATGGAAGGCACCGGCGTCGCCCTGGATCGCGCCCTCTCGGACATTGCCGACGTGAAGCGCATCGACGGCACCGGCACCATCGAGGCAGCACTGGTGGGCCACGGCGCCACCATGCACGGCATTGCCCAGACGCTGTCCGGCGATGTCTCGCTCACCGGCAGCGCCGGCGCCATCGTCGGGCTGGATGTCGCCCAGGCACTGCGGCACATCGAACAGCGCCCGCTCTCCGGCGGCGGCGATGTGCGCGGCGGACGCACCCCCTTCACCTCGCTCAAGGCCAAGGCGCGGATCGACAACGGCACCGCCACCCTTGAAACGGCCGCCGTAGAGGGCAAGCAGGTCAAGCTGTCGCTGGGCGGCTCGGTCTCGGTGGTGCAGCGCGATCTGGATTTGAAGGGCGAAGCCAGCCTGGTCACGCCGGCTCCGGCCGCCGGACAGGTGGGGCGGATACCGTTCGCGCTGCCCTTCATCGTCCAGGGCCCGTGGGACAATGCCTATGTGATGCCGGACGCCCAGAGCCTGATCCGGCGCTCCGGCGCCGCCCAGCCGCTGCTGGAGGCGGTGCGCAGCCGTGGCGGCGATGCCGCCGTGCGTTCGGTGATCGAGCAGATGGCCCAGCCCAGCCCGCTGGTGCCGGCCGGCGTCAAGCAGCCGAACTGATCCTGTTCAATCGCTTCGGGTGGTGAGGACGGCCGCTATTGCGCCGCTTCATGCCGGGAGGCCGCGGGCCGCGGAACGGCCCTATCGCTGCGCAGCCGCGCGAACAGCAGATGGTCCTCCCAGAGGCCGTTGATGCACAGATATTGCCGGGCATAGCCCTCACGCACGAAGCCGAGCCGCTCCAGCAGGCGGATGGAGGGGCTGTTGTTGGTCATGCAGGCCGCCTCCACCCGGCGCAGCCGCAGCATGTCATAAGCCATCGGCAGCATGGCGGCGACGCCGGCGCTCATATAGCCCTGCCCCGCATAGCGCTCGCCCATCCAATAGCCCAGGCTCGCCGCTTGGCAGACGCCGCGGCGGATATTGGACAAGGTCAGCCCGCCCACCAGAGCATCGTCCGAACTGCGGAACAGGAACAGCGGATAGGCCTCGTCCGCCACCATGTCGCGCGCATAGCGGCGCATGCGGCGGCGATAGGCGCTGCGGGAGAGATCATCCGCCGGCCACACCGGCTCCCAGGGGGTCAGGAAGGGCCGGCTCTCCGCGCGCAGGTCGCGCCAGGCCTGGAAGTCACCGGCCTGCGGCACGCGCAGATAGACTCCCTCCCCGGCAATGACCGGGAGCTGATCCGCGGGAAAGACCGACTTCAGCAACCACATGATCCGACCTGCGCCATCCGACCCGCGCCGCAGCCCTTGACTGCCCAGCATGCCGTTTGCCGGCACACACCACCATTGGGGCCGATCAACGGGCCTTTATCGCCCGCTGTCAACCACTTGCCCCCTCAGCGCCGGTGCAGGCGCTCCACCGCCTTCGCGGCCGGGTCCAAGCCGGCGGCGGGGCCGATGGCGGAGAGCGTCGGACGGCCGCCCGCCACCAGATCGCGCGCCGCCTGCTGCACCGCTTCCACCGTCACCCCATCCACCTTGGCGACGATCTCCTCCACCGGAATGACCCGGTTGAAGGCCAGGATCTGGCGGGCGACCTGATCGGCGCGGGCGCCGGAGCTCTCCAGCGCCGCCAGCAGGCCGACCTTCATCTGCGCCTTGGCGCGGGCCAGCTCGGTCTCGGTGACGGTCTCGCCCACCGCCATCAGTTGGTCGATGACCACATTGGTCAGTTCGCCCACATCGCCAGTATCGGTGCCGGCATAGATGGCGAACAGGCCGGTGTCCGCATAGGCCCAGTGGAAGGAATAGATCGAGTAGCAGAGCCCGCGCTCTTCCCGCACTTCCTGGAACAGCCGTGAGGACATGCCGCCGCCGAGGATATTCGAGAGCACCTGCAGCGCGTGATATTGCGGATGCCGGAACGAGCGCCCTTCCAGCCCCAGCACCACATGCACCTGTTCCAGGTCGCGCGGGGTCAGGATGGTGCCGCCGCCATAGCTGGCCACCGGCGTGGCGGCCTTCGGCGCGGAACCGATGCTCGTCAGCCGCCCGGTCGCTTCCGCCACCAGCCGGTCGTGATCCACGGCACCCGCCGCCGATACCACCATGCGCGGGCCGCGATAGGTGCGCTCCAGATAGGCGCTGAGCCCGGCCGGATCGAAGCTGCGCACCGTGTCCGGCGTGCCGAGGATGGAGCGGCCCACCGCCTGGCCGGGAAAGGCGTGCTCCTGGAACAGGTCGAACACCAGATCGTCGGGGGTATCCATCACCGCGCCGATTTCCTGGACGATGACGTTCTTCTCCCGCGCCAGTTCGTCGGGGGCGAAGGCCGGTTCGGTCAGGATGTCGGAGAGGATGTCGAGGCCGAGGCCGAGATCCTCGCCCAGCACCCGCACATTGTAGGATGTCTGCTCCACCGAGGTGGCGGCATTGATGTCGCCGCCCACCTGCTCGATTTCCTCGGCGATGCGCCGCGCGGAGCGGCGGCGGGTGCCCTTGAAGGCCATGTGCTCCAGCAGATGGGAAATCCCATGCTCCTGCGGGCCTTCATCGCGGGCACCGGCGCCCACCCAGATCCCCAGCGACACCGTGCCCAGATGCGGCATGGAATCGGAGACGACGGTGATGCCGTTGTCGAGGGTGGTCAGCTTCACGCCGCTGGCGACTTCGCTCATGCGGCGGCTCCGGACGCCACGCGGGCGCGGGCGGCGATGAAGCTCTCGATGGCGTTCAGGTCATTGGGCAATACGGTCGTGCGCTCCCGCCGGGTGAAAAGGTCCGCCAGATGAGGCGGCAGAGCCGGACGCTTGCCGGTGGCGGCTTCCACCGCATCGGGAAACTTGGCCGGATGAGCAGTGGACAGCACCACCTGCGGCACCTTGCGGGCATGCTCGATCTTGTCGGCAACCGCCAAGGCCACCGCCGTATGGGGATCGGCCACATAGCCGGCCTCGCGCCAGAGGCGGGCGATGGTGGCGGCGGTCTCGGGCTCGTCGGCCCGCTCGGCGGAAAACTCGCCGGCGATGGCCGCCAAGGCCGCGTGCGGCAAGGTGAAGGCGCCCGACTGGCTCAGCGAGCCCATCAGCTGACGCACGGCGCCGGCATCGCGATCCAGCGCCTCGAACAGCAGGCGCTCGAAATTGGACGAGACCTGGATGTCCATGGAGGGCGACATGGAGGGCTGCACGCCCTTCACTTCATAGCGCCCGGTCTGCAGCGTGCGCGCCAGGATGTCGTTGACGTTGGTGGCGATGGTCAGATCGCGCACCGGCAGGCCCATGCGCTTGGCCACCCAGCCGGCGAAGATGTCGCCGAAATTGCCGGTGGGCACCACGAATGACACCTCGCGATGGGGCGAACCCAGCGCCACGGCCGCATAGAAATAATAGACCACCTGGGCCACGATCCGCGCCCAATTGATGGAATTCACCCCCGCCAGCGCCATCCGGTCGCGGAAGGCGGCGTGATTGAACATGGCCTTCACATGGGCCTGACAGTCGTCGAACGTGCCCTCGATGGCCATGGCGTGCACATTGGCGCCGCCCACGGTGGTCATCTGCCGGCGCTGCACCTCGGACACCCGATTGTGCGGATAGAGGATGAACACATCCACCGCATCCGTATGCCGGAAGGCCTCGATGGCGGCGCTGCCGGTATCGCCTGATGTGGCGCCGACGATGGTGGCGCGGGCATTGCGGGCCGAGAGCACATGGTCCATCAGCCGCGCCAGCAACTGCATGGCCACGTCCTTGAACGCCAGGGTCGGGCCGTGGAACAGCTCCATGAGGAAGCGGTTGGGGCCGATCTGGGTCAGCGGCACGGTGGCCGGATGGCGGAAGGAGGCGTAGGCATCGTCGATCATCAGGTCCAGCGCCGCCTTGGGCAGCGCATCGCCCACAAACGGCGTGATGACCGCCCGCGCCACGTCCGCATAGGATTTGCCCGCCATGCCGGCGATATCCGCAGCCGACAGGGTCGGCCAGGTCTCGGGCACATAGAGGCCGCCGTCACGGGCAAGCCCGGCCAGCAGCGCATCGGCGAAGGACAGAGGCGGAGCCTCTCCACGGGTGGAAACGTAACGCAAGGGACCTCACTTCGCCGTGCGGCATCTCAGCCGGCATCAACTGCAACCTAATCCCGCCCGGCGCGGGGGGAAAGCCGCGGCACGCAGGCGCGGCGCGGCAGAGGCGTCTTTTATCCGGCAACAGGCCGCGACGCCAGCGCGGGAGGCTGTCGTTTCGCGGTTGCCGCGGCCGGCGGGGCGGTGAAGGATGGCGCTCTCCTGGCGGCGCCGAGTCTCATGATTTTTTCGCACTTTTTCAAAGGCCTGGCCCAAGCTCTTGAAGCAGTGGGTCGCAAAGGCACGCTGGTGGTGGCGGGCAGCGTCTTCATCGGTCTGGCCTTTCCGCCGCTGGCGAGCCTGGCCAAACCGCTGCTGATGCCGTGCGTGTTCGTGATGCTGGTGATCTCGTTCATGCGCACCGATCTGGTGCGGCTGCGGGCGGGGCGGCATGTGGGCCTGGCGCTCGGCGCTTTGGTCTGGATCATGGGCATCCTGCCGGTGATCCTTGGCCTGGCGGTGGCTTATGTGGTGCCGCCGGGCGATCCGGACATCCTGCTGGCGCTGGTGATCCAGGCTTCATCGCCGCCGATCATGTCCGCTCCGGCCTTCGCGGCGCTGATGGGGTTCGATTCCGGCCTGAGCCTGCTGCTCATGGTGATGGCCATGCTGGTGACGCCGGTCACCGCGCCGACGGTGGTGGCGGCGTTCAGCGGCATGACGTTGACGCTGGATCCGCTCTCGCTGGCCCTGCGGCTGGGATTGGTGCTGCTGTCCACCGCCAGCGTCGGCTTCCTGCTGCGGCGGCTGGCGGGCGAGGCGCGACTTGGCCGCTGGAAGGGCCGGCTCGACGGCATCAATGTGTTGCTGCTGCTGGTGCTGGCGGTGGCGTTCATGGATGGGGTCACGGCGCGCTTTCTGGCCGATCCGCGCGAGGTATTGGGCGTGGGCGCCCTCGCCTTCTCGGTGTCGCTGGGGGCGCTGGCGCTGACCGCGCTGGTGTTCCGCCCGTTCGCTGGCGAGGGCCAGGGGCTGATGCTGGGCTTTGCTGCCGGCCATCGCAACATGATGGTGCTGATCGCCGCCGCCGGCGGGGTGATCCCGGACAGTTCCTGGCTCTATGTGGGGCTGGCGCAGTTTCCCATCTATATGCTGCCCTATCTGATGCGCCCGCTGGCCAATCTGATCCATCGCCGCGCGGCGGCCCGCGCCCCGGCCGCGCCGCCCTAACGCCGGGCCTATCCCGCCGCCCGCCGATCTGTTAGAGCGCTGGCTTTAACAAGAGGCGCGCGAGCCAAGCGATGATCCCCCGCTACAGCCGGCCCGAGATGGCCGCCATCTGGTCCCCCGAGACCCGTTTCCGCATCTGGTTCGAAATCGAGGCCCACGCGGCCACGGCCATGGCCGAACTGGGCATCGTGCCCCAGGACGCCGCCGACAAGATTTGGGAAAAGGGCAGCGCCGCGACCTTCGACGTCGACCGCATCGACGCCATTGAGCGCGAAGTGAAGCATGACGTCATCGCCTTCCTGACCCATCTGTCCGAGATCGTCGGCCCCGAGGCGCGCTTCGTCCACCAGGGCATGACCTCCTCCGACGTGCTGGACACCTGCCTCGCGGTGCAGATGACCCGCGCGGTGGATCTGCTGATCGCCGACGTGGACCATCTGCTGGCGGTGCTGGAGCGCCGGGCGTTCGAGCATAAGCTGACCCCCACCGTCGGCCGCTCCCACGGCATCCATGCGGAGCCCACCACCTTCGGCATCAAGCTGGCGATTGCCTATGCCGAATTCCAGCGCAACCGCGCCCGTCTGGTGGACGCCCGCGCCGAAGTCGCCACCTGCGCCATTTCCGGCGCCGTGGGCACGTTTGCTCATATCGACCCACGGGTTGAGGAATATGTGGCCGAGAAGATGGGCCTGACGGTGGAGCCCGTCTCCACCCAGGTGATCCCGCGCGATCGCCACGCCATGTATTTCGCCACGCTGGGCGTGGTGGCCTCCTCCATGGAGCGTCTCGCCACCGAGATCCGCCATCTGCAGCGCACCGAGGTGCTGGAAGCGGAGGAGTATTTCTCCGAAGCCCAGAAGGGCTCCTCGGCCATGCCGCACAAGCGCAATCCGGTGCTCACCGAGAACATCACCGGCCTCGCCCGCATGGTGC
This sequence comes from Azorhizobium sp. AG788, assembly GCA_943369575.1. Lineage (GTDB taxonomy): Bacteria > Pseudomonadota > Alphaproteobacteria > Rhizobiales > Xanthobacteraceae > Azorhizobium. The sequence continues at coordinate 9,640 of CALRNP020000098.1, read as the reverse complement.
GCGGCTATGTGACCCCGGCGCTGGAAAATGTCGCCCTGTGGCACGAGCGGGACATCTCCCACTCCTCCGTCGAGCGCATGATCGGCCCGGATGCCACCGTGACCCTCGACTTCGCGCTGATGCGCATGGCCGGCGTGATCGACAAATTGGTGATCCACACCGACAACATGCAGAAGAACATGGATAAGCTCGGCGGGCTGATCCATTCCCAGCGGGTGCTGCTTGCCCTGACCCAGAAGGGCGCCAGCCGCGAGGACAGCTATCGGCTGGTGCAGCGCAACGCCATGCGGGTGTGGCGTGGCGAGGGCGATTTCCGCGCCTTCCTGCTGGCCGACGAAGAGGTGCGCAAGTTCCTCTCCGAGGACGACATCAACGAGAAGTTCGACCTCGGCTATCACTTCAAGCATGCCGACACCATCTTCCGCCGGGTGTTCGGGCGGGCCTGATCCGCTTCCCAGTGCCAAACATGAAAATGCCCGGGTCCAGCCCGGGCATTTTTGTTTCTGCCGGCCAATGCGGCCAGAACCGGCGCCGGCCTCAGCCGATGGCGCGGTCGTGCAGGGGGATGCCCTTTTCCTCGAACAGCGGCACCAGTTCGCCAGCCTGGAACATCTCGCGGACGATGTCGCAGCCGCCGAGGAACTCGCCCTTCACATAGATCTGCGGAATGGTCGGCCAGTTGGCATAGGCCTTGATGCCGGTGCGCAGCTCGTCGGACTCCAGGACGTTGATGCCCTTATAGGCCACGCCCATATGGTCGAGGATCTGCACCACCTGGCCCGAAAAGCCGCACTGCGGGAATTGCGGGGTGCCCTTCATGAACACCACCACGTCGTTGCCCTTGACCTCGCGGTCGATGAATTCATGGATGCTCATGGTCTCTCGTCCGAAATAGCGCCCGGCGGCGCGCCGGTTCCCGCATGGAAGATCGGGCTTGAAAGGCAAAAGCGCAAGGTGCGGGGTGTGCGGGGCCGGTGACCTCTTTGCTGGCCTCAGCGCCGGCGCGCGCTGGCGGTGCCGGCGAGCGCCGTGGCGCACAGCCCCACCGCCCCGCCCAGGAAGCCACCGGCGATGATGTCGCCGACGAAATGATAGTCCATGCCAATCAGGCCGATCGCGACGCTCGCCATCAGCAGCCAGCACAGCGGCTGCAGGCGCGGATAGGCGGCGCCGACTACGGTGGCGACCGCTGCGGCCACCGTGGTGTGCCCGGACGGGAAGGAGGCGAACTCCGGCCCGCCATGGAACCAGAAGAAGCCGTAGGTGCCATCGCCGATCAGCGAAGGATTGTTGTGGATGAAGGTTTCCGGCCACGCGCGGCTGAAGATGTATTTCAGCTGATCCTTCAGTGCCACCGCGACAATCAGCGCCACCGAGGCCGTCAGCGCCACCCGCTCGGCCCGCCGGGGCGTGCGCCCGAACATCTGGCTTAGTCCCAGAATCACCACCAGGACGCCCGCCAGCGGGGCCAGGATGTTGGGCGGCGCCTGCATGTCGAAGAAGATGGCATGGCGCCCAATGGCCGCGTGGGAGAACAGCGCCACCGGCCGGTCCACGAAGGTGACGCTCAGGGTCACCAGCACGACGCACGTCGCAAAGCCGATGAGCCACGCGCGCGGCTGATGCCAGATGGACTCGCGCGCCAGCCCCAGCCGGGGCTCGCGATCAGGGATCGGGGGAGCGTTGTCCGCCAGCTCGCCGCTGCTCCGCGCCATATCCCGCCTCCTGCCAAGATCCCGCGCAGTCTAGATCATCTGCGCGGGCGATGGGAGAGGTAGCAGGAGCTTCAGGCTGTGGCCGGGGCGGAGGTCTTGAGAGCCAGAGCGTGCAGCACGCCGCCCATGTTGCCCTGGAGGGCGGCATAGACCATCTGGTGCTGCTGCACCCGGCTCTTGCCCCGGAAGGCCTCCGAGACAACGGTCGCCGCATAATGGTCGCCGTCGCCGGCGAGGTCGGTGATGTCCACCACCGCGTCGGGGAAGGAGGTCTTGATTAGGCGTTCGATTTCGCCGGCATCCATGGCCATGGGATGTGCCTTTGCTGGAGAGGACGGGAAATCAGTTGGCGCCCATATAGATGGGCAGCCAGCTGTCGTGACGGTCGCGCAGGGCCTCCACCACGATCGGACGCTCACCGGACAGCACCAGGCGGTCGCCGCCGGTCTTGCCCAGCTTGGTCACCGGAACGCCGGCGGCTTCCGCCCGGCGCACCATCTCCGCTGCCTGACCACCGGGGATGGTGACCACGTAGCGGGCCTGGTCCTCGCCGAACCAGAAGGCATGGGCCGGCATGCCCGCCGGCACACCATCCACCGAGGCGCCGATGCGCCCGGCCATGGCCATTTCGGCGATAGCCACCAGCAGGCCGCCGTCGGAGACGTCATGGGCGGCGGTGACGAAGCCGTCCTGGATCAGCCCGCGCACGAAATCGCCGTTGCGCTTTTCCGCCACCAGATCCACCGGCGGCGGGGCGCCCTCCTCGCGGTCGCAGATCTCGGCGAGATAAGCGGACGATCCCAGCCAGCCCTCGGTCTTGCCGATGACGAAGATGCCTTCGCCGGCGGCCTTGAACGCCAGAGTCATGGCCGTTTCCAGGTCGTCGATCAGGCCGACGCCGCCAATGGTGGGGGTCGGCAGGATGCCCTGGCCGCTGGTCTCGTTGTAGAGGCTGACGTTTCCGGACACGACCGGGAAGTCCAGCGCCTCGCAGGCGGCGCCAATGCCCTTCACGCAACCCACCAACTGGCCCATGATATCGGGCTTCTCGGGATTGCCGAAGTTGAGATTGTCGGTGACGGCGATGGGCGTAGCACCCACGGCGGTCAAATTGCGCCAGGCTTCCGCCACCGCCTGCTTGCCGCCCTCGAAGGGGTCGGCCTCGCAATAGCGCGGGGTGACGTCGGTGGTCAGCGCCAAAGCCTTGGGGCCGTCGCCCACCCGCACCACGGCGGCATCGCCGCCGGGACGCTGCACGGTGTTGCCCAGGATCAGATGGTCATACTGCTCCCACACCCAGCGCTTGGAGCACAGGTCCGGGGAAGCAATCAGCCGCTCAAGCGCATCACCCACGGACAAAGCGTGGTTGACGTCGGCAAAGCCGAGCACCGGGCGGGCCGGGGTCTCCACGAACGGGCGATAATATTCCGGGGCCTCGTCGCCCAATTCCTTGATGGGCAGGTCGACCATGACCTCGCCATCGTGCTTGACGACGAAGCGCAGCGTGTCGGTGGTCTTGCCGATGATGGCGAAGTCCAGGCCCCACTTGCGGAAAATGGCTTCCGCCTGCTCTTCCTTGCCGTCTGCGATCACCATGAGCATGCGCTCCTGGCTCTCGGACAGCATCATCTCATAGGCGGTCATGCCGGTTTCGCGGCACGGCACGGCGTTGAGGTCCAATTCGACGCCGAGGTCGCCCTTGGCGCCCATTTCCACCGCCGAGCAGGTCAGGCCCGCGGCGCCCATGTCCTGGATGGCGACGACGCAGCCGGCCTGCATGATCTCCAGGCAGGCTTCCAGCAGCAGCTTTTCGGCGAAGGGATCGCCCACCTGCACGGTCGGGCGCTTTTCTTCCGCATCGGCGCCGAATTCGGCCGAGGCCATGGTGGCGCCGTGGATGCCGTCGCGGCCGGTCTTGGAGCCGAGATAGACGATGGAGCGGCCGACGCCGGCGGCGGCCGCATAGAAGATCTCGTCGGTCTTGGCGATGCCCACCGCCATGGCGTTGACGAGGATGTTGCCGTTGTAGCGCTCATGGAAGCCGATAGCGCCGCCCACGGTGGGCACGCCGAACGAATTGCCATAGCCGCCGATGCCGGCCACCACGCCCGCCAACAGGCGGCGGGTGCGCGGATGATGGGGGTCGCCGAAGCGCAGCGCGTTCAGCGCCGCGATGGGACGCGCGCCCATGGTGAAGACGTCGCGCAGGATGCCGCCGACCCCGGTGCCCGCGCCCTGATAGGGCTCGATGAACGAGGGGTGGTTGTGGCTCTCCATCTTGAACACCACGGCGAGGCCGTCGCCGATATCCACCACGCCGGCATTCTCGCCGGGGCCCTGGATCACCCGCGGACCGCTGGTGGGCAAGGTGCGCAGCCACACCTTGGAGGATTTGTAGGAGCAGTGCTCGTTCCACATGGCGGAAACGATGCCCAGTTCCGTGATCGTCGGCTCACGCCCGATCAGCTCCAGGAAGCGCTGGTACTCTTCCGGCTTCAGGCCGTGCTCGGCCACCAGTTCCGGGGTGATGGTTGGGGTGTTGGGGATCACGTTCACGTCCGTCCGATCCAAATCTGTCAGGGGTCGCAGGTGGCGGGCGCGGCGTCGCGCCGGCCCCTCAGGCGGCCTTCAGTGCGCCGGCGATGCTCTCGAACAGGCCACGGCCGTCGGTGGGCCCCACCTGCGCGTCCACATAGTTTTCCGGATGCGGCATCATGCCGAGCACGTTGAGCTTCTCGGAATAGATGCCGGCGATGCCGTTGATGGCGCCATTCGGGCCATCGGTCTCGTCGATCTCGCCATTGGCGCGGGCATAGCGGAACGCCACCCGGCCCTCGCCTTCCAGCGCGGCGATGGTGGCGGCATCCGCCGTATAATTGCCCTCGCCATGGGCGACCGGCACCCGGATCAGCTCACCCTTGCGATAGGCCTTGGTGAAGGCGGTGTCGGCCCGCTCCACCCGCATGAACACTTCGCGGCAGACGAAGCGCAGCTTGGCGTTGCGCACCAGCACGCCCGGCAGCAGCCCGGCCTCGCACAGGATCTGGAAGCCGTTGCACACGCCCAGCACCAGGCCACCGCGCGCTGCATGGGCGCGCACCGCATCCATGATGTTGGCGCGGGCGGCGATGGCGCCGCAGCGCAGATAGTCGCCATAGGAGAAGCCGCCCGGCAGGACCACCAGATCGGTGCCGGCCGGGAGTTCGCTCTCGCCATGCCAGACCACATTGGCGGGCTGGCCGGTGACGAGGCGCAGGGCGCGGGCGATGTCGCCTTCGCGATTGGAGCCGGGGAAGAGGAGGACGGCTGCTTTCATGGGCTCTCAGCGTGTATCCGCGCGGGGTGCGGCAGCAGGACCATCTGGGTCCTGGCCGCGCCTGCGTTCAGGAGGAAACGTGACCGAAGAAACGAGCTAGGCACCGATGCGCCGGTTCGGGAACGCGGCAGGCCCGGTGTGGATGGCCGGCGATGGTTGCAGACGACGGTTGCAGAGGACGGTTGAATGCCACAGACCCGATGGGGCCACCAGGGGCGCCCGTGCAAGGCTGGAATGCACCGCGCGGGCGGCGACAACGCATGCCCGGCCATGTCCGGCCTCGCCTTTCGGTCCCCTGTCAGTCCATCGTCCGTGCGTACCATGCGCGCCTCGGTGCGGCCATGGGAATGGAACGCGGTTGCGTCGGGTCGCGGCTCAGTCCGCGAACTCGACTCGGTAGGTCTCGATGACGGTGTTGGCCAGCAGCTTGTCGCAGGCATCTTTCAGGGCGCCTTCGGCGGCGGCGCGGTCATTGCCGGCCAGTTCCACGTCGAAAACCTTGCCCTGGCGCACGCTCTGCACGCCGGACACGCCGAGCGAGCGCAGCGCGCCCTCGATGGCCTTGCCCTGGGGATCGAGAACGGCGGACTTCAGCGTGACGATGACGCGCGCTTTCATGGACACTCACTCGCAACGGCGATGCGCCGGCCGCAGGGCACGGGCATGGACGCCTGGTTCATTAGGACACGCCGCCTGCCGGCGACCGCTTGTACAGGACGGACGGCAGAAGACCTTGGTTCAAACGAAAACCGAAGTTCACAGAAAACCGGGCTCACAACGGAAAGCGGGGGCCTCACGGCCCCCGCACCTAGCATTTGCCTCAATCCGGCTCAAGCCGGATCACTTGACCAGGGACGGGCCCTTGCTCTGATTCGGCTCGTTCTCGCCCAGGATGCCCAGGCGGCGCGCCACTTCGGAGTAGGCCTCGACCAGCCCGCCGAGGTCACGGCGGAAGCGATCCTTATCCATCTTGTCGTTGGACTTCACGTCCCACAGACGGCAGGAATCGGGGCTGATCTCGTCGGCGACGACGATGCGCATCATGTCGTTTTCCCACAGCCGGCCGCACTCCATCTTGAAGTCGACCAGGCGGATACCGACGCCGAGGAACAGGCCGGTGAGGAAATCGTTCACGCGAATCGCCAGCGCGATGATGTCGTCGATCTCCTGAGTCGTCGCCCAGCCGAAGGCGGTGACGTGTTCTTCGGAGACCAAGGGATCGTTCAGAGCATCGTTCTTGTAATAGAATTCGATGATCGAACGCGGCAGCGCCGTTCCTTCCTCGATGCCGAGGCGGGTGGACAGCGAACCGGCGGCCACATTGCGGATCACCACCTCGAGCGGAATGATTTCCACTTCGCGGATGAGTTGCTCACGCATGTTCAGGCGGCGGATGAAGTGGGTCGGAACACCGATCTCGTTCAGGCGCGAGAAGATGTATTCCGAGATCCGGTTGTTCAGCACGCCCTTGCCGTCGATGACATCGTGCTTCTTGTTGTTGAAGGCGGTGGCATCATCCTTGAAGTGCTGGATGAGGGTACCAGGCTCAGGACCTTCATAAAGGACCTTCGCCTTGCCTTCGTAAATGCGTCGGCGACGGCTCATGGGGGTGTACCGTGAGTTGGGGAAATCCATGTCTTTGCCAAGGCTCCGCTCGGGTGACGCTCCTCGGCGGGGCGCTTCTTTCACTGCGTCGCAGTGCATGCAGCGCCCAAGGAGACACTAGCCGATCACCGGCCGGGATACAACGCGCCCCGTCGCGGGACAGGGATGCGCATTCGGGAGGGGCGGCAACGCTGCCGTTGATCTAGCGGAACCACACCTATATTCAAGAGGCGCGTCTGAGGCGTCCGTAAGCGTTTCCGATTGCGCATAATCTCCGTCACGAAAACGTCAATATGAGGGCTGTCATGACCACGTTCGACAAGCGGGAGGACGGCTTCGAAGCGCGCTTCGCGCACGACGAGCAGATTCGCTTCCGTGCTTTGGCCCGCCGTAACAAGGCGCTGGGTCTGTGGGCGGCGGAAAAGCTCGGCCTCTCGGGAGAGGAAGCGGAAGCCTACGCCAAGGAAGTCATCGTCGCCGATCTCGCCGAACAGGGTGAGGAAGACGTGTTCCGCAAGGTCCGCGGCGATTTCGACGCCAAGGGCATCGAGGTGTCGGATCACCAGATTCGCCGCAACATGGCCGAGTTTCTGACCGCCGCCCTCGCGGAAGTGACCTCGAGTTCCTGAGGACACGCCGACGCAAGCTTCGCGCAGCATTCCTGTGCGCCACTTGCGGCTCTTGAGGCCCAAGAGACAGCCGGCGCCGGATTCGGCACGGCCACGCGGAGCGATGTGATGAAGACATGGTGGCGGGCGGCATCTGCCGCGACGGTTCTGGCGTCGGTCGCCACGACCTCGGTGGTCACGATGGGGGCGGTCACGATGGCGGCGGTCACCGTGGTGATCGTCGCGGAAACCGCCGCTCCGGCGGCCGCGGCCGACATCGCCGGCCCCGCCGTGGTTCGGCGCAACGTCAATGTTCGCGGTGGGCCGAGCCCCTCCGCGCCCGTGGTCGGGCAACTGCCCGGCGGCTCCTCGATCCAGGTGCTCAGTTGCAACGGCCCCTGGTGCCAGATCGGCTGGCCGGGACAGGCTTATGTGGCGGTGAGCTATCTGGACCTGGTGCCGGTGGCCGTTGTCCAGGCACCGCCGCCGGTGCCGGTGGCGCCCGCCATCATCATTGCCCCGCCCCGTGCGCCGCTGGTCTATGCCGCGCCGCCGCCCGTTCTCTACTACCCGGCCCCGCCCCGCTATTACGGCCCGCCCCCGGCCCCCGGCCCGATCTCTGGCGGCGCCCCTCCCAGCTTGTGGTGAGCCGGTCTCTCTCCAGCGCAGAATCTGCAAACGCATCTGCAAACGCCCGCCAGTCTCTGGCGGGCGTTTTCGTTTGCAACTCTCCACAGGGCGACGGGCAGCCCAAACGAAAAAGGCCGCCCCGAAGGGCGGCCTTGAACGTCTGCCAGGGAACCGGCAATCAGCGCGAGTAGAACTCGACCACCAGATTGGGTTCCATCTGCACCGGATACGGAACTTCATTCAGTTCCGGGATGCGGTTGAACTTGCAGGTGAAACGGCTGTGATCCACTTCCAGGTAATCGGGCACGTCGCGCTCGGCGAGCTGCGCGGCTTCGATCACGATGGCCAGCTGCTTGGACGACTCGCGCAGCTCGATCACGTCGCCGACCTTCACCAGGTAGGACGGGATGTTGACGCGGCGGCCGTTCACCTTGATGTGGCCGTGGCTCACAAACTGGCGGGCGGCGAAGATGGTGGGGACGAACTTGGCGCGATACACCACAGCTGCCAGACGACGCTCCAGGAGGCCGATCAGGTTGGCGCCGGTGTCGCCCTTCAGGCGCGAGGCTTCCACATAAACGGCGTGGAACTGCTTCTCGCCGATGGAGCCGTAGTAGCCCTTCAGCTTCTGCTTGGCGCGCAGCTGCACGCCGAAGTCCGAAAGCTTGCCCTTGCGGCGCTGGCCATGCTGGCCGGGGCCGTACTCACGACGATTCACCGGGCTCTTGGAACGACCCCAGATGTTCTCGCCCATGCGGCGATCGATTTTATGCTTCGCCGAAATGCGCTTGCTCATTGAACGCTGATCCTTGTCGATCTTGCTTTAGGTTGGATCTCGCGCCCCTCCTCTGCGGCCCGGCCCCGAAGGGTGGTGGACCGCTGACAGGTCCCTCAGGCGCGCTGCCTTCGGGTCCACGGGTGCGTGAAACGCCGCGCGGGCCGGAAAACCAGCCTGCGAGGAAGGTGGCTAATAGTCGTCGGCCGCTTTTCTGTCAATCCGCAGCCAGCCCCTGCCCCGCCTGCCGTCAGCGGCCACGCAAGGCGGTGAGCACCGCAAGTCCCGGATAGCCGTCGGCCGGTGTCAGGCCGGCCTTGGTCTGGAACGCCTGCACCGCGCGCATGGTGTCGGCGCCGACTCGCCCATCGGTGCCGCCGGTGTTGAAGCCCAGGCGCGTCAGCCGCTGCTGAATTTCCTGAAGCTCGGCCAGGGTCATGGCCCGCTCGCCGCCCGGCCAAGGGGTCTGGAACGGCCCCTCGCCCATCACCCGGTCCCCCAGATAGCACACCGCCAGGGCATAGTTGGACGAGGGATTATAGGAGCGTACCGCGTAGAAATTGTGCAGCAGCAGCAAGGCCGGCCCGCCGGGGCCGCCCGGCAGCCACAGCCGCGCCTGCTCGTCATAGGCGGAGAGCGACTTGCCATCGAGCGTGCTGGCGCCAAGACCACCCCAGGCGGAGATCGGCCGCCAAGTCTTGTTGTCCGCCAGCGCAGTGTTGAAGCCGGGCGGCAGCCGGGCCTCGAAGCCCCAGGGCTCGCCGCGCCGGTAGCGGCCGCGCTTCACCAGATAATTGGCGGTGCCGGCCAGAGCGTCGTCCGGCTTGCCGAAGGGCGAGATGCGGCCGTTGCCGTCATAATCCACGCCCATGTTGAGCCAGACCTCGGGCATCCATTGGGTGTGGCCCATGGCGCCGGCCCAGGAGCCGATCATGTCCTGCGGCGTGCTCCAGCCGCGCTCGACGATGACAAGCGCATTGAGCAGCTCGGT
>CALRNP020000097.1:0-19607 GCA_943369575.1 Azorhizobium sp. AG788 | reverse complement strand
CGGCGCGATTTCCGGCACCGGCGCGCTGACCCAGGTGGGCGCGGGCACGCTGGTGCTCTCCGGCACCAACACCTATGCGGGCGGCACCACCGTGTCGGCCGGCACGGTGCAGGTGGCGGCGGATGCCGCTCTCGGTGCTGCCGCCGGTGGACTGGCGCTGGCGGGCGGCACCTTGGGCAGCAGCGCCACCTTCACCTCCAGCCGGGCGTTAACGCTGACCGGCAGCAGCACGCTCGCCGCCGCCAGCGCCACCACGCTGACGCTGGATGGCGCGATCTCTGGCGCCGGCTCGCTCACCGTCGCTGGCGCCGGCACCGTGGTTCTCTCCGGCACCAACAGCTATGCCGGCGGCACGGTTCTGTCGTCCGGCACGCTTCAGGTGTCGACCAACAGCAATCTGGGGGCATCTTCCGGCGCCCTGACCTTCTCCGGCGGCACCTGGGCCACCAGCGCCAGCTTCATCTCCGACCGCGCCATCGCCTTGCCCGGTAGCGGCACCTTCGCCACCGCCACCGCCACCACTTTGACCCAGAGCGGCCTCATCTCCGGCGCCGGGGGCCTGTCCAAGAGCGGATCGGGTACCCTCATCCTCTCCGGCGCCAACAGCTATAGTGGCGGCACGACCATCGCGGCCGGCACGCTGCAATTGGGCGATGGCGGCACCAGCGGCAGCGTTGCCGGGGCCATCAGCGTCGCCGGCGGCGCGCAGTTCGCGGTCAGCCGCTCGGATGCCGCTTTCACCTTGGCCAATGCGATTTCGGGTGCGGGTGATGTTGTGCTGACGCTCACCAGCGCCGGCACGCTGACGCTGACCGGCGACAACAGCCATAGCGGCACCACCACCGTGACCAACGCCACCACGCTGGTGATCGGCGACGGCGCCACCGCCGGCCGCATTGCCGGCGACATCATCATCGGCAGCGGCAGTGTCCAGTTTAATCGCTCCGACGCCATCACCTACGGGGCCGCCATCAGCGGCGCCGGCGGCAACCTGACCCAGCGCGGCGCCGGCACCCTCACCCTTACCGGCAGCAACAGCCTCGCCACCACCACCATCTCCGCCGGTACCCTCCAGATTGGCGCCGGCGGCACCAGGGGCAGCCTGAGCGGGGATGTGTCCGACAACGGCGTGCTGACGTTCAACCGCAGCGACGCGGTGACCTTCGCCGGCACCATCTCCGGCACCGGCAGCGTGATCCAGGCCGGCACCGGCACGCTGACCCTTAGCGGCACCAACAGTTACGTAGGCGGCACGACGGTGTCGGCTGGCACGTTGCAAGTGGCTGCGGATGCCAATCTCGGCGCCGCCTCCGGGGGGCTGGCGCTCTCGGGCGGCACGCTGGCGACGACGGCGTCGTTCAGTTCCACGCGCGCGGTGACGCTCACCGGCAGCAGCGCGTTCGTCCCGGCCAGCGGCACGACGCTGACGCTTGGCGGCGGCATCTCCGGCAGCGGCGCGCTGATCCAGGCGGGCACGGGCACGCTGGCGCTGTCCGGCGTCAACACCTACAGCGGCGGCACAAGCGTTTCCGCCGGCACGCTGCAGGTGAGCGCGGACGCCAATCTGGGCGCGGCATCCGGCGGCCTGGCGCTTTCAGGGGCGACCCTCGCCATCACGGCCTCCTTCGCCTCCAGCCGGGCGGTGACCCTCACCGGCAGCACCAGTTTCGCGCCCGCGACCGGCACCGAACTGACGCTGGATGGCACCCTCTCCGGCACCGGCGCACTGACACTCACCGGCGCCGGCACGCTGACGCTCACCGCCGCCAACACTTACGCCGGCGGCACCACCATCAGCGCCGGCACCTTGCGCATCGGCAATGGCGGCACCTCCGGCGCCATTGCCGGCGATGTGGGGAACAATGGCGCCCTCGTCTTCAACCGCGCCGATGCTTTCACCTTCGCCGGCGCCATGTCCGGCACCGGCACCCTGACCCAGGCGGGCACCGGCACGCTGACCCTCAGCGGCACCACCAGCCATAGTGGCGGCACCAGCGTGGCGGCGGGCACGTTGCAGGTCAGCGGCACGCTCGCGGGCGCGGTGTCGGTGGCGGGTGGGGCGACGCTGGGCGGCAGCGGCGCCATCGGCGGCGCGGTGACGCTGGCGAGCGGCGCGACGCTCGCGCCCGGCCTCGCCGGCACTCCGGGCACGCTGAGCATCGGCGGCGCGCTGTCGGTGGGGGCGGGCGCGACGCTCGCCTTTGACCTTGGTCAGCCCAATGCCACGGGCGCGGCGCTGAATGACCGGATCTCGGTCGCCAGCGATCTCACGTTGGCGGGCGGACAGGTGACGGTGAATGGCGGCGGCGCCTTCCAGGCCGGCAGCTACCGCCTGATCGACTATAATGGCGCCCTGGTGGTGACCAGCAGCGGGCTGACGCTGACCGGCGCGCCCGCCCTGCTGGCCTCCAGCGTTATCCAGACGGCGGTGGCCGGGCAGGTCAATCTGATCGCCTTCACCGACGGGGTCTCGACCCAATGGTGGAACGGCGGCGGCACCGGCGGCAGCGGCAGCATCTCGGGCGGCTCGGGCACCTGGAACGGCGCCAGCGCCAACTGGGCCAATGTCAACGGCACCATGGCCGAGGCCTGGATCGGCGGCGGCCTCGCCATCTTCACGGCCACCGCCGGGACGGTGGATGTCAGCGGCGCGGTGAGCGCCAGCGGACTGCAATTCGCCACCTCCGGCTATGTGCTGGGCGGCACCGGCACGCTGACGCTGTCCCTGCAGGCGGGCGGCGGCGGGCCTTATCTCCAGGTGGACAGCGGCACAGCGACTGTGGCCACCACCCTCGCGGGCAGCGTCGGCCTGGCCAAGACCGGCACCGGCACCTTGATCCTCAGCGGCGCCAACCTCTATGCCGGCGGCACGACGGTTTCCGCCGGCACGCTGCAAGTGGCGGCGGATGCCAATCTGGGCGCAGCAGCAGGCGCGCTGGCGCTCTCGGGCGGCACGCTGGCGACCACGGCGTCGTTCAGCACGACCCGCGCGGTGACGCTCGCCGGCAACAGTGCATTCGTCCCGTCCAGCGGCACGACGCTGACCCTGGGGGGCGTGATTTCCGGCAGCGGCGCGCTCAGCCAGACGGGCGCGGGCACGCTGGTGCTGTCCGGCGTCAACACCTACAGCGGCGGCACAAACGTTGCCGCCGGCACGCTGCAAGTGAGTGCGGACACCAATCTCGGTGCCGCCTCCGGCGGTCTGGCGCTGTCCGATGCGACCTTCGCCACACCGGCCTCCTTTGCTTCCAGCCGGGCGGTGACGCTCACCGGCAGCACCCGCTTCGCCCCGGCGGCCGGCACCGAGCTGACGTTGGACGGTGTCGTCTCCGGCACGGGCTCCCTGACCCTCACCGGCGCCGGCACGCTGACGCTGACGGCCACCAATCTCTATACGGGCGGCACCACCATCAGTGCCGGCACGTTGCGCATCGGCAATGGCGGCACCTCCGGCGCCATCGTCGGCGACGTGGGGAACAATGGCGCACTGGTGTTCAATCGCGCCGATGCGGTCACCTTCGCCGGCACCATCTCCGGCAGCGGCACCCTGACCCAGGCCGGCGCGGGCACGCTGAGCCTCAGCGGCAGCAACAGCTATAGCGGCGGCACCACCATTGCCGCCGGCACGCTCCAGGTGGCCGCGGATGCCAATCTCGGTGCCGGCAGCGGCGGCGTAGCCGTGTCCGGCGGCACGCTGGCGACCACGGCCTCGTTCAGCACCAGCCGCGCCATCACCCTCACCGGCAACAGCGCGATCGCGCCCGCCGGTGCCACCACCCTGACGCTGGGCGGGATCCTGTCCGGCAGCGGCGCCCTCACCCAATCGGGCGCGGGCACGCTCATCCTCTCTGCTGCCAACACCTATGCGGGCGGCACCACCGTCTCTGCCGGCACCCTCCAGATCGGAGCCGGCGGCACCTCCGGCGCCATCATCGGCGATGTGGTGGACAATGCGGTGCTGGCCTTTAATCGCAGCGATGCGGTGAGCTTCGCCGGCGCCATTTCCGGCACCGGCAGCGTGACCCAGGCCGGCACCGGCACCCTGACCCTCAGCGGTACCAACAGCTATGCCGGCGGCACCACGGTGTCCGCCGGTACGCTGCAAGTGGCGGCGGATGCCAACCTCGGTGCGGCGGCGGGCGGTCTCGCTCTGTCGGGCGGGACGCTGGCGACGACGGCGTCGTTCAGCTCCGACCGCGCCGTGTCCCTCACCGACAGCGGCGTATTCGTCCCGTCTGGCGGCACGACATTGACGCTCAGCGGCGTTATCTCCGGCACCGGCGTGCTCACCCAATCGGGCGCAGGCACGCTGGTGCTGTCCGGGGTCAACACCTACACGGGCGGCACAACGGTTTCGGCCGGCACGCTGCAAGTGAACGCCGACGCCAATCTGGGCGCCGCCTCGGGTGGTCTGGCTCTGTCGGACGCCACCCTCGTCACCACAGGCTCCTTCGCCTCCAGCCGTGCGATCACGCTCGCCAGCGGCACCAGTTTCGCGCCCGCGACCGGCACCGTGCTGACGCTGGACGGCGTCCTGTCCGGCTCGGGCGCGCTGACCCTGACCGGGGCGGGCACGCTGACGCTCACGGCCGCTAACCTCTACACGGGCGGCACCACCATCAGCGCCGGTACACTTCAGATCGGCACTGGTGGCCTCTCCGGTTCCATCCTCGGTGCCATCGCCAACAGCGGCACCCTGGTGTTCGACCGCGCCGATCATGTCACATCGGGGACCATCACCGGCACCGGCGCGCTGGTGCAGCAGGGCATGGGCACGCTGACCCTGACCGGCGCCAACAGCGCGCTGGCGGGCACCAGTGTGGCGGCGGGCACGCTGGAACTGCTGAACGGCGTCAGCCTGGCCGGCGACATCCTGGTCCAGTCCGGCGGCACCTTGCGGGCGGCGACCGACGGCTCGGCGGCGGCCTCCATCATCGGCACGGTGACGGTGCAGAATGGCGGCACGCTTCAGGCCGCGCAGACCGGCACCACCGGCGGCACGGGGCTACTGATGAGCGCCCTCTCACTCTCCGACCACGCCAATGTGAATGTGGCGCTGGGCTCGGCCGCCGGCTCAGCACTCCTCTCCGCCGGCACTCTGACGCTGGATGGCGTGCTGAACGTTTCCGACGCGGGGGCGATGGCGTTGGGCATCTACCGCCTCATGACCTACACCACGCTGGCCGCCGACAACGGCCTGGTGCTGGGGGTGACGCCCACCCGCTACGCCTATGAAATCCAGCAGGCGCCGGGGCAGGTCAATCTCGCCGTCCTTAGCGGCGAGATGCTCTATTGGAACGGCACCACCACCACGCCGGATGGCACCCTCCATGGCGGCAGCGGCACCTGGTCCGCCAGCAGCGCCGATTTCAACTGGCTGACCACGCCGCTGAACCAGTCGCGGGCCTGGAACAGCCAGTTCGCCGTGTTCGCCGGCACGCCGGGCACGGTGAGCGTGGCGGGCTCCGTCGCCACCACCGGGATGCAGTTCATGGTGGATGGCTATGCCCTCACCGGCGGCACCATCGCCCTTGCCGCCGCCTCCGGCCGCACCTCCGTCCGGGTCGGCGACGGCACCGGCGCCGGCGCCGCTTATGTGGCGGCCATCGGCTCCCAGTTCACCGGCAGCACCGGCCTTGAGAAGACCGATTTCGGCACGCTGATCCTCACCGGCGCCAACAGCTATGGCGGCGACACCGCCGTGACCCAGGGCACACTCCAGATCGGCAATGGCGGCACCTCAGGATCGATCACCGGCGACGTGGCGGTGGCATCGGGCGCGCGGCTTGCCTTCAAGCGCACTGACACGGTCACCTTCGCTGGCGCCATCTCCGGAGCGGGCGCGCTGTCGCAGGCCGGCACCGGCACGCTGATCCTGACCGGCGACAGCAGCATCACGGGGGGCACCTCCGTCGCCGCCGGCACACTGCAGATCGGCAATGGCGGCACCTCAGGATCGCTCACCGGCGATGTGACCGTGGCAGCGGGGGCGACGCTGGCCTTCAAGCGCAGCGATGCGGTGACGCTCAGTGGCGCGATCACCGGGGCGGGCGCGCTGTCGCAGGTGGGCACCGGCACGCTGATCCTGACCGGCGACGCCAGCCTCACCGGCGGCACCACCAACGCCTCCGGCACGCTCCAGGTGGGCGATGGCGGCACCCGCGGGACGCTGGCGGGGCCGGTGGTCAATGCCGGCCGGCTGGTGTTCAACCGCTCCGATGCCATCACCGTCTCGGACGTGATTTCCGGCAGCGGCTCCCTGACCAAGGCCGGCGGGGGCACCCTGACCCTGAGCGGGGTCAACACCTACAGCGGCGGCACCGATGTCACCGGCGGCGTGCTGAACGTCACCGGCAGCCTGATGGGCGCGGTCACGGTGTTCGACCAGGCGACGCTGTCCGGCACCGGCGCGGTGGCGGATACGGTGCATGTGCGCAGCGGCGGCACTCTGGCGGGCACCCAAGGTGCAGCCTTGACCCTGGGCGGCCTCGATCTGCAGGCGGGCGCGATCATGAACGTAGCGTTGGGCGCGGCCACGGGCGGCGGGGTGTTCACGGTCAACGGCAATCTCACCCTGGACGGCACGCTGAACGTGCAGCCCCAGTCGGACTTCGGCATCGGCCTCTACCGGATCGTGAGCTATAGCGGCAGCCTCACCGACAACGGAATGGACGTGGGCACCGTCGCCACTGGCTTCACCGGCGTGATGCAGACCGCCGTCGCCGGCCAGGTCAACCTGTTGGTGGAGGTGGAAGACAAGACGATGCTGTTCTGGAACGGCGCGAACACCGTGGCGACCGGCGCGGTCCAGGGCGGGACGGGCACCTGGAGCGCGGGCAGCCAGAGCAATTGGTCGAATGTCTCCGGTACCATCGCCTATCCCTGGAATGGCAGTTTCGCCGTCTTCCAGGCGACGCCCGGAACAGTGACGGTAGACAACAGCGCCGGCCAGGTCACCGCCACCGGCATGCAGTTCGTCGACAGCGGCTATGTGGTCACCGGCGGCAGCATCGCGCTGGACAGCGCCGGCCGCGGCACCATCCGGGTGGGCGACGGCACCGCGGCCGGTGCGGCCACGGTCGCCACCATCGAAAGCGTGATCACCGGCTCAAACGGACTGGAGAAGACCGATCTCGGCACGCTCATCCTCACCGGCGCCAACACCTATGGCGGCGGCACCACCATTTCCGGCGGCACCCTCCAGATCGGCAATGGCGGCACCTCCGGCCGCATCCTCGGCGATGTGGTGAACAATGCGGCGCTGGTGTTCAACCTAGCCAGCAGCACCACCTTCGATGGGGCGATCTCCGGCTCGGGCACGCTGACCCAGATGGGCTCGGGCACGCTCATCCTCACCGGGGTGAACACCTCATCCGGCGGCACGCGTATTCAAAGCGGCACGCTCCGGCTGCTGTCCGCCCGGTCGGTGGGCGCCGGCGGCCTGACCATCGATCCCGGCGCGACGCTGCGGGCCAGTGACAGCTTCGCCTCCGACAGCGCCGTGCTGCTGGCGGGCACCGCCGCCGCCAGCCCGGCCGCCGCCATCGAGGTGGATGCGCAGGCCGTGCTCACCCTTTCCGGTGTCATCTCCGGCACCGGGGCGCTCACCAAGGCGGGCAGCGGAACCCTGGTGCTGTCCGGCGCCAACACCTATGCCGGCGGCACCACGGTGAGCGCCGGCACGCTGCAGATCGGCGATGGCGGCACCTCCGGCGCCATCACCGGCAATGTCGCCTCCGCCGGCGCTGTGGTGTTCAACCGCACTGACGCGGTGACCTATGCCGGCGTGATCTCAGGCGCCGGCTCCCTCACCAAGGCCGGCAGCGGCACCCTCACGCTGAGCGGCGCCAACAGCTATAGCGGCGGCACCAATATCAGCGCCGGCACGCTGGTGGGCAGCACCGCCAGCCTGCAAGGCGACATCGCCAATGCGGGAACGCTGGTGTTCGACCAGGCCGATACCGGCACTTATGCGGGGGTGATCTCCGGCAGCGGCGCTCTGACCAAGAGCGGCGCCGGCACCCTGATCCTCACCGGCAACAGCACTTATACCGGCGGCACCCTGATCTCCGCCGGCACGCTGCAGATCGGCAATGGCGGCACCACCGGATCGATCATTGGCAATGTGGTCAATAACGCCACTTTGGTGTTCGACCGCTCCGATGCCTACACCTTCACCGGCTCCATCACCGGAACGGGCGCGGTGCTGTTCATGGGCGGCGGGCAGGTGTCGTTCTCTTCATCCTACACCGGCACGGTCGGCGTCAGCAATTCGGCGGTGACGCTGGTCGCTGGCACGTCCACCGACGCCGCCTTCACGATCAATGCCGGAGGCGTCATCGGCGGCACGGCGCAGATCGGCGGGCTGACGGTCAATACGGGCGGGACGGTGGCGCCGGGCTACTCGCCCGGAACCCTCACAGTGAACGGCCCGATCGCGTTCAATGCCGGCGCGGTCTATGCGGTGGATGTGACGCCGCAGGGCACCCACGATCTGATCATCGCCACTGGCAACGTGACGCTCTCCTCCGGCGCGACGGTGCAGGTGTCGGCCACGCCGGGCTTCTATCCCTCGCGCAGTTCGCTGACCATCCTCAGCACCTCCGGGACACTGAGTGGCACCTTCGGCGGCGTGACCTCCAACTATGCCTTCCTGCAACCGGAACTGAGCTACGATCTCCAGAACGTCTATCTCAACCTGGTCTATACCGGCCTGAGATTCCTGGATTATGCCCAGACGCCCAACCAAGCGGCGGTGGCCGCGGCGGCGCAGGCGCTGGGCGTGGGCAACCCGGTCTATGAGGCGCTGTTCACGCAGGCGAAGTCCGCTGTTGCGCCGGCGCTCAACCAGCTGGCGGGCGATGCCTATCCCTCCGTGACCACGCTGGTGCAGCAGGAGACGATCTATCTGCGCGATGCGGTGGGCGCGCGGCTGCGCCAGGCGGCGGCGAGCGCGGGGGTGGGCGCGCTCTCCTCGGCCGCGAAAGCGGCCGGTCCGGGCACCGCCGCACTGAGCCCGAGCCTCACGCCCACACTGTGGGCGCAGGGCTATGGCGGCTGGGGCCATGCCTTCGGCAATGGCAATGCGGCGACCTTGTCCTCCTCCATCGGTGGCGTCCTCGCTGGCCTGGATGCGGCGCTCACCGAGAATGTGCGTGCCGGCATCGTCGGCGGCTTCAGCCAGACGCTGTTCGATGTCTCCGGCCGCGGCGCCTCCGGCTCCATGGACACTTACGATGTGGGCTTTTACCTGGGCGGCCATTCCGGCGCGTTCGGGCTGCGGGGCGGGGTGTCCTATAGCTGGCACGACATCCAGATGGCGCGCACCGTCGCCTTCCCCGGCTTCTCGTCGGGCCAGAGCGCCGGCTACACACTAGGCACGACGCAGGTGTTCGGCGATGCCAGCTACCGCTTCAGCGCCGCCGGCTATGAATTGGAGCCGTTCGCGAGCCTCGCCTATGTGAATGTGTCGGGCGGCGCGGCGGTGGAAACTGGCGTTGGCGGGGCGGCCCTGGCGGTCCAGGTGCAGGGACAGGACACGCTCTATTCGACGCTGGGTGCCCGCGCCGCCATCAGCCTGAGCCTGGGCGGACGGACATTGACCCCGAGCGTCACGCTCGGCTGGCAGCATGCGTTCGGCGATACGGTGCCCACCGCCGGGATGGCCTTCCTGTCCGGCCCGACCCCGTTTCAGGTCCAGGGCGTTCCCATCGCATCGGATACGCTGATCGTGGGGGCCGGCCTTGCCTATGCGCTGTCGGATCTCGCCACCATCCAGTTCAATTATGCCGGCCAGATCGCCGAACAGGCCAGCCAAAACGCCTTCAGCGCGCAGTTCTCGCTGAAGTTCTGACGCCGCGGGACGAAGGCCGCCGGTAATCTGCGCTGGCCATATGGAGCCTGAGGCTTCATCGCCGGGGCGGACCGGGCATCCAAGGACGTCCACTCTGCCCTAAGGTCGTGCGGCAGGCGATCGCAGCTGTGACACGCAGGATCAGGTGTCATCTGGGGGCGGTGGTGGGATTAGGCGGGATTTGCCGGGAATGGGCGGGAAAGCCTTGCGGTGAAACGCCTCCCGGCCCGAGCCTCCCGTGATCGTTCGTTGGCGTGCCGCGCAGGATCAAATGTCACCGGCGCGCTTTTGGGTGAGGCGCGCAAGATCGAATGTCACCCTCCCGCGCTGCACCTCAGAAACATATCCCCACACTGATGGCGAGTGTCGCTGTTCCGGGGAGCCGGCAAAGCCTTTAAGCTTGAGCGCTGCCGCAACCGTAAGTCGGCG
This sequence comes from Azorhizobium sp. AG788, assembly GCA_943369575.1. Classification (GTDB taxonomy): domain Bacteria; phylum Pseudomonadota; class Alphaproteobacteria; order Rhizobiales; family Xanthobacteraceae; genus Azorhizobium. Next base: position 9,325 of record CALRNP020000097.1, on the reverse strand, counting down.
ACGCGAAACATTGCTTGCGTTGCAATGACTTAGCGGCAGCCAGATACAAGCCAAGCTTCGGCGATCTCGGCTACAGCGTCGATGACAGCTGCGATAATCGCCTTCTTCACAAGCCTCAGGCCAAGCGTTTACCGGCGCCGGGGGCTTCTGCTGCGGTTCGCAAATCGGCGCGGAGTTGGGTGACCACCAGCTTGATCATGGCCAACCTTTCCTGACCATCGGCCGTGGCCGAGGCAATCTCGGAATATTTGCGGGCACTCAGGCGCCCGAGATCGACCGGCGAGAGCGCAACCCTCTCATCCTTGTAGAGCCGCGCAATCGCGTCCGTCACGCGGCCCATGAGCTCGTCATCGACGTGGACATCGTCACTAGCGCGCGGAAGCTCGACCTGATCTGCGCCGGTGACAAGCCAATCCAGGGTTAGGCCCGCGGCGGCCACCAGCTTTGCGACAGCGCCGAATGGCGCTTTGGACTTGCCGTCCCGCCATCTCCCGATTTGTTCGGCTGTGACACCGACCAGATCCCCGCATTTTTTCAGGCCGCCAAGCCGCGAAATTACGAGCTTGAAGCGCTCTTCAACCTGAGGCGGCCAACCTGAAACGTCGTCATCATCGCTTTCAAGCCGGTTCATCCTGAATAACTCATTGAATTTCAATGAGAATGTCAAAACACGCAAAAATACAGGTAAGCCACAGGCTGAAAGCCCGCTTTTTTGTTGCTTACCACGCAAAAAAGCGTGATTGTCACCTCACGAATCGCGATCACGGTTCGAGACCCGAAAAAAGCCGCTCCCTGCCAGGACCGGCTTCTCCGGAGGACGGTATGCGGCGCAAGCGTTGGGGCCGGCACGAAATTCGAGCCGAGGTGATAAGGCGGCGTTCGACACTCACGCGTGTCGCTACCGATGCGGGCTTGGAACCCTCCGCCTGCCGCGTGGCCTTGTGCCGACGCAACTTGAAAGGGGAACGCGCCCTCGCTGCCTTCCTCGGCGTCGATGTCTCGTTGCTCTGGCCTGAGCGCTATCCGGGCACGACGTCCACGGACAAAGATAGCCCCGAGGCGGGTGCTCCCACCAGCCAAATCACGATGCGCGACGCGGACATGGGAGCAGCGGCATGAGCCCCAGGCTGTCTGTGCCCAAGCCGCGCGCTGACATCGTGCTGCATCCCATGGATCGGGAGATCCGGCGGCTCGCTCAGATCCGCACGGAAAGCCTGCACTTCATGATGGGGCTCGCAACCGTCATCCTCGGCGCGCACCTGCTCGCCATTGTTCTGCTGGTCTGCCTATGACCGCGAGCCTCACCCGGCAGGGAGGCGCGTGAAATGGCGCGCGCGCCGGATCGCAACACGCTGGACCTGTTCCGCGATTGGGAGCCGCCCCGGATTGCGGTCGGCCCCAGCGATACGGAAACGCGAGGTCCGCTGGATCTGGTCATCACCCGCTTGATCAGCACCGCCATCAAGAAGTCCGAGCGCAGCCGCGAAGACATTGCGCAGCATGTGAGTGCCTACCTCGGTCGGCCTGTGAGCAAGGATACCCTTGATGCGTGGGCGAGCCCGGCAAAGGCCAACAACCGCATTCCTCTGGACGCTTTCGTCGCTCTGATTGATGCGACGGGTGATCACGATCTCCTGGGATGGCTCCCCGCCCAGCACGGCTATGTGGTTGTTCCCGCACGATACGCGGACCTGATCGAGCTGCACCTCCTGGAAGAACGTGAGGCCGAGATCGCCCGCCGCAAGGCCGCGGTGCAGGCCCGCTATCGTGGGGGGCGGTCGTGACCGAGATTTGGAAGACGCCAGCCGAATGGGCCGCTGACAATCTACCCGGCCTACCCGGCACGGCTCAGGGCATCACGCTGAGAGCCAAGAAAGCAGCGTGGCATTCGCGCCCCCGGCAGGCCTCCGGCGGTGGCCGCGAATATCCACTTTCGGCCCTGCCCACGGCCGCTCGCGCCGCATACGTCGCGCGGCATCTTCAGGCGCTGGAGGTGCCGCTGGCAGTGGCGCAGGCGGCGGCCAGCGAGCCGGAGGCGGAACAGGTCACGGCCACGGCGCTGGAGCAGCGGGATGGGCGGCTGGCCATTCTGGCGGCGGTGGAAGATTTCGCCCGCGCCGCCGGCATCGGCCGCAAGCGGGCGGATGCGGTGTTCTGCGCCGCCTATGCGGCGGGGGCGGTGGAGGTGGCGCCGTGGGTGCGCGAGGCGGTCAAGTCGCTGACGCCGCGCACGCTGGCCCGCTGGCGGGCGGTGAAGGCGGTGGGGGCCACCCATCGGCTGGCGGTGGATCGGGGCGCCGCCCGGCGCGGCAAGGGCGTGCTGGAAATCGCCAATGACGGCGACGTGAAGGTGTTCTGCCTCGCGCTGCTGTCCCGCAATCCGCTGTTCACGGCAGACCATGTGCGCGATCTGGTGGGCGGGCAGTTCGGCCCGACGCTGGAGGTGCGCGGGCAGAGTGTGCCGCTGCCGCCCCTGCGCACCTTTCAAGAGGCATTGAAGGCCTGGAAAACCACCCACAAGGTGGAACTGACCGCGCTCAGCAATCCCGATGCGTTCAAGAACCGCTATCGGCTCAGCGGCCGGGGCGCCATGGCCCATGTGCAGGCGCCGAACCAGCTCTGGATGATCGATGCCAGCCCGGTGGACATGCTGTGCCTGGATGGCCGGCACAATGTCTATGTGGCCATCGACATCTTCACCCGCCGCATCATCGCTTATGTCACCAAGACCCCGCGGGCCGAGGGCGTGGCCCTGCTCATGCGGCGGGCGATCCTGGCCTGGGGCGTACCGGAGGAGGTGAAGACCGATAACGGCGCGGATTTCGTCGCCCATGCCACCCGGCGCCTGTTCGCCGCCATCGGCATCCGGCGTGTGACCGCCGAGGCCTTCAGCCCGGAACAGAAGGGCCATGTGGAACGGGCCATCGGCACCTTCCAGCGCGGCTTCGTGCGGTTGCTGCCGGGCTTCATCGGCCATAGCGTCGCCGACCGGAAGGTGATCGAGGCCCGTAAGAGCTTTGCCGCCCGCCTCGGGGAAGATCCGCGCGAGGCGCTATGCGTGGAACTGAGCGCAGCCGAGTTGCAGCGCTATGCGGACGCCTGGATCGCCAGCAAGTACGATCACCGGCCCCATGAAGGGCTGGGCGGCGTCACCCCGTTCCAGGCCGCTGCCGCTTCCTCCGCGCCCATCCGCACCGTTGAAGACCGCGCCCTCGACATGCTGCTCGCCCCGGTGGCCGGGCAGCATGGCCTGCGCCTCGCCACCAAGAGCGGCATCCGCATCGATGGCTTCCATTATCTGGCGCCGCAGATCCTGCCGGAGACGCAGGTGCTGGTGCGGATGGACCAGGCCGACATGGGCCGCGCCTTCCTGTTCGATCCGGCCGGCGTCACGTATTTGGGCGAGGCGGTATGCCCCGAGCTGGCAGGCATCGACCCGAAGGCGGCGGTGGCCGCGGCCAAGGCCGAACAGGCCCGCATCCTCGCCGAGCGCACCGCCGACGTGCGCAAGGAAGCCAAGCGCCTCACCAAGGGGCCGCGCCTCATTGATCTCGCCTTGCGCCACAGCGCGCGGCAGGCGGGCACGCTGGTGGATTTCCCCAAGGCGCGGGAGGCCCACACCACCCCGGCGCTGGAGGCGGCCGCCTTGGCAGCGGCGCCGCGCACCGCGCCCAAGCCGCGGATCTCGGACGAAACCCGCGCCCTCCAGGCCCGCCTGGTGGCGGAAGCCGCCGCGCCGGCGGTTGGGCAGGTGCGCCCGCTGCATGCGGTGGAAACGCCCAAGCAGCGCTGGACGCGGGCGCAGGCGCTGGAACGGCGGCTAGCGGCCGGGGAAGCCCTGCCGCCGGAGGAGACCACCTGGCTGCTCGGGTATGCCCAAGGCCCTGAATACAAAGGCTTCAAGCTCACTTTTGGAGACAGCCATGACCTGACGCCCAGACACGCGCCGGTGGAAGCCGGCTGAACCAGATCACGCATGGGGAAACAGATGTTGCAGGCAGGAATGATGATGAAGGGGCCGGTTGCCACCACCAATGTCGCGGCCTTCATGGGGCTGGCGACCAAATTGATCGAGCGCGATCCCACCGCGCCGGGGTTCGGGGTGTTTCACGGGCCTTCCGGCTACGGCAAGACCTATGCGTCCATCTTCGCCCAGAACAAGACCCGCGCCATCCGGGTGGAAGTGGGCGATTACTGGACCCGCAAGACCCTGCTCAAGTCCATCCTGGCGGAAGCGGGCCAGAGCCCTCGCGGCACCATTGCCGACATGGCCGAGGCCACCATCCGCATCCTGGGCGATGATCCAGGCCGGCCGCTGATCATCGACGAGGCCGACCGGCTGGTGGACAAGCGCATGATCGAGCTGGTGCGCGATCTGCAGGACAAGAGCACCGCGCCCATCATCCTCATCGGCGAGGAGCATCTGCCGGCCAAGCTGGCGGCAGTGGAGCGGGTGCATAATCGGGTACTGGATTGGGTGGCGGCGCAGCCCACCGACATGGACGACGCCCGCTCGCTGGCCGCCTCCATCTGCCCCGGCATCGCCATTGGCGATGATCTGCTGGCCGAGATCGTCAACCGCTCGGACGGGCGGGCGCGGCGCATCGTGGTCAATCTCATCCGCGCCGGGGAGATCGCCCGCAACAGCGGCGCCAAGGCGCTGGACCGTCGCGCCTGGGGTAGCACGGAGTTTTTTGACAGCCGGCCGCCATCGCCGCGCAATATTGCCGCTCTGGCGCGGGGGCTGTGATGCCGCGCCACGCCACACTCATGCTCGCCGAGATCCGGGCGGTTCTTCCCCGCGGGATCGAAGCCATGTGGGATGCCATCCGCGTGCTCGATGCGGCAGGCCCATGGTCGGTCACCGATGTGGCCAGCCATGCCCATTGTGATCGCGTCGAAGCTGGGCGCTACGTGCGCGCCCTGGTGAAATGCGCTTATGCGCAAGCCGCCGGGGAACGGCCCACGCACGGCTATCCCGCCCCGCTCTTTACCCTCCTGCGCAAGCCTTTTTTGGCGCCACGCTTTGACCGAGACGGGACGCCGAGCCGCCCCAGCGGCCAGGAGCAGATGTGGACGGCGATCCGCAACCTCTCATCCGGTTTCACCTTTCGGGAAATCGCCCATGCGGCATCCACGGATGTCGTCACCGTGCAGCCGGTAGCAGCCAGGAGCTATCTCAAGTGCCTGCTGCGGGCCGGCTACCTCGCCACCCTGAAAGCGGGCGGCCCCGGTCGGCCGGCGGTCCTGCGCCTCAAGCCGGGCATGAACACCGGCCCGCTGCCGCCGCTAATCCTGCGCACCAAATTCGTCTGGGACCAGAACCGCAAAGCGGTGATGGGTGAGGCCGATGAGGCCGAGGAGGTGCGCCCGTGAGCCCGCGCCCTCCCACGGATTTCCACGCCCGCGCCCGCGCCGGCTGGGGCACCCCGCCGGATTGGATCGTGGCGCTGGCCGATGCCTGCGCCCGCACCACCCAGACCGCCGCCGCCCGCCAGCTGGGCGTCTCCGGCTCCATGCTCAGCCAGGCGCTGGCCAAGCGCTATCCCGGCGATATGGCCGCCCTGGAACAGCGGGTGCGTGGCGCCTTCCTCGGCTCCACCGCCGATTGCCCGGTGCTGGGCGAGATCGGCATGGATCGCTGCCTTACCGAACAGAAGACGCCGTTCTCGGCCGCTTCTTCCGTGCGCGGCCGGCTCTATCGGGCCTGCCGCGCCGGCTGCCCCCATGCCCGCCTGACGGGAGGCGCGTCATGACCGCAGCCCCCAGCCTGTTCGAGGCCCCGGAGCCCAGCATCCGGCTCATCACCCAGGCGGTGGCGGAGGCCACCGGCGTCTCCGCCCATGACATCCGCACCCAGCGGCGGACGCGGGAGGTGATGGAGCCACGGCACATGGTGTGCTGGCTCGCCGCCCGCCTCACCACCAAGACCTATGGCCAGATCGGCACCGCCCTGGGCGGGCGCGACCACACCACCATCCGCAGCGCGGCCTTGAAGCTGGACGCGCGCATGCGCACCGACGCCCAGCTCTCCGGCCGCCTCACCACGCTGCTGGCCACCCTCCAGGCCCTGGCGGCCAAGGGCCTGGCCGAGCGCTGCCCCGATGCGGACGGGCTGGCGGTGGCCGCCCACATCATCGCCGCGCCGATGCCGGAGCGCGCCGCCATCGGCGCCTCCACCGACCAGATCGTCACCATGGCCGCCCAGCTCATGGCGCTGCACCGCGCGGCGGATGCCGCCGCCACCTTGCTGGTGGCGCTGGGCGATGGGGTGGCCGGCGCCCCCCGCGATCATCTGGCCGAGGCGCTGGGCGCGCTCGGCTACGTCACCCTTCAGGCCCCGGAGAGCCCCGATGGACAGTGAGACCCAACCCGCCGACGGCATCCTGGAAATCGGCGGCAATCAGTACATGACCGATCCCCAGGGCCATCTGGTGCCGCTGGATCTGGTGAAACCGCAGGATGCGCTGGAAGACCAGACCGTGCGCAAGATCATCCAATATGCCGATGACCTTTCCGCGCAGATCGCCCGCTTCCGCGGCCACACCTTCGATGACGTGGCCTCTTTCGTCAGCATCCTGGCCGAGCGCTATGGGGCCACCCGCGGCGGCGCCGAGGGCAACACCACCCTCACCAGCTTCGACGGCTGCTTGAAGGTGGTGGTGCAGGTGCAGGACGTGCTCACCTTCGGCCCGGAATTGCAGGTGGCTAAAGCCATCGTGGATGAATGCGTCGCCGCCTGGTCGGACGGCGCCCCGGCCGAGGTGCGCGCTCTGGTGCAGCACGCCTTCCAGACCGACAAGGAAGGCCGCATCAACCGCGCGGCTTTGTTCTCGCTGCGGCGCCTGAAGATCGAGCGCGAGCCCTGGCCGCGGGCCATGGCGGCGCTGGATGATGCCATAAGGGTGGTGGGGTCGCGGGAATATGTGCGCTTCTATCGGCGCGCCAATGCCCGCGCCAAATGGCAGCCCATCACCATCGATCTGGCCTCGGCGGCGTGAGGGCGGCCATGGGCGCGGCATCCCCCGTTTCTCCCGTCATCCGCCCGGCGCTGCCGGCCGCCACCGTGCTGGCGGTGGAGTGCCGGCATCTGTCGGCCCTGCACGGCCAGGGCCTGCTGCTGGTGCGCGATGTGGATGCCGCGCTTGCCCGCATGCGGGCGGCGCTGGTGGCCGAGATCGAGCGCGAGGCCCGCTTATGAGCACCGCCACCGCCCAGCAAATCGGCGCCATCCACGGCATCGCCCGCCGGCTGGGGCTCGACACCGACACCCGCCGCGATGTGATCGCCGCCGTGGCCGGCGGCAAGCGCTCCTGTGCCGATCTCTCCAAGGCCGAGGCCATCCGCGTCATCGACCGCCTGAAGGCGCTCCAGGGCGGGAGCGCCCCGACGCACGGCGCGGCGGATCTGGCCGGCCCCTATGCGGCCAAGCTGCGGGCGCTCTGGCTCTCCGGCTGGCATCTGGGCGTGGTGCGGGACCGCACCGACGCCGCGCTGCTGGCTTTCCTGGAGCGCCAGACCGGCCTTGAGCACACCCGCTTCCTCTCGGACGCCGCTGCCGCCCGCCGGGTGATCGAGGCGCTGAAGGCCTGGCTGGCGCGGGAGGCCGGTGTGGAATGGCCGGCGACTGGCAACGTCGAGGCGAGCAAGGCGGCGGTCTGGCGGGCCCAGCGGCGGCGGATGGCGGCGTTGGGGCTTCCCGTTGTGGATGCCGAGCTGGGGCCGGGCCTGGACCTGGACGCGGAGATCCGAGCCGCTGGCGCAGTTATTCGCAAGCGGATGAAGGCGGGGCGGACATGAGCGATCTGCCGCCGTTGCCGCACCTTCTGTCCGCGCTGCTGCCGGCTGCGGGCCTGGCGCGGGTGCTGGCGTTTGCATCCGAGCATGGCGGGCGACGGCTGTCCGTGCCCAAGCGAGCGGGCGACGATCACCGCTTGGTGGCGCTGCTGGGGCGGGAGGGGGCGGATCTGCTGTGCGCCATGTATGGGGGCGAGACCATCACCGTACCTATGGGGCCGGCGGGGACGCTCGCTGCGGCACGCCTGAGGATGGCCCGCGCGCTGGCGGAGGGGGCGTCCATCGACGAGGCCGCCGGGCACGCGGGCTTGCATCGGCGGACGGCGCAGCGAATGCGGGCGCGGGTGAGGGATGATGAAGACGAGCGACAGACGCGCTTGCTTTAGGCGCGACAATGCGTTGGTTTGGCCACCGTCAGACCTCGCATGCATATACGGAGTACTGCCACTGGCAGAATGTAGTGCGCCGCGCAAGGCAAAAAATGGCATGCAGTACTAGTGTCGTTCGTACGCGCCAATCTCACCCCTTAGTCCATAGGAATCCTGGGCGAGATACAGATCGAAAAGGTCGAGAATTTTCTTCTCTCGCGCGCTGTTGCCCGAGATCGATCGGTAGAGCTCAACCAACACATGACTGAGATGGTACAGCGTTGACGAATGGCCCCGGCGTTGGTCATCGGTCCAGTCGCCGGACAGCTCCAGTACCTTCTCGACGGCTTCGAAGGTGAGCTCAGGAAATTGGCTGACTCGTTCCTCAAGCGCTCGCATCAGATAGCCAGACTGATCGTTGAAAGCTGCCGAGGAGATATAGGCTCTTGCAAATGCCGTGCGGTCAGTAGGACCACCGAGGACCTTACCCCAATTAATATGCGCAGCTTCTGAGCGAACGCTTGTGCTCCTGTCGTCGAACAATAGCAGAAGCCAGCCCACCGCGCGCTCATCATACTGCGAACCGACGTTGCCGGCTCCCCTGTAGGCCGCCATCTGACGGCGCATAACATTGCCAGCAAAGCCTGCAACAAAGCCTTCGTTTCGCGTGTCATCGAGAAGTGCCAGCAACGACTCAAGGAAATAGCCGAAGGCGTGAAGGCCCCTGTCTTTTGACACCAAGAGCTCAGGGATAAAGCCGGCGACGACGTCAGGATACTGGTGCGCGATCCAGCCGAGCATGTGTTGTGCCGCATGACCTTGAAGAATTCTCAGGTCTTTTGCCGCCAGACGCTGAAGCAGCTCCGCCGCCTTTGCGGGCTCGTATCTCCCGATAGAGTTGATCGTACGAACCATGCAAGTGCGTACCGAGATAAGCGGCTCTGATTCAATTTGGCGTTCTAGCAGTTCGAGAATTGCAGTGAACGTTACCTTGTTTTCCCAAAGGACCCTGGAGAGGGCTTCGTAGGCTGCTCCGCGTTCGCCATTGATGCCATTGGAGATAAAATCCCTGTCAGGGGTCAATAATTCACTAGCAGTCACACGTTTCGGCTTGTTCTTGCCGAGGGTTTGTATCTCCGAATCTGACGCCGTACCATTCT
>CALRNP020000096.1:0-19708 GCA_943369575.1 Azorhizobium sp. AG788 | reverse complement strand
CATGGCCGCCATGAACCGCTTCTGGGCCGATACCTATCCGGACAAGGAAGTCTGCGATTTCGGCTCGCTGGAAGGCGGGGCGCAGAACGGCCTCGCCACCTGGGCGCTGGCGGGCGACCGCATGTTCATGAATTGCGACAACCCCACCCCGCGCAAGCCGGTGGCGGGGGAATGCGTCAGCATCTTCATCTGGACCATCATCGACGGCATCCATGCGGAAAATGAGCGCACGGTGATGGTGGGCGAGCAGCCGGAAGAAAACCTGCGCGCGGTCCGCTCCATCCTGGAAATCCGTGCCGAGCTTGAGCCGCTGATGAAACCCGGCACGCCGATCTCGGCGCTGTTCGCCGCCACCAAGGCAGGGCTGGAGGCGCGCGGCTATGGCAAGTATCTCCCCGGCCGCATCGGCCATGGCATCGGCCTGGGCGCGCATGAGCATCCCTCGCTGGATGCCAAGACCGACATCCCGCTGGAGCCGGGGATGCTCTTCACTTTGGAGCCGAACCTGCGCATGCCGGGCATTGCGGCGACGCAATTCTCCGACACCATCCTCATCACCCCCGACGGCTGCGAGTTCCTCACGCAGTCCGTCGGCGGCGAACTGATCGCCTGAGCCATGGCGCCGCTGCTCCAGGTCCGCAATCTCACGGTGGCGTTCGATACGCCCGCCGGGGTGATCCACGCGGTCAATGACGTGTCCTACGACCTGGAAGACGGCGAAACCCTCGGCATCGTCGGGGAATCCGGCTCGGGCAAGAGCGTGCATGTGCTGGCCATGGCCGGTCTCATCGCCAAGCCGCCGGGGCGCATCGTGTCCGGCCAGGTGCTGTTCGAAGGCCGCGATCTGCTCACCATGCCCGAGCCTGAGCTGCGCGACCTGCGCGGCGGGCGCATCGGCTTCGTGTTCCAGGATCCCATGACCTCGCTCAACCCGGTGCTGACCGTGGAGCGGCAATTGGTGGAAGTGCTCATGCGCCACCAGGGGACCAGCTGGGCGCAGGCCCGCACCCGCGCGGTGGAACTGCTGGAGCTGGTACGCATTCCCGATGCGGAGCGGCGCATCGGCCAGTATCCGCATCAATTCTCCGGCGGCATGCGCCAGCGGGTGATGATCGCCATCGGCGTCGCCTGCAATCCGCGCCTGCTGATCGCGGATGAGGCCACAACAGCGCTGGACGTGACCGTCCAGGCTCAGATCCTCGACATGATGCGCGATCTCAAGCGCGCCTTCGGCACCACCATCATCTGGATCACCCATGACATGGGCGTGGTGGCCGGCCTCGCCGACACGGTGCAGGTGATGTACGCCGGGCGGGTGATGGAGCGCGGCCCGGTGGATGCGCTGTTCGACGATCCGCGCAGCGCCTATACCTGGGGCCTGCTGCAATCCCTGCCCACCCAGGAGCGGCGCGAGGCCGGGCGCCTGCACCAGATCCCCGGCAGCCCGCCGGACCTGTCGCTGCCGCAGGTGGGCGATCCCTTCGCCCCGCGCAACATCTTCGCCACCCCGCGCTGCTTCAATGAAACCCCGCCCCTGCGCCAGGTGGCCAACGGCGTGCCGGGGCATCTGGCGGCGGCATGGTACGATCTGCCGGCGGCTTTGGCTGCTAGAGCCGCAGGAGATGCCGCATGAGCGCGCAAACCGGCTCATCGCCGCTTTCGGGCACACCGCTCTTGTCCACGCCGCTGCTGGGCGTGCGCGATCTGCGCAAGACCTACGCCACCCGCGGCGGCCTCTTGGGCCGGCGCACCGGCGAGGTGCGGGCCATCGACGGCATTTCATTCGAGGTGATGCCGCGGGAGATCCTCGGCCTCGTGGGCGAATCCGGGTCCGGCAAGAGCACCACCGGGCGCGTGGTGTTGCGGCTGGAGGAACCCACCTCCGGCGCCGTGAGCTTCGACGGCAATATCATCACCGGCCTGCCGCAACTGGACATGAAGCGCTATCGCCGCGAGATGCAGGTGGTGTTTCAAGACCCCTATGCGGCGCTCAACCCGCGCATGACCGTGGGCGATTTCGTCGCCGAGCCGCTGATCGTCCACGATCTTGCCCCCAACCGCGCCGAGCGGGAGGACAAGGTGGCGGCGCTGTTCAAGCAGGTGGGGCTCGATCCGCGCTTCATGGCCCGCTATCCGCACGAATTCTCCGGCGGCCAGCGCCAAAGGGTGAACATCGCCCGCGCCATCGCCATGCGCCCGCGCCTGATCGTGGCCGACGAGCCCATCACCGCTCTGGATGTCTCCATCCAGGCGCAGATCGTGAACCTGTTCCAGGACCTGCAACAGGAACTGGGCATGGCCTATCTGTTCATCGCCCATGACCTGTCCATGGTGCGCTATCTCTGCCACCGCGTGGCGGTGATGCTGCGCGGCCGGATCGTGGAGATCGCCCCCACTGAGGCCATCTTCCGGGATGCGCGCCACCCTTATACCCGCTCCCTGCTCTCGGCGATCCCGGTGCCCAAGCCCGCCATTGAGCGGCTGCGGCGCCCCATCGCCTTCGATTACGAAACCCAGAAGCCCGGCCCGGATGCCGCCTTGCAAGAGGTCTCGCCCGGCCATTTCGTTTTGACCTGACGCCGACGCCTTTCGCCCGATGCTCTGCCCGCCCGACGGAGACGCCCCATGATCGCCTTCAAGCCCGCCGCCTTCGCCACCGCTCTTCTCGCCGCAGTATCCCTGCCCGCTTTGGCGCGGGCGGAGACCGCGACCATCGCCTTGGCGGTGAACATCAACACGCTCGACCCGCACATGTCGGGCTCGTTCGCCTCGGATCTGTCGCTGCTGAGCCATGTCTATCCTGCGCTGATCCTGCGCGGGCCGGATTTGAAGCTGCAACCGGCTCTGGCCAAGAGCTGGACGGCGGTCAACGACACCACCTGGCGGTTCGAGCTGGTGCCCGGCGCCAAGTTCGCCAATGGCGAGCCGCTGGATGCCAAGGCGGTGCAGTGGAACCTGGACCGGGTGCGCGATCCAAAGGTGAATGCGCGCATCAAGTCCTGGTTCGATCTGGTGAAGGAAGTGCGGGTCATCAACGACACCACCCTGGAAGTGGAGACCAGCGCCCCCTTCCCGGCCTTCGCCGACCAGCTCTCCATGTTCTTCCTGCTGCCCCCCGCCTGGACCGCCACCCATGATCCGGCCAAGGAGACCATGGCCGGCGGGCGCTACCAGATCACCGAGAACGTGCCGGGCGACCACATCACGCTCGTCACCAACCCCAGCTATTTCGGCGATAAGCCGCCGTTCGACAAAGTGGTGTTCCGCACCATTCCCGAGCCGTCGAGCCGCATCGCCGCTTTGCTCGCGGGCGAGGTGGATCTGATCACCGGCGTGCCGCCGTCCGAATTGGCCCGCGTCCAGGCCAGCGGCAAGGCCACCTCGGGCGCCACGCCGAGCACGCGCACCGTATTCATCAAGTTCAACACCCAGAAGCCGCCGCTGGACAACAAGCTGGTGCGCCAGGCCATGAATTACGCGGTCGACAAGACCGCCATCGCCGACTCCATCTTCGAGGGCAAGGCGGCGATCTCGCAGTGCGAGATCCTCACCCCGGCCTATTTCGGCTTCAACCCGGCGCTGAAGCCCTATGCCTATGATCCCAAGAAGGCCAAGGAGTTGCTCAAGCAGTCCGGCGTGAACCTCTCCCAGCCCATCGAGATGGACGTGCCGGTGGCCACCTATCTCCAGGGCCAGGAAGTGGCGCAGGTGGTGGCGGCGCAATTGGGCGAGATCGGCCTCAATGTGAAGATCACGGAGATGGATTTCGGCGCCTATATGAACAAATACCTGAAGTCCCGCACCCTGGCGCAGACTTCGCTGCTGACCCATGGCTGGCCGACCCTGGATGCGGACGGCCAGCTCACCTTGCTGGCGCCGGGCAATCAATATGCCTATTGGGACAATGCCGCCTTCGGCAAGGCGGTGGAAGCCGGGCGCTCCACCACCGACAAGACCGCGCGGCTGGCGGCCTATAAGGACGCCACCGCCATCATGTGCGAGGAGGCCCCAGTGCTGTTCCTCTATGCCCAGCCCAACACCTATGGCTTCTCCAAGCGCGTGGTGTGGCAGCCCCGCGCCGACGACTGGGTGCGCGCCTTCGACATGAAGCCGGCCCAGTAGCGCGCGAAGGCGACCGGGCATGCATCTGTTCGGAAGCCATTTCGGCACCTATGAGGTGGTGGACGGCCCCGATGGCCGCCCCCGCCTCTCCGGCTTCGGGCCCGACCCGCAGCCCTCGCCGGTGGGCGCGGCCTATCTGGATCTGGCCGACCATCCGCTGCGGGTGCGCGCCCCCAGCGTGCGGCGCGGCTGGCTGGCGGCACGGGAGACCCCGGCCGGACGCGGCGCCGGGCGCGGGCGCGATGAGTTCGTGCCTGTCAGTTGGGACGAGGCCGCGACCCTGGTGGCGGACGAGATCGTACGGGTGCGGGAGGCGCATTCCAACGCCGCCATCTTCGGCGGCTCCTATGGCTGGGCCAGCGCCGGGCGCTTCCACCACGCCCAGAGCCAGCTCAAGCGCTTTCTCAATCTGTGCGGCGGCTTCACCGCGGCGGTGAACACCTACAGCTATGGCGCCGGCGCGGTGCTGCTGCCGCATGTGATCGGCAACGCCTATAAGGGCGCCACCGACACCGCCCCCAGTTGGGACCAGATCGCCGCCCATGCCAAGCTGCTGATCGCCTTCGGCGGCTTTCGCCTCTCCAACGCCCAGGTGGAGGCGGGCGGCACCGGCCAGCACCGGGCCGAGCGCTGGCTGCAACGGGTGGCGGATGCGGGCGTGCGCCTCGTGATGCTCAGCCCCGCGGCCGAGGACGTGCCGGTCCTGCCCGGCGCCGACATCACCCACATTCCCCTGCGGCCCGGCACCGATGCGGCACTGCTGCTGGCCATGGCCCACACCCTCCAGGCGGAAGGGCGCATCGACCGCGCTTTCCTCGCTCGCTGCACGGTGGGCTACGACACTTTTGCCGCCTATCTGGATGGCCGCAGCGACGGCGTGGTGAAGGATGCGGCCTGGGCGGCCGCCATCTGCGCCGTGCCGGCCGAGACCATCCGCGCCCTCGCCCACGCTTACGCCGAGCAACCGGCGGTGCTGAACCTGTCCTGGTCGCTGCAACGGGCACGCTTCGGCGAGCAGCCCTATTGGGCCGCCATCGCGCTCGCCGCCATGGCCGGACAGGCCGGGCGGCCCGGCTGCGGCTTCGCCTTTGGGCTGACGGCGGTGAGTTCGGTGGGCCAGCCCATCCGCAAGCTCCAGGGGCCGGCGCTGGAGCAGGGGCGCAATCCGGTCAACCGTTTCATCCCGGTGGCCCGCATCACCGAGCTGCTGTCCGATCCCGGCGGCGTGCTGGATTTTGACGGCCAACGCCTGACCCTGCCGGACATCCGCCTGGTCTATTGGGCCGGCGGCAATCCGTTCCATCACCATCAGGACCTCAACCGGCTGGCGGCGGCGTGGCGGCGGCCGGAGACGGTGATCGTGCACGAGAGCATGTGGACCGCCACCGCCCGTCACGCCGACATCGTGCTGCCCGCCAGTCTCCCGTTCGAGCGCGATGATCTGGCCGCCTCGTCCCGCGACAATTGGCTGATCGCCTCCCGTCAGGTGCTGGCGCCGCCGCCGGAGGTGATGAGCGACCACGCCATCCTCACCCGCATCGCCGCCAAGCTGGGCCTGGCGGACGCCTTCACCGCCGGCCGCAGCGAAAGCGACTGGCTGGCGCATCTCTATGACGGCTATCGCCGCCGCCATCCCGAACTGCCGCCGTTCGCGGATTTTTGGGCGCGCGGCTATGCGGCCCTCGACGAAGGCGCCGACGCCCCCGCCCCCACCACGCCGCTGGAAGTCTTCGTGCGCGATCCCGCCGCCGCGCCGCTCTCCACCCCCTCCAGGCGGATCGAGATCGCCTCAAGCGCCATCGCCGGCTTCGGCTATGCCGACTGCCCCGGCCATCCGGCCTGGCTGGCGCCGGAGGAATGGCTGGGCGCTCCGCAAGCGGCCACCTATCCCCTGCACCTGCTCTCGCCGCAGCCCGCGCATCAATTGCACAGCCAGTTGGCCCATGCCGGCCCGAGCCTCGCCGCCAAGCTCCAAGGACGCGAGGTGCTGCTGATGCACCCCGCCGATGCCACCCGCCGGGGGCTGGCGGACGGCGACCGGGCCGAGGTGTTCAATGCCCGCGGCCGCACGCAGGTGGCGGTGCGTCACGCTCCGGGCCTGATGCCGGGGGTGGTGATCCTGCCCACCGGCGGCTGGTACGCTCCTGCGGAGGATGGGACCGATGCCGGCGGCAATCCCAACGTACTGACGTCGGACCGGCCCACCTCGCGCCTGTCGCAGGCGACCGCGCCGAACTCCTGCCTGGTGCAGGTGGCGCGCGGCGCGCCATAGGGCGTTTCCGGCCTGGCGGCGAGAAATCGGTTGTGGTGCGCGCAAATGCGCCCGCATGCCACAGGTACACGCACCGCTGGCGTGGGACGGACCTGCACAATCCGCTAGAGTGACGCTGGCGGAGGTGCTAGCTGCGGTGGAGCGGGGATTATCCTCATCGGTAAGCCCTCCACCTCGGCCAGACGTTGCCCGATCCCGCCGCCTCCGCGGCCCAGCGCCCGCGGATCCGGCCCTCGGCGAGTGAGATGAAACATGACGCGCTTTGCCAGCCTCCGGCCCTTCCTTCTCGCCTTGTGCCTGCAACTTCTGGTCAGCGCCGGCGCCTTCGCCCAGAGCGATCCGCTGCCCTCCTGGAACCCCGGCCCGGCCAAGCAGGCCATCCTTACCTTCGTGAAGGAGACCACCGAGGCCAACAGCCCGAAGTTCGTGCCTCCGGGAGAGCGGGTCGCCACCTTCGACCAGGATGGCACGCTCTGGACCGAGCAACCGATCTATCCGCAGGTGATGTTCGCCATCCAGCGGGTCAACGCGCTGATCGAGAAGCGCCCGGAACTGCGTGAGATCGAGCCCTACCGCACCGCGCTCACCGGCGACATCAAGAAGATCAACGATCTGCTGCCCAAGGAGCTGGAGAAGCTGATCGTCGCCACCTCCTCGGGCATGACGGTGGAGGAGTTCAAGACCGAGGCGGAGCAGTGGCTCGCCACCGCCAAGCACCCGCGCTTCAATCGCCCCTACACCGAACTGGTCTACCAGCCCATGGTGGAGGTGCTCTCCTTCCTGCGCGCCAATGGCTACAAGACCTATATCGTCACCGGCGGCGGCCAGGACTTCGTGCGCACCTATGCCGAGAAGGTCTATGGCATCCCGCCCGAGCAGATCATCGGCAGCGCTGGCGGCACCAAGTTCACCTATGCCAAGGACGGTAAGCCCTACCTCATCCGCGACCCGCGCTCGCTGCTGAATGACAATTATGCCGGCAAGGCCGAGGGCATCCATCTGATGATCGGCCGCCGCCCCCGCGCCGCCTTCGGCAATTCGGTCGGCGACCGGCAGATGATGGAATATACCCGCGGCGGTGACGGCTCGCGCCTCACCATGCTCGTCCTGCATGACGACGGCGTGCGCGAATATGCCTATGGCCCGGCCCAGGGCCTGCCGGACTCCCGCGTCGGCACCTTCCCCGCCAGCCTGTTCACCGAGGCCCGCTCGCGCGGCTTCGTCGTCATCAGCATGAAGAAGGACTGGAAAAAGATCTTCCCGTTCGAGCCGTGAGCTGATCGCTGCGACACCGGCGCCCCGGCGCCCTGTTTTTACCGCCGGTGCCGGGCAACCGCACCGGCGGTGCTGTGTCTGATGCCTGGCCTTACTGCGGTAACACCCCGCCATTGGAGCGCTAAACTACCGTGGTAACGCTGCTTATTGAGCGCCCCCCCGCTTTTTGGAGGTGCCCCCGAAATCCGGGGTCGCGCCGGGCACGCCGACCACACTAACATATTGTAATCGCCGCATTTTCGCGTTGGCACGGCGCTTGCGATGAAGGTCCCACGTTGGTTGGGGACTTTCATGCGCCTGCACTTCGCCCTGGATTTCGACGGCACCATTTGCCCGGTGGACACCACCGACCTGCTGCTGGAGCGCTTTGCCGATCCGGCCTGGGAAGACATAGAGGCGGAATGGCAGGCCGGGCGCATCACCTCGCGCGCCTGTCTCGCCCGGCAGGTGGACCTGCTGCGCGCCACCCCGGACCAGATCGCGGCCACCGTGCGCGCCCTGCCGCTCGATCCCGCCTTCATCCCGTTCGTGACCCACGCCTGGCTACGGGGCGCCAGCGTCGCCATCGTCTCCGATGGCTTCGACCAGTCCATCGTGCCCCTGCTGCATGCCAATGGCATCGATCTGCCTTTGTCCTGCAACCGCCTGATCCATCTGGGCGCGGACCGCTGGGCCGCCGCCTTCTCCGCCGAGGGCGCCCTCTGCGGCAGCGGCACCTGCAAATGCGCCGTGGTGCCCAAGGACCGCCAGGTGGTGCTGGTGGGCGACGGCCGCTCCGACTTCTGCCTCGCCCGCCGCGCCGATTATGTGCTGGCCAAGGGCCGCCTCGCCGACTTCTGCCGCGAGGAAGGCATTCCCCACCAGCGCATTTCCAGCTTCGCCGACGCTCTGCCCTTCCTTGCCGCCCAGGGTCAGTTCACCCGCTCCCCCGCGCCCGTGCTGAACACCCGTCACCTTGAGAGTCTCCATGCTTGATCGTCCAGTGACCACCCTCACCGACACCCTCGCCTCCGAAGACCACGCCGCGGAGCGCACCCGCCTCCTGGAACTGGAAGCGGAATACTGTTCGTTCGGCGATACGGTGCATTACACCGAGACCCCGAAGATCTTCGATCGCTGCGAAGGGTCCTTCATCTATGACGACGAAGGCCAGGCGTTCCTCGATCTGCAGATGTGGTATTCGGCGGTCAATTTCGGCTATGCCAATCCGCGCCTGAACGCGGCCATGATGCGCCAGTTGAACCGCCTGCCGCAGGTGGCCAGCCAGTATCTGCACCGCGAGAAGATCGAGCTGGCGGCGGAAATCGCCACCGGCGCGCTGGATCGGTTCGGCACCAAGGGCCGGGTCCACTTCAATGTCGGCGGCGCCCAGGCGGTGGAAGACTCGCTCAAGCTGGTGCGCAACGCCAGCGCCGGCAAAAGCCTGATGTTCGCCTTCGAGGGCGGCTATCATGGCCGCACGCTCGGCGCCTCGGCCATCACCTCGTCCTATCGCTATCGCCGCCGCTTCGGCCATTTCGGCGACCGGGCGCAGTTCATCGAATTCCCTTACCATTTCCGCGGCCCGCGGGGCATGAGCAAGGAAGAATACGGCACTCACTGCGTCAAGCAGTTCGAGCGCCTGTTCGAAAGCGAATATAACGGCGTGTGGGATCCCAAGGCCGGCAAGTGCGAATATGCCGCCTTCTATGTGGAGCCGATCCAGGGCACCGGCGGCTACATCGTTCCACCCATGAACTTCTTCCCCGAGCTAAAGCGGGTGCTGGACAAGCACGGCATTCTGCTGGTGGTGGATGAAATCCAGATGGGCTTCTACCGCACCGGAAAGTTGTGGTCGATCGAGCATTTCGGCGTCGAGCCGGACGTGCTGGTGTTCGGCAAGGCGCTCACCAACGGCCTCAACCCGCTCTCCGGCATCTGGGCGCGGGAAGAGCTGATCAACCCCACCGTGTTCCCGCCCGGCTCCACCCATTCCACCTTCAACGCCAATCCGCTGGGCACGGCGGTGGCGCTGGAAGCCATGAAGATGATGCGCGAAGAAGACTTCGCCACCAGCGTCAAGGACAAGGGCGCCTATTTCCTTGCCGGCATCCAGGAGCTGAAGCGCAAGCATGCCATCGTCGGCGACGTGGACGGCCTCGGCCTTGCCCTGCGCATCGAGATCTGCGAGCCGCACGACAGCTACACCCCCTCCAAGGCCCTGGTGGACCGCATGGTGGACGAGGCCCTGCTGGGCGATCTGGTCTATGGCGGCGAGCGCTTCGGCCTGATCTTGGACATCGGCGGCTATTACAAGAACGTCATCACCTTGGCCCCGGCGCTGACCATCTCCTATGGCGAGATCGACATGGCGTTGGCGCTGCTGGACCAGCTGTTCCTGCGCGTGACGCCCCGGTGATCCCCATGCGGGTGCGGATCATCGACCTCGACGGCGCGGTGACCGGCCAGCCGCAGGTGCCCTATTGGCTTCAAGACATGGGCGGCGATGTCATCGCCGCCCGCGATCTGGCGCCCAAGCTGCGCCTGCTGGCGCAGCCCGCCGCCTTGCGCGCCTTGGCGGCCCGGCTCGGGCCTGTGCTGGGGCCGGAGTTGGTGTTCTACGGCTCCGGCGACTTCCACCATCTCACGCTGATGCTGGCGCTGCGCCTTGAGCAGCCAGTCAGCATCATTCATTTCGACAACCACCCCGATTGGGTCGGCCTGCCGGCGAACCTGAATTGCGGCTCGTGGGTCTCGCGCGCCTTGACCCACCCTCGGGTGGCGCGGATCGTGACCATCGGCCCCGCCAGCGACGACATGCGCGCGCCCCAGCTCAAGGGCGGCGACCTTTCCGGGCTGCGGGCCGGGCGCCAAGAGATGCACCCCTGGGCATCCGGGCGCACCTTCTATGCCGGCGCCGGCTTCCAGGCGCCGGGCGTCGCGGCCCATGGCGGCATCGGCGCGCGCGGCCTCAGCTGGCAGGGCCTGGAGGGCGACGACTGGGATGCGCGCATGGCCGCCATCGCCGCCCGCCTGCCCGATGCGCCGCTGTGGATCACCCTCGACAAGGACGTGCTGACCCCAGCGGAGGCCGTGACCAATTGGGACCAGGGCCGCCTGACGCTGGAACAGGTGCTCTCCGCCATCGGCCGGTTCGCCGCCCGCCGGCCGATCCTGGGCATGGACGTGTGCGGGGATTACTCCCCCGACACCGACCTCGGCCTGGTGCGGGCGATGCTGGCCCATAGCGACCGCGCCCAGCGCCCCGTGCCCGCCGCCCCCGGCACCACGCTCAACGGCGCCACCAATGCCCGCATCGTCCATCGCATGGCGGGGATGCTGCAATGAGCCTCAGCCTCATCGCCCTGTTCGCCGTCTCGGTGTTCTGCGACGTGAGCGGCCAGATCGCCTTCAAGCGCGGCGCCGACCGGCTGCCGGAGTTTTCGCCCACGGCGCCCCTCGGCTTTGGCTGGGCGCTGGTCAGCGAGCCGCTGCTGGTGCTGGGCCTTGCCATCTACGCCGTCGAATTCCTGGTCTGGACCCGCATCCTGGCCCAGGTGCCGCTCAACATCGCCTTCCCCATCGCCAGCCTGAACATTCTCGGCATCGCGCTCGCCAGCCGGATCTGGCTGAACGAGCCCATGGGGCCCCGCCAATATGCCGGTGCCGTGCTGGTCACCGCCGGCGTCGCCCTCGTCGCCACCGCATTATGAGGACCCTGCCGATGCCCATCGACCGCAGTCTGCTGATCGAAGGTGGCCCCGTGGGCGTGCTGCTGATCCACGGCCTCGGCGGCACGCCGATCGAGATGCGCAACGTCGCCCAGAGCCTGGCGGCGGACGGCATGACCGTTCTGGCCTGCCAGTTGGCCGGCCATGGCGGCACCGAGGAGGACCTCGCCGCCGCCAGCCATGAGGACTGGTACGCCAGCGCCGAAGCCGCTTTGGCCCTCTTGGAAAGCCGCTGCACCACCGTTCTGGTGGGCGGGCTGTCCATGGGCGCCCTGCTGGCGGCGCTGCTGGCGGCGCGCAACCCCAAGCGGGTGGCCGGCCTCATCATGCTGGCGCCGACCCTGCGCTATGATGGCTGGTCGATCCCCTGGTACAGCTTCCTGCTGCCGCTGTTGATCAAGACCCCCATCGGCCGCCGCTATCGCTTCATCGAGGCCGAGCCCTATGGCCTCAAGGACGAGCGCATGCGCGCCATCATCGCCCGCGCCATGCGCCAGGGCTCGCCCGAAGCCGGCCTGCTGGGCACCCCCTCGCAGGCGCTGCGGGAATTGTGGCGGCTGGTGGCGGCGCTGAAGCCGCGCCTGCCCGACATCCACCAGCGCACCTTGCTGGTGCATGCCCGTGAGGACGACGTCGCCAGCCTGTCCAACTGCCTCTATCTGCAACGCCATCTCGGCGGCATGGTGGATGCCCTCATTCTCGACGACAGCTATCACCTCGTCACCCTCGACCGGCAGCGCACCGCGGTGACGGAGCGGGTGGTGGCCTTCACGAACGCGGTGAGCCGAGCCGCCCAGCAGCCGGCGCCGGTGGCCATGGGCGCGCGCGCCGTGCGGACGGCGGCGCGGCGGGGGGCGGTGGCGGAGATGACGGGCGGGGAGATGCCCCATGTGGCCTGAGACCTGGCCTGAGACCCTGCGCCTGTCCTCGCCGCACATGGCCGCCGCGCCCGCCGTCCCGGCCCCCGCCTTCCAGGGCCGCACCCTGCCCGGCATCAGCGCCATCGACCGGGCCGCCTGGACCGCCGCCTTGCCTCGCGACGCGGAAGGCTGGGCGTATCTCGCCGCCTGCGAAGCCGCGCCGCCGCCGGGCATGGCTCTGCGCGCCGTGGCGGTGCGCGATCCGCGCGGCTTCGCCGCCGGGGCGCCGCTGTTCGCCCTCAACTATCGCCTCGATACCCCCTTGCAAGGCGGGCCGCTGGAAGCCCTGTGCAACGCGCTCCACCGCCGCCTGCCCCGGCTGCTGGAGTGGCGGATGCTGGGGGTCGGCTCGCCCTTCACCGAGCACTGCCGGGTGGCCGTCCATCCCCGCCTCACGGACGCTGAGCGGGGAGCCGCCCTCGCCGCTCTGGTGGCCGAGGTGGAGGCGGAAGCCGCCCGTGGGGGTGCGGGCCTGGTGGCCTACAAGGACGTGAGCGCCACCCGCGCCCCCGGCCTGGGCGAGGTGCTGACGGGTCGGGGCTACTTTCCGGTGGAGAGCCTGCCCCTCGCCGTTCTGGACCTAGCGGAATGCCCTGACGAGGAGAGCTATCTGGCGCGGCTCTCCAAGGCGACGCGCAAGGATCTGCGACGCAAGATGAAGGGGGCGGGATCGGTCACGGTGTCGCAACATTGTGCCATCACCGGCATGGAACATGAATTCGCCGCGCTGTACGCCGAGACACAGGCCCAGAGCGCTTTGCGCTACAACGATTTCGAGGACCTGCCGGCGGACTATTTCCAATGGGTGTCGCAAACCCTGAAAGAGCGCGCCATCTTTGTCTGCTACAGGGTGGACGGTGTGCTGGCGGCCTTCAATCTGCTGTTCGTGGAACATGACCGGGTGATCGACAAGTTTCTGGGCATGCGCTACCCGCTGGCCCGCGACCATGACCTTTATGCCGTCAGCTGGATGTACAATGTGCGCCTGTGCCAGAGCATCGGCCGGCGCTATCTCCAGTCCGGCCAGACCGCTTATGCCTCCAAGCTGCGCTTCGGCAGCGACCTCGTACCCAGCGTCCATTACGTGAAGCACCGCAACCCTTTGCTGCACGCGCTGCTGCGCCAGGCGACGCCATTGCTGGCTTTTCCCCGCTGGGACCCGGACCTGAAGGCCCATCGCGAACGGGCCGCCGCATGACCCGGCGCACCGCCATCGACCTCAGCCTCGTGGCCGTCATCGCCGCCTTCCTCGGCGCCGACACCTTCACCCAGCTGGCCTTCAAGCTGGCGGCCGAGGCGGTAGGCGACGAGCCCATCGGCCCCACCTTCCTCAAGATTGCCGCCGGCTCCCCCACGGTCTGGATCGCGGCGGGCTTGTATTTCCTCACCTATATATTGTGGATGCTGGTGCTCCAGCGCACCCCCCTCAGCCGCGCCTTCCCCTTGACCGCGCTCAGTTATGTCACTGTCCCGGCGGCGGCGTGGCTGGTGTTCGGGGAGAGGATCGGCCTCATTCCACTCGCCGGCATCGCCCTCATTCTGGCCGGCGTCTGCCTGATCGGCCACGAAGCGGCCGAGCCGGCCCACCCTTTGCCAGGCAAGGCTTTGCCATGCGCCGACTGATTGTTGCCCTCGGCCTGCTGAGCCTGCCCCTGGCCGCAGAGGCCGACCCCGATGTCTCCGGCCTCTGGCTGAATGGCGACGGCGATGCCGCCATCCAGGTGCAGCCCTGCGGCGAAGCGCTGTGCGGCACCCTGGTCTGGCTGCGCGAACCCACCGATGCCAGCGGCAAGCCCTTGCGCGACATCAACAATCCCGACAGCACCAAGCGGTCCGTGCCCTTGTGCGGCCTGCCGATCTTCGGCGGCGCCAAGCCGGCGGGCCAGGCGTGGGAGCAGGGCTGGATCTATGATCCCGAGGAAGGGCGACGCTACAGCCTCTCCCTGCAAGCCGGGGAAGGTGATACCCTCGCGGTGACTGGATTTGTGGGATTGAAAGCCTTGGGCCGCACCGAAGTCTGGCATCGCGCGCCCGCCGATCTGCCGCGCTGCGACGCCGCGCCATCCAAGCGCCGTCCGTGACGCATGGCAATGTCGCCGCCCATGGTTTGGTGGTCTCGTCTGCCGCTGCGGCTGCGGCTGACGCTGTCGTTCCTGGCGGTGAGCGTGCCGCCGGTGCTGCTCGCCAGCTTCATCGCCGCCCAGGCCATCTCCGCCGCCTTCGAGCACAATGTTGAGCAATGGATCAGCGAGATCGCGCTGTTCATGGCCAACGAGGCCAATGAGGGCCTGGAGGAGGCCCAGCACGCCACCGCCATCGTCGCCGCCGCTTTGTCGCGCACCGGGCAGGACAGCAGCGCGCCGCAGCCGCTGGAGCCGTTCGCGGATCTCCTGACCTCGGTGGGCTATGACTTCGTCCGGCTCTATGACGCCAAGGGCACCGTGCTGTTCTCGCGCGGCACCATGGAATTGCAGCAGCCCCTGCCCCTGGAGCCTTTGGCCTCGATCTTCTTCATCCGCGAGGGCGGCAAGCCGGCCATGATGGTGGGCGCGGTGCAGCCGGTGCGGCTCGACGGCGAGGATCGCTTCCTGTTCGTGGCCAATCTGCTGGACGAGAATTTCTTCAACGCCCCCCAGACCATCCGCTCCCTGGACGTGCATCTGTTCGAGGTGGTGGACAATGGCACCGGCCTCGCCGACGCCACCGTCGGGCGCGCCGGCAAGCTGCATGTGCCCGCCGCCATCTTCGCCCGGCTGCGCAACGGCGCCGACAGCGCCATCCGCCCGCATCTGGTGGATAACGGCACCGCCACCGCCTATGCCGCTCTGCGCGATGATCGCGGCCGGCTGGTGGGCATCATCGCCTGCCGCCTCAATGGCACCACGGCGGCGTTCGAGCGGCTGGGCTCCTGGTGGCTGTTCATCGCCCTGGCGGCGGTCTCGGGCCTGTTGTCGCTGCTGGTGGGCATCTCCATCTCCCGCCGCATGAGCGAGCCGCTCAAAGACCTCACCAGCGGCGTGCGCGCGGTGGCGCGGGGCGATTATGCCGCCCGCGTGCCCGAGGAGGGCGGGCGCGAGATCGAGGAACTGGCGGTCGGCTTCAATGCCATGACCCGGCAGCTGGAAAGCCTGCGCCAGATGGAGGCGGTGATGCGCCAACGGGCGCAACTGGCGACGCTGGGCGAAGCCTCCGCCGTCATCGCCCATGAGATCCGCAATCCGCTGGGCATCATCAAGACCGCCAGCGAGCTGGTGCGGCGCAAATCGGCGCTGGCGCCCAGCGAGGACCGGCTGGTCGGCTTCGTGCTGGATGAGGTCAACCGCATCGAGCGGCTGGTGCAAGAACTCCTCGACTATGGCGGCTCCACCGCCTGCAACCGCGCCCCGCTCGACCTCATGGCCGAGGTGGTGCAGCCGGCGCTGGACTTCTCGGCCCCCGAGCTGAAACGCCGGGGCTTGACCCTGGAACTCCAACCTTCGCCGGTGCCGGTGATGATCCTGGGCGACCGCGACCAGTTGCATCAGGTGCTGCTGAATCTCTTGATCAATGCCATGGATGCGGTCGGCACGCAGGGGCATATCATCGTCCGGGTGGTGCGCGGCACCGCCACCGCGCGGATCGATGTGGAGGACAACGGCACCGGCATCGCCCCGGACATGCTCGGCCGGTTGTTCGAACCCTTCGTCACCTCCAAGGCGAAGGGTACCGGCCTCGGCCTTGCCAAAGTGCGCGCGACACTGGAGGCGCACGAGGGCACGGTGGAGTGCCGCAACGTCATGGATCACGGGGCGATCTTCACCATCCGCCTTCCTCTTTTGCAGCAATCGGAGGCCGCCGGTGGCGCCGACAATTCTACTCGTTGACGATGAGGCCCGGCTGGGCGAGGTGCTCGCCGCCGCGCTGGCGGAGCGGGGCTTCGAGGCGGTGGCCGTCGGCGGCGTGGCGGCGGCGCTGGAGTATTGCGACGGCAGCCCGGTGGATGCGGTCCTGACCGACCTGCGCATGCCCGGCGGCAGCGGCCGCGACCTGCTGCACGCCTTGCAGAAGAGCCGTCCCGACCTGCCCGTGATCATCATGACCGCCTATGCCACCGTGCGCGGGGCGGTGGATCTGGTGAAGGAAGGCGCCTTCGATTATGTCGCCAAGCCGTTCGAGATGGACGATGTGGTGGCCACCCTGGAGCGTGCCCTCAAGATCCGGGCGGTGGTGGGCGAGAATGCCCGCCTGCGCAGCGAACTGGAAGGGCGCTACCGCTTCGACAACCTGATCGGCGAGAGCGAGCCGTTCCGCGACATGCTGCGGCAGGTGACCGATGTGGCCGCCAGCCGCGCCACCGTGCTGCTTCAGGGCGAGAGCGGCACCGGCAAGGAACTGGTGGCCCGCGCCATCCACTACAACAGCCCCCGCCGCGACCTGCCGTTCGTGGCGGTGAATTGCGCTGCCATTCCTGAGCAATTGATCGAAAGCGAACTGTTCGGCCATATCAAGGGCGCCTTCACCGGCGCCACCGGCGCCCGCGAGGGCCGCTTCACCGCCGCCAATGGCGGCACGCTGTTCCTGGACGAGATCGCCGACATGCCGCTGGCGGTGCAGGCCAAGGTGCTGCGGGCGATCCAGGAACAGAGCTTCGAGCCGCTCGGCAGCAGCAAGAGCGTCAAGGTGGATGTGCGCGTGGTGGCCGCCACCCACAAGGATCTGCCAAAGGCCATCACCGCCGGCACCTTCCGGGCCGATCTTTATTACCGGCTGGCGGTGTTTCCGATCCATCTGCCGTCGCTACGGGAACGCGCCGGCGACATCCCGCTGCTGGCCCAGCATTTCCTGCGCCGCGTCGCCCACGACATGGGCAAGCGCATCGCCGGCCTCAGCCCCGCGGCCGAGGCGGCGCTGCTGAAATATGGCTGGCCCGGCAACATCCGCGAATTGCAGAACTGCATGGAACGGGCGGCCATCGTCGCCCGCGGCGACCTCATCCAGCCCACGGACATCCTGATGTTCGGCGCGCAGGAGGCACCGGCATCGGACGCCGCGCGATCCCTGCCGGAGGACCTGGATGGCGAGATGGCCCGCATCGAGCGCGATTTCGTGCTGGCGGCGCTGAAGGAGACCGGCGGCATCCAGACCCGCGCCGCCGAGCGGCTGGGCGTGACCGAGCGCAGCCTGTGGCATCGCATCAAGAAGTTCGGCATCAAGATCGACAAGCAGGCGGGCGCCGACCATGACTAAGGTCGCACTGCGCCGCCTGTGGTCCGCCCTGATGCTCCTGCTGGCGCCGCTTGGCGCACCAGCCTGGGCAGGGGACAGCGCGTCCACGGTTCTCAACACCACCGGGCTCACCAGCGTCTCCGACGCCGCTCCGGACAGCTGGATCATCAGCATCGGCAGTTCCATCGCCACCCAGCCGAACTATGCCGGCTCCAGCCGCTATGGCCCGGTGTTCCTGCCCAGCTTCAGCGTGCGCAAGGCCGGCGAGCCCAATCCCTTCAGTGCCCCGGACGACAATTTCGGCTTTACCGTGCTGGAGATCGCCGGCATCGAACTGGGGCCGCTGGCCGCCATCCGCGGCAGCCGCTCGGGCGATGCCATCCTGGGGTTGCCGGGATATTCCTGGTCGCTGGAGACCGGCGCATTCGCGGAGTTCTGGCCCCTGGACGGGCTGATCCGCACCCGCGTGGAAGCGCTCTATGGCCTGCGGGAGAACGACGGGCTGACCGTCAATCTGGCGGCCGATGCGGTGAAGAAAATCGACTCGGTTACCTGGGCCATCGGCCCGCGCCTGACCTGGGTGGACGCCACCGTGATGCAGACCGAGTTCGGGGTTGGCCCCGCGACCACTCTGGTCAACCCGCTGCTGACGCCCTATGCGCCGCAAAGCGGGATCAAGTCCGTCGGCGCCGCCGCCTCGGTGTCCTATGACTGGTCGAAGGATTGGTCGGTGAGCCTGTTCGCCAATTACGACCGGCTGGTGGGCAATGCCGCTGCCAGCCCGATCGTCCGGCAGTTCGGCACCGTGAACCAGTTCCAGGTGGGCATGGGCGCGGAGTATTCCTTCGCCTGGAAGCCGTAAGCACAACTGCGCACCGAAGGCGCACGGCTGAAGGCCCCGCCGTCGCACGGCGGGGGCCTGTGGTCACACAGCGCCGGGATTGAACGCTGCTTGTGCCTCCGGCAGGTCCCAGATCTTCTGGATGGCGGCCGCCCCGGCGGTGGTGATCGCCGCCTCGTCGCCGTGCAGATAGCGGCCGCCGGAGACCAGCACCCGCCCGTCCACCACCACCAGATCCACATTGGCCCGGTTGGCGAGGGCCACCAAAGCGCGGCGGGGATCGAACAGCGGCTGGAGATGGGGATGGGTGAGGTCGATCACCGTCAAATCGGCGGCGGCCCCCGGTGCCACCACGCCCAGATCCGGCCTCTTGATGGCAGCGGCCGCCGAGACGGTGACCGCATCGATCAGTTCGCCGGAGGTCGCCACATCGGAGCGGGCGGTGCTGATCTTGGAGATGATCGCCGCCGCATTCATCTCCCCCAGCAGGTCCATATTGTAGCCGTCGGTGCCGATCAGCGTGCGCACCCCATGGCCGGCAAAGCGGGCGAACGCCGCCGTGCGCCCGGTGCGCGCAAACACCCGCGGGCAGTTCAGCACCGTGGCGTCGCGCGCCGCCATCAGGCGCAAATCGTCATCGCTCGAGGCGACGCAATGGGCCGCCAGCAGGTCCGGCCCCAGCACCCCGAGCCAGTCGAGATATTCGGTCGGCGTGCGCCCGTCATAGCGGGCCTTGATGGTGGCCACCTCCGCATCGCTTTGGGCGAGATGAGTGGTGAGCGGCACATCCAGCTCCCGCGCCCGCGCCGCGCAGGCCCGCAACAGATCGGGGCCGCAGGTATCGGTGGCATGGGGGCTCATGGCGAGGCGGATGCGGCCCTCGCCTTTGCCCTCCCAGCGGGCATAGAGCGCGTTCCAGGCGTCGAGATCCGCCTGGCCGTCATCGCCGGCATAATGCACCACGCCGTCATCGCCGGCCTTGGCGTCGGCGGTGGAGAACAGATAGGGCGCCCCATAGAAGCGCAGGCCCATCTCCTCAGCGGCCTGGAACATCTCCGGGATGCCGTTGCGGAATGGCTCCATCACCGTGGTGGCGCCGCCCTTGAGCAACTGCAAAATACCCAGCCGGGCGATGGCGAGGCGCTCATCGGAGGAGAGGATGTCGATGCCAGTCTTGGTCAGCGGCAGCAGCACCGTATAGATGATGCTCTTGTTGCTGCGCCGTCCGGCCCCATCCTCCGCATGGCTGCGGGCCACCGCCTCGCTGAAGCAATGGTTATGCAGATTGAGCAGGCCGGGCAGCACGAAGCGGCCCCTCTGCTCGAACACCTGGTCCGCCGCCGGGCGGCTGGGGGTCACCGCG
>CALRNP020000095.1:0-20095 GCA_943369575.1 Azorhizobium sp. AG788 | reverse complement strand
CGCTGCGGTCACCCCGCGCACCGTGGCGTCCAACGTCCCCCTGACCCCGCCGCCGGTGAACCCGGCCGGCAATGCCTATGCCGCCGGCAGCACCCGCGAACAGCTCGCCGGGGCCTGGACCCTGGCCTGGGACAGCGGCCAGCACACCTGCCCGGTCACGCTCACCACCGATCGCGGCATGAGCGGCCTGGCCGCGCGCGCCGACGTCTCGTGCCCGAGCGAGATCTTCATGACCAAGGGGTGGGATGTGATGGGCTCGGATATCGTGCTGCAGGATCACGTGGGCAAGATCACCGCCCGCCTGCAGCCCACCGGCCCCAACCGCTACACCGGCATTCTCGCCGACAACAATCAGGCCATTGCGCTCGATCGCTGATACATAGCTGCCGCGCGCCACGCCGGCCGGCGTCCCGCCTTGCTGCGAGACGCGCTAGCCCCTTTGCCAAAGACCCGAGCAATCAGCGAGCCGCCAGTCCCTGGCGGGCGGACGCCTCGGGTCGGCCCACCGACTGGGCCGGGGGATAGGCGAACAGAATCGCTCCCACGATCACCCCATAGGCGGCACCGAACATAATCCAGTCGCGCCAGGAGCGACGAGCCGTAGGCGAGGACATTTCACACCTCTACCGTGATTTTTATGCATATTCCGCACAATTTGCCTTTAAGTCAATCGATGCAGTTGGCTTAACGCGAGAGAAGGCCGGCGTTGCTCAATAAGTGACGTTGCAATCACAGTGGACGGTAATAAGCTACGTGCATCCTGATGGAGGCGCGTCTTGCCCAGCCCCCGCACGCCTGCCGCCGCACCGCTCTTGCGCGCCACATTCAGCCGCATGGTCAGCGCCGCCTGCGGCCTCGCGCTGGCATGGGCGGGGCTCATGGCACCGGCGCAATCCCAAACCTTGAAGGCCGTGCAGGAACGCGGCACGCTGACCTGCGGCGTCAACCGCTCGCTGGCGGGGTTCGCGGCTCTGGACACGCGCGGCACCTGGAGCGGCTTCGATGTCGATTTCTGCCGCGCCGTGGCGGCGGCGGTCCTGGGCGATCCGGCCAAGGTGCGCTTCGTACCGCTGGATGTGCCGAACCGCTTCACCGCCTTGCAGAACGGCGCGGTGGACGTGCTGTCCCGCAACTCCACCTGGACGCTGAGTCGCGAGGTCGAACTGAACCTCCAGTTCCCCGTGGTCACCTATTATGACGGCCAGGGCTTTCTGGCCCGTGGCGAGCGGGGCGTGCTGAAGCCGGAGCAACTGGCCGGGGCGCGCATCTGCGTGCAGACCGGAACCACCCACGATACCTATGCCAGCGACTATTTCGAATCACGCGGGCTGAAGGTGGATGTGGTGGCCTTCGCCACCCCGGCTACCCTGGTGAAGGCGTATCAATCGGACTGGTGCGACGCCATCACCAGTGACGTCTCCCAGCTTTACGCCTTGCGTCGCGGCATGTCCGCCTCGACGCAGCAGGCCATTGCCGACGTGATGATTTCCAAAGAGCCGCTGGGGCCGGTGGTGCGCCAGGGCGACGACCAATGGTTCTCCATCATCCGCTGGACCCACTTCGCCATGGTGCGCGCCGAGGCGCTCGGCATCTCCAGCACCACCCTGGCTGCGGGAACCCCGCTCAAAAGCGCGGAAGCTCAAAGCCTTCTCTCGGACCAGCCCGACCCGCTGGCGGGGCTCGGCCTGGCGCCCGGTGCCCTGATCCGCATCGTCCGCGGCGTCGGCAATTATGGCGAGGTGTTCGACCGCAACCTCGGCGCCGGCTCCAGCCTCGGCATTCCGCGCGGCCTCAATCGCCTCGCCCGCGACGGCGGGCTCCAATACGCACCCGCCTTCCGTTAGAGCACGCCGGTCCCGCGCGGTCAGCGCGGCGCCATGCGCAACGCGCCGTCGAGGCGGATCACCTCGCCATTCAGCATCGGATTGCCGATGATGTGCAGCACCAGAGCGGCATAATCCTCCGGCGCCCCCAGGCCGGGCGGAAACGGCACCGTGGCGCCGATGCTGTCCTGCACCTCCTGCGGCATGGACAGCATCATCGGCGTGGCGAAGATGCCCGGCGCGATCGCCACCACCCTTATGCCGACGCTGGCGAACTCCCGCGCCGCCGGCAAAGTGAGCCCCGCTACCCCGGCCTTGGAGGCGGCATAGGCCGGCTGGCCGATCTGGCCGTCAAAAGCGGCGATGGAGGCGGTGTTGATCATCACCCCGCGCTCCCCCCTCGCCAGCGGCTCCAGCCCCACCGCGCCCGCCGCCACCAGCCGCAGCAAATTGAAGGTGCCGATCAGATTGATCTCCACCACCCGGCGGAAGTCCTCCAAAGGCTGCGGCCCCTTGCGCCCGACGATGCGGCCCGCCGGCGCCACCCCGGCGCAATTCACCAGGATGCGCGCCGGGCCATGGGCCTCGCTCGCCGCCGCCACGGCAGCTTCGGCGCTGGCGGCATCCACCACGTCGCAGGCAAACGCCTGCCCGCCGATCTCCTGCGCCACCCGCTCGGCCCCGGCCAGATCGCGATCCAGCAGCGCCACCTTGGCGCCGGCGGCGGCCAGGGTGCGGGCGGTGATGGCGCCCAGGCCCGATGCCGCGCCGGTGACGACGGCGGCGTGTCCCTTGATGTCCATGAAATCTCTCCCCGCGCCGCGCGCGCTCAATGACCTTCGAACGTCGGTGCCCGCTTGGCCACGAAGGCCGCCGCCCCTTCCGCGAAATCGCGGGTGGAGGCACTGGCGATGAAGGCCGTGCGCTCGGCGTCCAACTGGTCGGGCAGGCTGTTCTCGAACGAGGCCCGCAGCAGCGCCTTGATGCGGCCGAAGGCGGCGGTGGCGCCGCTGGCGATCTGCTGCGCCAGCGCGTCGGTTTCGCTTGCGAGGTTGGCGGCGGGCACCACCTTGTTGGCGATGCCCAGGCGCAGCGCCTCCTGCGCATCGATGATGGGCGACAGCAGCGCCAGTTCCATCGCCTTGCGCAGGCCGACCAGGCGCGGCAGGTGCCAGGTGGAGCCGCCATCGGGCGAGGTGCCGATGCGGGCGTAGGCCATGGAGAATTTCGCGTCGTCCGCCGCGATCAGCAGATCCGCCGCCAGCGCCACCGACAGGCCGCCGCCCGCCGCCGCGCCCTGGACGCTGGCGATCACCGGCGCCCGCAATTGCGTCAGCACCAGCAACGCTTCATGGAACGGGTCGATCAGCGTGCGCACCACACCCGCCGCCTCGGGACCGGCCTCATGGAAGCGCCCCACGTCGCCGCCGGCCAGGAAGGCCCTGCCCTCGCCCGAGAGCACCACCACCCGCACGCTGCGCTGGTCGGCCACCGTATCCACCGCCCGCTTGAAAGCCAGGATGGCATGCTCGTCGAGTGCGTTCAGCACATGCGGCCGGTTGAACCGGATGCGGGCGATGCCGCCATCCACATCAAGCAGCACAGGATCGGCGTCGGACATGCGTTCCTCCCGCGCGGCTCACCTCGGCCGCTTCAGGCGCGAGGCTGCACCAAACCGGGCCTGCGCCGCAAGGGTATGCGGGCTTGGGCACGCGGGCTTGGGCGCTGCCTCTTGCCGGGCCTCGCGCCCCGGCCCACAGTGGGCTCCCTCACCAGAGGGTCCGACGGGCCGCCAAGCCCGCGCCCATCTCGCGCCATAACAAGAGACGGCCGGACCGTGCAGACCATTGGCTGAGCGGATGCGGCCCTAGCGGAGGTTACCCCCGATGCCCCTTCCCGCCGCCCTTTCCGGACGCCTGAAGGCGCCCATCATAGCCGCCCCCATGTTCCTGGTCTCCAATCCCGACCTGGTGGTGGAGACCTGCCGCGGCGGATTGCTGGGCACCTTTCCGGCGCTGAACGCCCGCACCACCGCAGGCTATGAGGCGTGGCTGGACGAGATTTCCGGGCGCCTGTCCGATGCGCCGGATGCGGCACCGTTCGGGGTCAATCTCATCGTCCATGGCAGCAACAGCCGGCTGCAGGCGGATCTGGCCGCCACGGTAAAACACAAGGTGCCCCTGGTCATCACCTCGCTGGGCGCGGTGCGCGACGTGGTGGCGGCGGTGCATTCCTATGGCGGGCTGGTGTTCCACGACGTCATCAGCCGCCGCCATGCGGAGAAGGCGGCGGAAGCGGGTGTCGACGGCATCATCGCCGTGGCGGCGGGGGCCGGCGGGCATGCGGGCAATCTCAGCCCGTTCGCGCTCATTCCCGAGGTGCGTTCGGTGTTTGACGGCACGATCATCCTGTCGGGCGCCATGTCCACAGGCGCCCACGCCGCGGCGGCGCGGGTGATGGGGGCGGACCTGGCCTATCTCGGCACCCGCTTCATCGCCACCCGCGAGAGCGCGGCGCCGCAGGCCTATAAGGACATGCTGCTGGGCGCCGCCGCCGCCGATATCGTCTATACGCCGGCGATCTCGGGGGTGAACGCCAATTTCCTGCGGCCCAGCATCAAGGCGGCGGGGCTCGACCCGGACAATCTCACCGCCCACGCCAAGCTCAATCTGGACGACGAGGCCAAGGCCTGGAAGACGGTGTGGTCCGCCGGCCAGGGCGTGGGCTCGATCCTGGACGCCCCGCCCACCGCCGAACTCTGCGCCCGGCTGATCGCGGAATACACCGCCGCCCGTGACAGCGCCGCCCGCCTGCTCTGACGTGCGGCGGGCGGGCAGACTTGCGAACTCGTCATGGCCGGGCTTGTCCCCAAAGTCGGCTTCTGCCGACTTGGGCTCTAGGATCGGAAGTCGGCAAAAGCCGACGTCCGGCCATCCACGCCGGGCCGACCGCGCGAGCTTGGAAAGCCAGCACCAAGCCTATCCGCGTGGATACCCGGGACAAGCCCGGGCATGACGATGTTCCAAGAAAGCCCAGGCCATCCTGCTGATCAGGGGATCTGCAGGATGGCGCCGGCATTGGTGCGGGCCTGCGCCGTGCGGTGGGCTTCGACCACCTGCGCCAGCGGGAAGCGGGCGGCGATCACCGGCTTGACGATGCCGGCTTTCAGCGCCGCGAACAGCTCCACCGCATTGGCGCGCAAATCGGCGGGGTCGGCATTGCGCGGGAAGATGGAGGCGCGGGTCAGGTAGATGCTGCCCTTCTTGGACAGCAGTTCCGGCGAGATGTCCGGAGCCGGCCCCGAGGCGCCGCCGAACAGCACCACCAGGCCGAACTGGGCCACGCAATCCAGCGATTTCAGGAAGGTGTCCTTGCCGACGGAATCATAGACCACCCGCGCCTTGCGCCCGCCGCTGGCGGCCACCACCTGCTCGACCCAATCGGCCTGGGAATAATCGATCGCCACATCGCAGCCCGCCGCCTTGGCGATGGCGCACTTTTCCGGCGAGCCGGCGGTGCCGATGACGAAGGCGCCCAAAGCCTTGGCCCAGGCGGCCATGATCTGCCCCACCCCACCGGCGGCGGCGTGAATGAGCACGATGTCGCCGGGCTGGACCTCATAGGTCTTGCGCAGCAGATATTGCGCCGTCATGCCCTTGAAGATGACCGCAGCGGCCTCTTCGTCCGAGACGCTCTCGGGCAGCGATACCAGCCGCTCGGCCGGCACGTTGCGGCGGTCCGCATAGGCGCCGATGCCGGCATTGATATAGGCGACCCGGTCGCCGGCTTTCAGCGTCGTCACCCCCTCGCCCACCGCCTCCACCACCCCGGCCGCCTCATGGCCGAGGCCGGTGGGGAGCGGCAGCGGATAGACGCCGGTGCGCTGGTAGACGTCGATATAATTGAAGCCGATGGCGGTCTGGCGCACCTGCACTTCGCCAGCGCCCGGCGCCGGCAGATCGACCTGCTCCAACGCCATAACCTCGGGGCCGCCGAAGGCGTGAATGCGGACCATCTGTGCTGCGGTCATAAACTTTCTCCGTGCCAAGGTACGATTTCTGCCATACCTTGATCGCAGGCAAGGTATTATGCAAGCCATACCTTCACGGTGAACAGCGGGAGCGGACAGGTGGCGGACAGCGGCTGGCATCCGAGCATGGACGAGATGGACCTGGGCAAGGTGCTCTCGGCGCTGGCTGATCCCATGCGGCGCGGGGTGGTGCTGGATCTGGCGCGGGGCGATGGCGCGCCGCGCCTGTGCGGCACCTTTTCCATGCCGGTGACCAAGGCCACCCGCACCCATCATTTCCGGGTGCTGCGGGAGGCCGGACTGATCAGCCAGGTGGACCTGGGCAATGGCCGCACCAATGTGCTGCGCCGGGCCGAGCTGGATGCGCGCTTTCCCGGCCTGCTGGCGGCGATCCTGGCGGCGGCGCCAGAAGCCGCCGCCACCGATCAGATGGAGGCGTCGACGTCGGTGGGCGCCAGCACCCCGGCCTCGGCCAGATAGGCCTCCAGCGCGGCGATGCACTGGGTGAGGGCGACGGTGGTGTCCAGCACCAGTTCGGGCTGGCGCGGCTCCTCATAAGGAGCGCTGATGCCGGTGAAATTGGCCATCTCGCCCTTGCGGGCGCGGGCATAATGGCCCTTGGGATCGCGCGCCTCGCACACCTCCAACGGCGCGCGCACGTGCACTTCATGGAACAGCGGCCCGCAGATCTCCCGCGCCCGTGCCCGATCGGCCTCGGCCGGTGACACCAGCGCCACGATGGCGATCTGGCCGTTATGCGCCAGGAAGGACGACATTTCCGCCACCCGGCGGATGTTCTCGGAACGGTCGGTGGGCGAGAAGCCGAGATCGCCGTTCAGCCCGGTGCGCAGGGTGTCGCCATCCAGGAACAGCGGCGCGCCGCCGAGATCGAACAGGCGCTTTTCCAGCGCCCGCGCCACGGTGGATTTGCCCGAGGCCGGCAGGCCGGTCAGCCATAGCACGGCGCCGCCATGGCGATAGCGCGCCACCCGGTCCGCCGGGCGCACGGCGGAGGCCACCGCCACCACTTCGCCGCGGGGCGCGGGGGATTTGTCCTCGCTGGTGGCGGACAGGATGATGCCGCCCCCCGCGATCTTGCGATCCACCTCGATGACGATGCGGCCCAAGAGCGGGTTGATGCCATAGGCATCGGCCGCCAGCGGCCGGTGCAGGGAGATATCCACCTCCCCCACATGGTTGCGGCCGAGCGCGGCGATGCCCTCGGTGACCAGGCTGGCGGGATCCACCGCGCTCGCCACGGCGCGCACGATGCCAGTGGCGGCGGCGGTGGCGAGGCGCACGGTGACGGCGGCGCCGGCCTTCAGCGGCGTGTCCGCCAGCCAGAACACGCGGGCGGTGAGCCGGCGGGCGGCGCGGGGGCGATTGCTGCCATGGGCGGCCACATCGCCACGGGCGACGAAGATGTCCTTGTCCAGCGTCACGCCGATGGAGCGCCCGGCCCCGGCGGTGCGCGGCGCCGGGCCGGGCCAGGCTTCGAGCGAGCGGATGCGGGCGGTGGCGCCGGACGGCTCGAAGGTGAGTTCATCACCCACCGCCAGCTGGCCGCTCTCGATGCGGCCGGCGATGATCCGGCGCTCATCAAATTTGTACACCGCCTGCACCGGGAAGCGCAGCGGCAGGTCGCCAAGGCCGGGGGGAGCGGTGAGGCGGTCCAGCCCTTCCAGGATGGTCGGCCCCTCATACCATTCCGCCCCTTCCGCCCGCGCCGTGACGAAGCCGCCATCGCGCGCCGACAAAGGAATGACGAAGGTGGGGTGGAGGCCGAAGCCGTCGAGATAAGCGGTGACATCCGCCTGGATCTTGGCGAACACGTCGCGGTCATAACCGACGCGGTCCATCTTGTTCACCGCCACGATCACCTGACGCAGGCCCAGGAGATGCAGCAGGAAGGCATGGCGGCGGGTCTGCTCGCGCACGCCCTCGGCGGCGTCGATCAGCAGCACGGCGGCGTCCGCCTGGGCAGCGCCGGTGATCATGTTGCGCAGGAACTCAACATGGCCCGGCGCATCGATCAGCAGATAATCGCGCTGCGCGGTGGCGAAGCGGATCTGGGTGGTGTCCACCGTGATGCCCTGGTCGCGCTCGGTCTGGAGCGCATCCAGCAGGAACGACCATTCGAACGGCATGCCGCGCCGCGCGGAGGCTTCGCGCAGCATCTCGATCTTGCCGTCGGGCAAGGCGCCGGTCTCATAGAGAATGCGGCCGACCAAGGTGGATTTGCCGTGGTCCACATGGCCGACGATGACGATGCGCAGCAGTTCCCGCTCGGTGGGGCTGCGGACCGCATAGTGCGCCTCCGCCGGGGCATCGGCGGAGAAGTCGGGAAGAACGGAGGCGATGCTGGCGGACATGGCGGATGATCTCACAGATAGCCGGCGGTGCGCAGGCGCTCGAAGGCGTCTTCGCTCTCATGGTCCATGGCCCGGCCCGAGCGTTCCGAGGTCTTGGTGGTGGCCAGTTCCAGCAGGATCTCGTCCAGGGTCGAGGCCAGCGAGGGCACCGGCGAGGTGATGTCCTTGTCGCCCAGGGAGCGATAGCGCGTGCCGTCCTTGGAGAAATACAGCGGAATGACGGGAATGCCCTCGCGCTGGGTGTAGGCCCAGATGTCCAGCTCGGTCCAATGCAGGATCGGATGGATGCGCAGATGGGCACCGGGGGTGAGCGCGGTGTTGTACTGGTCCCAGAATTCGGGGGGCTGCTCGCGCACGTTCCAGGCGCCGTCGGTGCCGCGCGGCGAGAAGAAGCGCTCCTTGGCGCGGGTCGGCTCCTCGTCGCGGCGGATGCCGGCGATCACCCCGTCGAAACCGTGCTTGGCCAAGGCCAGGCGCAGCCCCTCGGTCTTGCGGGCGGCGGAGCGGGCGGCGGGCGGCAAGGTGGGGTCGGTGCTCTCCAGCGGCGGGCACTCTTCCAGCAGCAGGTCGAGGCCCCACTCCTTGGAATAGCGGTCTCGGAAATCATACATTTCCGGGAATTTGCGCCCGGTATCCACATGCATGCACGGGAAGGGCACGCGGCCGAAGAAGGCCTTGCGCGCCAGCCAGATCATGACGTTGGAATCCTTGCCCAGCGACCACAGCAGCGCCACCTTGCGCAACTGCGCGAAGGCCTCGCGCATGATGAAGATGCTCTGCGCTTCCAGCGCATCGAGGCGGTTCATTGCCGAATTCCTCATCTCTGCCGTGTCCGGCCGGGCCCTCACCACGGGGATAGTCATGATAGCTGGACCTCGTGCCCGCAAGACCGGCGACCGCGCGAGGCATTCCGCCGCTGCGCCGCCACCGGCCTGAAGCCAATTTGCGATTGCATAATGGCGATCGCTATTTTAACTTTAGAAGCACGTCAACCTGATTAATTAACATCAAAAATTCGGTGATTTGGGAAACCGGCGCCGAAACGGATTGTCCTCATGACTTCGCCGCTCCAGCAGAAACTCAAGATCAACGGCCCGACGGTGATCACCGCCAACCGTCTCGGCGACGGCGTGGTGGTGTGGCTGCGGGCGGACGGAAGCTGGGGCCTGGACATCGCCGAGGCCGCCGTGGTGACCACCTCTGCCGAGGCCCTGCGCCTGCTGGGCATCGCCAATGCGGACGAAGACCGCGCGGTCGGCGCCTATCCCGCCCCGGTGGTGCTGGATGCCGCAGGTCTTCCCCGGCCCGCCAATCTACGCGAGCGCATCCGCGTCGGCGGCCCCACTGTTGCGTTGCCGGGCGCCGCCTGAAGCGCCTGACGGAAGCTCATCATGTATATCTATGACGAATTCGACCGCACCTTCCTGCATGAGCGCGTGAATGAATTCCGCGATCAGGTGCTCCGCCGCCTCAATGGCGAACTGAGCGAGGAAGAGTTCAAGCCGCTGCGGCTGATGAACGGCGTCTATCTGCAATTGCACGCTTACATGCTGCGGATCGCCATTCCCTATGGCACGCTCTCAGCGCCGCAGATGCGGGCACTGGCGCATGTGGCCCGGCGCTATGATCGCGGCTACGGCCATTTCACCACCCGCCAGAACATCCAGTTCAACTGGATCAAGCTGGACGAACTGCCGGACGCCATGGCGGATCTCGCCGCCGCCGGCATGCACGGGCTCCAGACCTCCGGCAACTGCATCCGCAACACCACCACCGACCAGTGGGCGGCGGCGACCCCGGAAGAGATCGAGGATCCCCGCCTCTATGCGGAAATCATCCGCCAGTGGTCGACGCTGCACCCGGAATTCACCTATCTGCCGCGCAAGTTCAAGATCGCCATCACCGCTGCCAAGCATGATCGCGCCGCCATCCGCGTGCACGACATCGGCCTGCGGCTCTATCGCAAGGATGGCCAGACCGGGTTCGAGGTGATCGTCGGCGGCGGGCTGGGGCGCACGCCGTTCATCGGCAAGACCGTGCGCGAGTTCCTGCCGCGCGAGCATCTGCTGTCCTATCTGGAAGCGATCCTGCGCACCTATAATGCGGGCGGGCGGCGCGACAACATCTACAAGGCGCGCATCAAGATCCAGGTGCATGAGATCGGCACCGAGGAATTCTCCCGCCGGGTGGAAGAGGAATGGGCGCAGCTCAAAGACGGCGCCCTCACCCTGGACGATGCCGCCATCGACGCCATCCGCGCCCATTTCCAGGTGCCGGACTTCGAGGCCCTGGACGACGGCGGCCCGGAACTGGCGAGCGCCCTGCAAGACCCGGCCTTCGCCCGCTGGCACGCCAATGCGGTGGCGCCGCACAAGGTCGCCGGCCACGCCATCGTCACGCTGTCGCTGAAGCCGGTGGGCGGTCCTCCGGGGGACGCCACGGCGGACCAGATGGACGCCATCGCCGATCTGGCCGACCGCTATGCCTATGGCGAAATCCGCGTCGCCCATGAGCAGAACCTCACTCTGCCGCACGTGCGGCAGAAGGATCTGCTGGCGCTCTGGCAGGTGCTGGATGCGCAGGGGCTCGCCACCCCCAATATCGGGCTGATCTCCGACATCATCGCTTGCCCGGGCCTGGATTATTGCTCGCTGGCCAACGCCCGCTCCATTCCTTTGGCGCAGGATCTGACCAAGCGCTTCGCGGACAATGACCGCATCGCCGACATCGGCCGGGTGCATCTCAACATTTCCGGCTGCATCAATGCCTGCGGCCACCACCATGTGGGCCATATCGGCATCCTCGGGGTGGAGAAGCAGGACCAGGAATTCTACCAGATCACCTTGGGCGGCAAGGCCAACCACAAGGCCAAATTGGGCGAGTTGCTCGGGCCGGCGGTGCCGGAATCCGAGGTCGTGGATGTGGTGGAACGCATTCTCGATACCTATCTGGAATTGCGCACCAGCCCCGCCGAGACCTTCATCGCCGCCGTTCAGCGGCTCGGCATCGAACCCTTCAAGGACAGCGCCTATGCCGCTCGTTAAGAATGGCGTGGTGATCGCCGACCCGTTCACGCTGGTGGCCGATGACGCCGCTTTGCCGGACGCCCCTGCCCTCGTCTCCGCCGCCCGCCTGCTGGCGGAGGGCGAGGCGCTGCTGGCCCATGCTCATCCGGTCGGGGTGATCTGGCCCAACAACAAGGACGTGCTGGAATTGGCCCCGTTCATCAGCCGGCTGGCGCTGGTGGCTTTGGTATTCCCCAAGTTCCGCGATGGCCGGGCCTATACCCAGGCCCGCCTGCTGCGGGAGCGGCTCGGCTTCACCGGCGAGTTGCGCGCCACCGGCAATGTGCTGCGCGACCAGTTCCTGCTCATGGTCCGCTGCGGCTTTGATGCCTTGGACGTGGCCAAGGACAGCGACGCGGCGGCGGTGGAAAAGGAACTCCACAGCTATTCGGTGTTCTACCAGCCCACCGGCGACGGCCGCCCCACGCCCCTGCGGGCGCGGCTCGGCGCGCGACCGGCGTGAGCATCCCATCGTTGAGCGCTCCGGACATGACCATCGCCCCTGCCCAGCCCGACCTTTCCCGACAGGTGGAGCGCCTTGCCGCCCGGCTGGAGGATGCGGCGCCGCTGGAGATCCTGTCCACGGCGCTGGAGCATTTCGGCGGGCGGATCGCGGCGGTGTCCTCGTTCGGCACCGAATCCGTGGTGCTGCTGCACATGCTGGCGCAAGTGGACCGCACCACGCCGGTGCTGTTTCTCGACACCGGCCATTTGTTCTCCGAGACCCTGACTTATCGCGACGCCCTGATCGACCGGCTTGGCCTCACCGACGTGCGGACCTTCTCGCCCGACGAGCCGTTGCGCCAGGCCCGCGATACCGACAACGACCTGTGGGCCAGCGATACCGACGCCTGTTGTGCCCTGCGCAAGGTGGAGCCGCTGTCCCGCGCTCTGGCGCCGTTCAGCGCCTGGATCAACGGCCGCAAGCGCTATCAGGCGGCGACGCGGGCGCAGATCCCGTTCGTTGAACAGGACGAAGCGCGGGTGAAGTTCAATCCGCTGGCGGCCCTGGGCGCGGCGGAGATCGAAGGCTGGATCACCGCCAATCAATTGCCCCGCCATCCCATGCAGCGGTTCGGCTTCTCCTCCATCGGCTGCATGCCCTGCACCTCGCGGGCCTTGCCGGGAGAAGACCAGCGGGCCGGACGCTGGCGCGGACAGTCGAAGGTGGAATGCGGCATCCACGTCAAAAAGACCGCTTGAGCTTAAACATAACAATTTTTATCGACTTTATATTCTAACTGATTGACCCCTCCTCCAGGCCATGTATCGTTCGGTCAGACGAACGGTAGACCGCTGCTGCGGTCCCATGAGGAGGCACCCATGTTGCAACGCCTGGCCGCCATCGCGCTCGCCGCGCCCCTCGCCTTAAGCCTTGCCGGGCCTTTGGCGCCCGCCCCTGCGCAAGCGGCGGACATCACTCTGCTGAACGTGTCCTATGACCCGACGCGGGAGCTGTATTCCGACTTCAACAAGGCCTTCATCGCCACCTGGAAGACCGACCATCCCGGCGACACCGTGACCATCCGCCAGTCTCACGGCGGCTCGGGGGCGCAGGCCCGCACGGTGATCGACGGCAGCCCGGCGGATGTGGTGACCCTGGCTTTGGCCTACGACATCGACGCCATCGCCGCCCGCGGCCTCATCGCCACCGACTGGCAGAAGCGGCTGCCGGACAATGCCTCGCCTTACACCTCCACCATCGTGTTCCTGGTGCGCAAGGGCAATCCCAAGGGCATCAAGGATTGGGATGATCTGGTGAAGCCGGGTATCAAGGTCATCACCCCCAATCCCAAGACCTCGGGCGGCGCCCGCTGGAACTTCCTCGCCGCTTATGGCTATGCGCTGAAACAGAACAATGGCGACGAGCAGAAGGCACAGGCCTTCGTGCAGGCGCTGTTCAAGAACGTGCCGGTGCTGGACACCGGCGCCCGCGGCTCCACCATCACCTTCGTGGAGCGGGGCCTGGGCGACGTGCTGATCGCCTGGGAGAACGAGGCCTATCTCTCGGTGAACGAGCTGGGTCCAGACAAGTTCGACATCATCACCCCGCCCTACACCATCCTGGCAGAGCCGCCGGTGGCGGTGGTGGACAAGAACGTCGACAAGAAGGGCACCCGCGCTATCGCCGAAGCCTATCTGAAGTATCTCTATACCCCGGAAGGCCAGGAGATCGCCGCCCGCCATTATTACCGCCCGCGCCTCGCGGCGGTGGCGGAGAAGTACAAGGACAAGTTCGCCAAGACCGAGGTCTTCACCATCGACGCCGTGTTCGGCGGCTGGGCCAAGGCGCAGCAGAAGTTCTTCGCCGATGGCGGCGTGTTTGATAAAATCTACAGCAACTGAGCTGCGGTGCGCCCCGGCCTGAAGCGGGGCGCCCCCTTTCCTCTTGAGCAGGCGCTTGATCGTGACCGCAGCCAGACCGGGCTTGTCCCTCCGCCAACGCAGCGTCATCCCCGGCTTCGGGCTGACCTTCGGCCTCACGGTGACATGGCTCAGCCTGATCGTGCTGATCCCCTTGGCAGCTTTGGTGCTCAAGACCACCGAACTGTCGTTCGAGCGCTTCATCGCCATCGTCACCGCCCCGCGCACCCTGCATGCGCTGGGGGTGTCGTTCGGCATCTCGTTCGCCGCGGCCTTGGTGAACGCGGTGTTCGGCACCATCGTGATGTGGGCCTTGGTGCGCTACGACTTTCCCGGCCGCCGGCTGGTGGATGCGCTCGTCGACGTGCCCTTTGCCTTGCCCACGGCGGTCGCCGGCATCTCGCTCACCGCGCTTTATGCGGAGAATGGCTGGATCGGCAGCCTGCTGGCGCCCTTGGGCATCAAGGTGGCCTTTACGCCGCTGGGCATCCTGATTGCGCTGGTGTTCGTCGGCCTGCCGTTCGTGGTGCGCACGGTGCAGCCGGTGCTGGCGGATCTCGACAAGCAATATGAGGAAGCCGCCGCCTCGCTGGGCGCCAGCCGGGCGCAGACGGTGTGGCGGGTGGTGCTGCCCACCATCTGGCCGGCGCTGCTCACCGGCTTTGCCTTGGCGTTCGCGCGCGGGGTCGGCGAATATGGCTCGGTGATCTTCATCGCCGGCAACATGCCCAATGTGTCGGAAATTGCGCCGCTGCTCATCGTGGTGCGGCTGGAGGAGTTCCGCTATGCGGACGCCACCGCCATCGCCGTGGTGATGCTGCTGGCCTCCTTCATTCTCCTGTTCATTATCAACCGGCTCCAGCAATGGACCGAGCAGCGGACCAGCGAGCGATGAGCGTGGCCGATCTCGCCCCCGTTCCCGCCGCCCAGCCCGCCCGGGTCATCCGCCAGGCGCCGCCGGTGCACACCGAGCCGCCGCTGGTGCGCATCATCATCATCGCGGTCGCCCTCACCTTCCTGGCGCTGGTGATCGGCCTGCCTTTGGTGCTGGTGTTCGTCCAGGCCTTCGCCAAGGGCTGGGCCACCTATGTGGCGGCGCTCGCCGATCCCGACGCCATCGCCGCCATTGAGCTGACGCTGATCGTGGCGGCCATTTCCGTGAGCCTCAACCTCGTCTTCGGGCTGGTGGCCTCCTGGGCCATCGCCAAGTTCGAATTCTGGGGCAAAAGCGTCCTCATCACTTTGATCGACCTGCCCTTCTCGGTCTCGCCTGTCGTGGCCGGCCTGG
Source organism: Azorhizobium sp. AG788 (assembly GCA_943369575.1). GTDB lineage: Bacteria > Pseudomonadota > Alphaproteobacteria > Rhizobiales > Xanthobacteraceae > Azorhizobium. The sequence continues at coordinate 5,153 of CALRNP020000095.1, read as the reverse complement.
TGTTCGTGCTGCTGTTCGGCAGCCAGGGTCTGCTCGGCCCGTTCCTCCAGGCTTACGACATCAAGATCGTGTTCGCGCTGCCGGGCATCGTGCTGGCCACCGTATTCGTCACCTTCCCGTTCGTGGCGCGGGAATTGATCCCGCTGATGCAGGAACAGGGCACGGCGGAAGAGGAAGCGGCCATTTCGCTGGGCGCCTCCGGCCTTGCCACTTTCTTCCGGGTGACGCTGCCCAATGTGAAATGGGCACTGCTCTATGGGGTGCTGCTGTGCAACGCCCGCGCCATGGGCGAGTTCGGCGCGGTGTCGGTGGTGTCGGGCCATATCCGCGGCCTCACCAACACCATGCCGCTGCAGATCGAGATTCTCTACAACGAGTACCAGTTCGCCGCCTCGTTCGCGGTGGCTTCGCTGCTGGCGCTCCTCGCCTTGGTAACTTTGTGTGCCAAGACCCTCCTCGAAAAACGCCTCAGCACGGAGCATTGAGATGACCATTGATGTCGTCGGCGTCTCCAAGCGCTTCAAGTCTTTCGCCGCTTTGGACAATGTCAATCTGCACGTGCGCTCCGGCGAGTTGGTGGCCCTGCTGGGCCCGTCCGGCTCAGGCAAGACCACCTTGCTGCGGATCATCGCCGGCCTCGATTGGCCCGACACCGGCGAAGTGCGCTTCGATGGCGAGGACGCCCTCGACCGCTCGGTGCGCGAGCGCAATGTGGGCTTCGTGTTCCAGCATTATGCGCTGTTCCGGCACATGAACGTGTTCGAGAACGTCGCCTTCGGCCTCAGGGTCCGCACGGGGGCCGACAAGGTGCCGGACGCGGCGATCAAGGCACGGGTGAGCGAACTCCTCGATTTGGTGCAGATCGACTGGCTGGCGGATCGCTATCCCGGCCAATTGTCCGGCGGCCAGCGCCAGCGGGTGGCGCTCGCCCGCGCGCTCGCCATCTCGCCGCGGGTGCTGCTGCTGGATGAGCCGTTCGGGGCGCTGGATGCCAAGGTGCGCAAGGAATTGCGCCGCTGGCTGCGTAATCTGCACGAGGAACTGCCCGTCACCTCGCTGCTCGTCACCCACGACCAGGAAGAAGCGCTGGAACTGGCGGACCGGGTGGTGGTGATGGGCCATGGCAAGATCGAGCAGGTGGGCACCCCGGCGGAGGTCTATGACAGCCCCGCCACCGCTTTCGTGCACGACTTCATCGGCGAAACCCTGACCTTGCCCACCACGGTACGGGACGGCCGGCTGTTCTCCGGCGAGCGCGCCTTGGCGCTGGACAGCCAGGGGGTGGCCGATGGCCCCGCCCGCGTGCTGGCCCGGCCCCATGACGTGGATTTTGGCGATCCGGACGAGGCGCCGTTCTCCGGAAGGGTGCTGGCGGTGCGGACCTTCGGGCCGATCCGCCGCGCCGATATCGAGATCGCCGGCGTCAACGGCCCGTTCGTCGTGGAAGCGGCGGTCCCCCATCAGCATCATCTGCCCACGGGCGAACGCATCGGCCTGGTGCCGCGCCGCTATCGCGTCTTCGGCGCGGCCTCGGCCTGAGGCGGTGGCGCCGGTGCGGACACCGGCGCCTGTCGATCAGACTTCGACCTCAGACTTCGACCATGTTCACCTTGCCGGTGGCGATGTCATAGACCGCACCCACCACCATCAGCTTCTTGTCGGCCACCGCCTGGGACAGGATGGACGAGGAGCTCTGCATGCGCTTGGCGTTGAAGCGCACATTCTCCACGGTCGCGACCGCCAGCAGATCCGCCGGCTTCTGGGCGATAGCCGCCTCGATGCCGGGCTTCAGCGCATTGACCAATTCGGGCAGATGGCCCGGCAGAACCACATTGTCCTTCACCACCTTGATGGTGGCGTCGATGGCGCCGCAATTGGAGTGGCCGAGCACCATGACGAGCGGCACGCCGAGCACCGCCACGCCATATTCCAGGCTGGCGAGCCCATCGGTATTGATGAAGTTGCCGGCCACGCGGCAGACGAACAGTTCGCCTGCGCCCTGGTCAAAGGCGAATTCCGGCGCCAAGCGGGAATCCGCGCAGCTCAGAATGGCCGCGAACGGATATTGCGCCGAGGCGCGGGCCAGACGGCCGGCGGAAAAGTCTGACTGCGTCGACGTATTGGCCGCATAGCGCGCATTGCCGTCCTGGAGGCGCTTGAGCGCTTCGGCCGGGGGAATGGCATTGGGCCGCGCCGGGGCCTGCGCCCAAGCGGCGCCCGACGGCAGCGCCATGGCCCCCGCCATGGCGGCGGCGGCGAGCGCAGCCGCTCCCGCTCCGCGCCCCAGGAACCCGCGACGCGACACGCCGCTCTCTGCCCTGCACACCTCACACATGAGCTTCTCCTCCGTTGATGGTTGCCTCCGCACGCATGCAGACCATGCAGCGCCCGAAGCCCACGTACGCCCTTTGTATGGACAGGAATGCCCGCGCCGGAAATGCGTGTTTCGCACGTGGTCAAATTTTGTCAAAATGGAGATCCTAAGTATTCAGGATCGCATTACCATGCGTGACCATAATACCGAACTTGGAATATTTCTCCAGCGTGCAGAAGAAATTCGGCAGTGCGCGGCATTTCAGCCGGCTCTGCGCCGCTATGCCACCAGCATGCTGCGCATGTATCGCGGTACGCCGGTGCTCAATAAATTGGTCAATGAGCAGGGGCGTTTCCTGATCTCCAGCCTGGCGCTGCAACTGCATCTGCATCGGGACCCGGCGGTGCCGGGGGCGGGCCTGACCCTGACCCGGCTGCGCGAACTGTGCGCCGCTCATGGCGTCGCCAGCACCGGGCGGGTGACGGCCTTCCTGGCGCTGATGCGCTTTGCCGGCTTCCTCGCCCCGGCGCCCGGCCCTGTGGATCGGCGCGCCAAGGTGCTGGTGCCCACCGCCCGCATGATGGGCCATGTGCGCCTGTTCACCGTGGTTCAGTTCCAGGCCATCGACGCGCTCTCTCCCGGCGCCGACCATGGCCGGCGGCTGGAGCGCGATCCTTTGTTCGTGGAGCGGTTTCACCGGGCCGCCGGGGGCTATTTCCTGCGCGGATGCCGGCTGCCGGATGCATTCCCCGAACTGGAGGTCTTCACCGCGGCGGACGCCGGCTACATGGTGATGCTGGCGCTGTTCCTGCAATTGCCCACCCAGGACGGCCGCGCGGTGCCCGGCGTGGTGGACCTGCCCTATGGCCCGGCGGCGCGCCGCTTCGGGGTCTCGCGCAGCCATATGGTCAATCTGATGCGGCAGGGCGAGGCGGCCGGCTTCCTGAGCGCGGAACGCAGCGGCGGCCGGGGGCTGCGCATCGCCGCCCCGCTCATCGAACTGGTGGAGCGCTGGTTCGCCGCGCAGATGGCGCTGATGGCCCAGGCGGCAGCGGAAGCGGCCATCGAGGCGACCGGCGAACACGGCGCGGATCGCCCGACAGCGGACGCCCCGCCGGAAAACGAAACCGCCGCGCCACCAAGGCGGCGGCGCAGCGGCATCAGCTGAGGCTCAGGACACGCCGTACTGCTTGAACCAGGCCAGCATGCGCTTCCAGCCATCCTCGGCCGCTTCCTTGCGGTAGGACGGGCGATAGTCCGCATGGAAAGCGTGGGGCGTGTCGGGATAGATCACGATCTCCACCGTCTTGCCCGCGGCCTTGGCGGCATCGCGCTGCTTTTCCACGTCGGCCACCGGAATGCCGGTGTCGGCGCCGCCATAGAGGCCGAGCACCGGCGCCTTGAGATCGGCGGCGACATCGCTGGCGGTCTTGGGCTGGATGTCGGTGCGGGCGCCGCCCAGCGGGCCATACCAGGCGACCGCCGCCTTCACCTTTGGATTGTGGGCCGCATAGAGCCACACCGCCCGCCCGCCGCGGCAGAAGCCGGTGATGGCGAGGCGGTTTGCGTCCGCGTCCGAGCTTTTCACCGCCCAGGCGACGGTGGCGTCCAGATCCGACAGCATTTCCGCATCGGGCTTCTTGGAGATCACCTCGCGGATGATCTGCTGCACGTCGGTCATCTTGGTCAAATCGCCCTGGCGGGCATACAACTCGGGCGCCACCGCGCAATAGCCGAGCTTGGCGAGGCGACGGCAGGTATCCTTGATGTATTCGTGAACGCCGAAGATCTCCTCGATGACGATCACGGTCGGGAACGGCCCCTTGCCCTCGGGCATGGCGCGATAGCCGGGCATGTTGCCGTCGGAGGTGGGGATCTGCACGTCGCCGGCCACCAGGCCCTTGGCATCGGTGGAGATGGCCTGCGCCATCACCGTGGTGGTGGCCAGTGTGAAGCCGGTGATCAGCGAGGTCATCACGAAGCCGCGGCGCGAGAACGGCTCGCGCACCAGGCCGTCGAGACCTTCCAGCACGGGCGAGGGAGCGGGCGGCGTGGCGAGGGGAGAAGCCATGGAAAACCTCCTGCGGGACAAGGCGCGGGAGAGTGGCATGGGTGTGGGCGAGGCGCGAGGGGAACAGTCGGAGCACGCACCCCACATTCCCGTGAGGAAGCGGTTTCTTTCTGGCCGCAACAGGTGCACGGCGCCTGCCCTCGGGCCCAAGTCTTTGCGGCAAGGCCCTAACCTTCATAGGACGCACCTCGGAGGGCGACCTACGAGGGCGACTTGGCCGCAATCACGGAGCCGGACCTTAGCCGGTGCGGCGGTGCGATCCGTCCGCGTGCATTGCCGCAGAAGCCGGGCGCGGCTACATCTGGGGCGCCATTTCCTGCTGGGGCGCCATGACCGCTTCCGACTCCGCTTCCCAATCCGCCTTCGCCCCCGCCCCCGCCGCACCGCCGGTGGACCAGTTGCGCATCGCCGTGGCCCAGCTCAATCCCCTGGTGGGGGATGTGGCCGGCAATGCGGACAAGGTGCGCCGCGCCCGCGATGAGGCCGCCCTGAACGGCGCCGACCTGGTGGTGTTCTCGGAACTGTTCCTGTCGGGCTATCCGCCGGAGGATCTGGTGCTCAAGCCCGCCTTCCAGCAGGCCTGCCGCGCCGAACTGGAGGCGCTTGCCGCCGAGACCACCGGCGGCCCCGCGCTGCTGGTGGGGGCCCCCTGGGTGGAGGACGGCAATCTCCATAACGGCGTCTTCCTGCTGGAGGGCGGGCGCATCAGTGCCCGCCGCTTCAAGGTGGACCTGCCCAATTACGGCGTGTTCGACGAGAAGCGGGTGT
>CALRNP020000094.1:0-20275 GCA_943369575.1 Azorhizobium sp. AG788 | reverse complement strand
TTGCGGGTGGTGGAGTTCCGCACCGGGGCGGTGAAGGTGTCGGGCGCCACGCCCGGCACCGAGGCCGATCTGGCGAGCCGCGTGCGCGCCGCGCCGGGCCAGCGCATCGCCGCCGAGGCACTGGAGGAAGACCTCGCCTGGCTCAACCGCTTTCCCTACCACAGCGTCAATGGCGTGTTCGCGCCGGGCGACGGTCTGGGCCTCAGCACGCTCACCTTGGAGGTGACGCCGCAGAAGCCGTGGCAGCTGTTCGCCGGCTGGTCCAATACCGGCACCCACTCCACCGGCTTCGACCGCTATTTCGCAGGCTTCGGGGCCGCGCTACTGGGCGTGCCGCAGAGTTTCATCTCCTACCAGATCACCGGCAGCCCGAATTTCTGGAGCGATCCCTCCGCGGTCGGCACCGGCTCGGAACAGCCGAGCTATTACAGCCAGGCCGGGCGGCTGGTGATCGCCACCGGCGTCCGCCAGGGACTGGAAATCGTGCCCAATTATGTGGCGACCCGGCAGAATGCCCTGGGCCAGACCTTCGCTTATGACAACCAGACGCTGGAAATCCCGATTTATTACCGCACAGCCCTCTCCAATCTGGTGCCGGGACTCTATGCCGGCGACCTGATCTTCGGCGCCACGGGCAAGACGGTCTCCCGCACCAGCTATTTCACGGGCGCCGACATCGGCGGCGCGAGCGCGGATCTGTTCGAGCTGATCGCCGGCTGGGCGGTGTCGCGCTCGGACCCCTACGGCACCACCAGCCTCGATCTCAAGCTCATCGGCAATCCAGGCGGGGTCATCGGCGGCAACACTGCCGCGCGCTGGAGCACGTACAGCGGCGGGCGCGTCACCGACGTGACCTATGCTTATGGCACGGGCGAGCTTAACCGGGTGACGCGCCTGCCGTCCGGCTTCAGTTGGGTGAGCGACATCTCGGGCACGGCTGCGGGCCAGCCGCTACCGGACACCGAACAATTGAGCCTCGGCGGCCTCTATGCCACGCGCGGCTACACTCTTGATGACGGCACGGTGGACACGGGCCTCGTGTGGCGCAACGAACTGCGCACGCCCACCTTCGCGCTTCTGTCCGCCATGGGCGTTGCGGGCGTGGCAGATCAGGTCTCGCCTTATGCCTTCCTCGACCTCGCCTGGGGCCGGGCCTATGGCTATCAGGGCATCCTCGGGCCTGTGCCGCACAATGACTCTTCGCTAGCCGGTGTCGGCCTCGGCGTGGACTACACGCTGAACCGCAACGTCACCGCTACCCTGGTGGGCGGCTTCGCCCTGACGGACGCCACCTATACCCAGGCCGGCGATTTCACTCTCCAGGCCCGGGTCTATGTGAGCTACTGAAGAGCTGGGCTGTCCCTGAACCCCATCGGTGCAGGCCGGCAGGCCATTTGCCTCAGGGCCTTGGCCCGGCCGGCTGCGCGCGGGTGGCCTCCTGCCCGTGGAGAGCGGCGGTCGCGCGGCGGACCACGTCGGACATCTGCAGCAATTGCTTGGCCAGCGGGCTGGTCTTGCGCCACACCATGCCGATGGTCCGCGAGGGTTCCGGTTGGCCGAAATGCGCCACGCACACACTCGCAGACCGGGTTTCCACCGCCACCGCCATTTCCGGGATCAGCGTGATGCCGATGCCGGCGTCCACCATCTGCACCAGGGTGGAGAGCGAACTGGCTTCCAGCACGTCGCGCATGGGCGTGGTGCGCATGTCCATATGGCAGAAGGACAGCGCCTGGTCGCGGAAGCAGTGGCCTTCCTCCAGCAGCAGCAGCCGCATCTCCCGCAGCGCCTCGGCGGCAGGCACTGGCTTGCCGGCATCGGCGCCGGGGCGCACCAGCACGAACCGTTCTGTGAATAGCGGCGTCTCTGTCAGGGTCGATTCCGACACCGGCAAGGCGACGATGGCGGTATCGAGCCGGCCCTCCTGGAGTTCCTCCAGCAGCCTCGGCGTCTGCGATTCCCGCACATGGATGTCGAGCCCGCCATAGTGGCGGCTGAGATCGGCCAGCAGGGTGGGAAGCAGATAGGGCGCCACCGTCGGGATCACGCCGATGCGCAGGCGCCCCATCAGTTTGTCGCCGGAGGCCCGCGCCAGATCGCCCAATTCGTCGATGGCGCGCAGGATGTCGCGGATGCGCAGGGCGAATTCCTCACCGAACTGGGTCAGACGCACCTGCCGCGCGCTGCGCTCGAAGAGGTCGGTGCCCACCTCTTGCTCCAACTCCTTGATCTGCATCGACAAGGCCGGCTGGGAGATGCCGCACGCCTCGGCGGCGTGGCGGAAATGGCGATGACGGGCCAGCGCCTCGAAATAGCGCAGCTGCCGCAATGTCAGGTTCTTCATAAGCTGATCTTATCATGGCAATCAGTAAATCGGAATTAATCTAATGAAGGAGTTTTGCTAAGAACCCCTCCAGTGAAGCTCGGGCTTGGTCGATGGTCACCAGCGGCCCGCAGCCTTGATCGGAGGGGAAGCATGAGCGCGACAACTGACGCGACCACAGGGAAATGCCCAGTGGCCCACGGCACCGGCGGCACCCAGAACAGTGACTGGTGGCCCAACCAGCTGCGCGTCGACCTGCTGAGCCAGCATTCCGCCAAATCCGATCCGTTGGACCCCGCGTTCAACTATCGTGAGGAATTCAAGAAGCTCGACTATGAGGCGGTCAAGGCCGACCTGCGCCATTTGATGACCGATTCGCAGGAGTGGTGGCCGGCCGACTTCGGCCATTACGGCCCGCTGTTCATCCGCATGGCCTGGCACAGCGCGGGCACCTATCGCCTCGCCGACGGTCGTGGCGGCGGTGGCCGCGGCCAGCAGCGCTTCGCCCCGCTCAACAGCTGGCCGGACAACGTCAGCCTCGACAAGGCCCGCCGCCTGCTGTGGCCGATCAAGCAGAAGTATGGCCAGCAGATTTCCTGGGCCGACCTGATGATCCTCACCGGCAACGTGGCGCTGGAGACCATGGGCTTCCGCACCTTCGGCTTCGCCGGCGGTCGCGCCGATACCTGGGAGCCCGACCAGGACGTCTACTGGGGCCGCGAGACCACCTGGCTCGGCGGCGACCTGCGCTATGCCCACGGCTCCGAGGGCGTGACGAAGCCGGCCGACGAGGGCGTGCTCGTGGCCGACGACACTGCCGACGGCAAGGTGCATTCGCGCAACCTGGAGAACCCGCTCGCCGCTGTGCAGATGGGCCTCATCTACGTCAATCCGGAAGGCCCCGACGGCAATCCGGACCCGCTGCTCGCCGCCTTCGACATCCGCGACACTTTCGCGCGCATGGCGATGAATGACGAGGAGACCGTCGCCTTGATCGCCGGCGGCCACACCTTCGGCAAGACCCACGGTGCCGGCCCGGCCGACAATGTCGGCGCCGACCCGGAAGCAGACGAACTGGAAGCGCAGGGCCTCGGCTGGCGCAGCAGCTTCGGCACCGGCAAGGGCGGCGACACCATCACCAGCGGCCTTGAGGTCACCTGGACGCAGACCCCGGCGCAGTGGAGCAACTACTTCTTCGAGAACCTGTTCAAGTATGAGTGGGAGCTGGAGAAGTCCCCGGCCGGCGCGCACCAGTGGGTGGCCAAGGACGCCGGCGACGTCATCCCCGACGCCCATGTGCCGGGCAAGAAGCACCGCCCCACCATGCTGACGACCGACTTGGCGCTGCGCGTCGACCCGGTCTACGAGAAGATCTCGCGCCGCTTCCTGGAGCACCCGCAGGCCTTCGCCGAGGCCTTCGCCCGCGCCTGGTTCAAGCTGACCCACCGCGACCTCGGTCCCCGTTCGCGCTACCTCGGCCCGGAAGTGCCGAAGGAAGAGTTGATCTGGCAGGACAACGTGCCGGCCGTCGATCTGCCCTTGATCGACGACGCGGACGTCGCCACCCTCAAGGCGAAGGTGCTGGAGACCGGCCTCTCGGTGTCCGAGCTGGTGGCCACCGCTTGGGCCTCCGCCTCCACCTTCCGTGGCGGTGACAAGCGCGGCGGCGCCAACGGCGCGCGGGTGCGCCTCAGCCCGCAGAAGGACTGGGCCGTCAACCAGCCCGAGCAGCTGGCCAAGGTGCTGCACGCGCTGGAGGGCGTGCAGTTCGCCTTTAACCAGGCCGCCACCGGCGGCAAGAAGGTCTCGCTCGCCGATCTGATCGTGATCGCCGGCAATGCCGGCGTCGAGCAGGCGGCGAAGGCGGCGGGCCATGCGATTACGGTGCCGTTCGCGCCGGGTCGCACCGACGCCACGCAGGCCCAGACCGACGTCGCCGCCTTCGAGGTGATGGAGCCGGCGGCCGACGGCTTCCGCAACTACCAGAACCCGCGGCTCGGGGTCCCGGCCGAGGCGGTGCTGATCGACCGGGCGCAACTGCTGACGCTGACCGCGCCGGAACTGACCGTGCTGATCGGCGGTCTGCGGGCGATCAACATCAACGTCGACGGCGCCCGTCACGGCGTCTTCACCAATCGGCCGGGGGCGCTGACGACCGACTTCTTCGTCAACCTGCTCGACATGAGCACGCAGTGGACGGCGGTCGGCGACCGCAAGAGCCTGTACGAGGGCCGCGACCGCAAGTCCGGCGAGGTCAAGTGGACCGGCACCCGCGTCGATCTGGTGTTCGGCTCGAACTCGGTCCTGCGGGCCTTGGCCGAGGTCTATGCTAGCGCCGATGCGGGCGAGAAGTTCGTGAAGGACTTCGTGGCCGCCTGGACCAAGGTGACCAATCTCGATCGGTTCGATCTGGCCTGATCGTCCTGATCCTCTGAGATCTGCCGGACAACGCCCCGACCGCTCACGCGGCCGGGGCGTTGTGCATTCTGCGGAGTAATACCGCGCACCTCGGCCCCTCACCGCGCCGGGCTGAGGGGACCTTGGGGCGCGCGGCCCATCAGCGCCACCAGGAGGATGCCGGCGACCGCCGCCCAAAAGGTCAGCTGGAAGCCATCGATATAGGCCAGCGTGTTGGCTTCGCGGGCGACCACGGCGCTGAGGCTCAGCGTACCCCGCGCCGCGCTGGCGGTGGCCGAACTGCCATCCCCGAGGAACGGCGCCGTGAAGGCATGGAGCGCCCGCGTCACGTCCGGCCCGCCGGCCGGCAGATGCAGGCCGAGCAGATAAGAGTGCAGTTGCTCGCGATGGGTGAGGAAGGTCGCCATCAAGCTGGTGGCGATCTCGGCCCCGCCCAGGCGCAGGCACTGAATATAGGCCGCCATGGCGGTGGAGCGCTTGGGATCGGAATTGGCGAGGATGTAGACCACCGCCGCCAGGAAGGTGAAGCCTTGCCCGACTGACTGCAGCAGGCCCATGGGCAGGAAGGTCCAAGGGGACCACAGATGCGTCAGGTCCGTGCCCATGCGGGCGGCGATGGCGAAGGCCATGAAGCCCATCAGCATGGTCCAGCGCGCATCGAAGCGCCGGATCAGGAACACCGCCAGCGGCAAGGTGACCATCAGCGGCAGCGCTGTGCCGACAAATAGCGCCATGCCGATCTGCTCCGGCCGGAAGCCCATGGCCAGTCCAAGGAAGCCGGCGGGCAGCATGGAATTGGAGAGGCTGGCGGTGGTGAAGCACAGGATGACGAAAAAGCTCAGCCCGATGTTGCGGGACATGATGACCTTGTGGCTCGCCCAGGGAAAGCGGACCAGGGATTCATTCAGCAGGAAGCCGATGACCAAGGCGCCGCCAATGATCAGCATGGTCGCGACGGTTCCCGACTCCAGCCAATTCAGCCGGTTCCCCTGATCGAGGCCGGCGTAGATCAGGGCCGCGCCCGATCCCAGCAGCGCCATGCCACCCCAATCCGCCCGGGACAGCAGCCCCAGATCCACGCTCTCGCGCGGCGTTCCCAGGGTGATCAGCAGGCCGACGATGGGGGCGACGAAAACATCCTGCCAATAGATCCACTGCCAGCTGACCGACTGGGCGTAGAAGCCGATCAGTAAGGGGCCGGATGATTGGGAGAAGGCGAGGCGGAAGGCATAGATGGCCAAAGCCGGCACCCACCAGCGCTCCGGCAGGTTGCGAAACACGATCATGATCGTCGCCGGAATGAACACGCCCAGCAGCAATCCGCGCAGCATGTGCAGGGCGACCAGCATCTCCCAGCCGCGCACAAGGGGGATCGCCAGGGAAATGGCGGCATAGACCAGGCTGGGCCAGAACAGCACCCGGCGCACGCCGAAGGTCGCCGCCAGCCAGGCCACCGCCGGGGCGATCAGGATCTGCGGGGCGCTGGCAAAGGTATTGAGCCAGGCGCCCTGGTCGTAGCTGAGGCCGAAGGCGCCGCGCAGATCCGGCAGGCCGACGGAAAACAGCCGGGTGTCGAACCCCACCAGGAAGGAGCCGAGCAGCACCGCCGCTGCGGCAAAGGCCGGCCGGGGGCAGGACGGCGCCGGGCCGCTGAATGCGCTGATCGCGGCCATGTGCTCACCTGTCTCCGGCGACGTGGATCTGGGCTTCCACCGACATGCCGGCCCGCAGCCGCTGCACCAGCGGTTGATCGGGCTCGAATTCGATACGAACCGGGATGCGCTGGACCACCTTGGTGAAATTGCCGGTGGCATTGTCCGGCGGCAGCAGGGCAAACACCGCGCCACTGGCCGGCGACAGCCGCTGCACGCGCCCGTGCAGCACCTGGCCGGGGAAACTGTCGACCGCGATGTCCACCGGCTGGCCGGGCGCCACGTGGGTGAGCTGGGTTTCCTTGAAATTGGCCATGACATAGAGGCGCGGCAGCGGCACCACGGCGATGAGGCTGGTGCCCACGTTCACATAGTCACCCTCTTGGACCATGCGGGTGCCGACCACGCCATCGAAGGGTGAGACCACCGCGGTATAGCCCTGCTTCAACTGGGCGGTGGTCAGGGCCGCTTCGGCGGCATCAAGGCTGGCGCGCAGGCTGTCCTGCTGGCCGATCAGCACATCGAGCTGGCGCTGCTGGGCCTGGATAGCGGCTTCGTTCGCCCGCACGTCCGAAGCCGCCTTGGCGGCTGCCGCCGTGGCTTGCTGGAGATGCTGCGTGGTGCCGGCGATGCCGCCCTGAACCAGGGCCTGCTGGCGATCCAGCTCTTCCTGGGTCTCGGTAGCGACCGCGAGGAACGAGCTGCGCTGCGCCTGCGCCTCGACAATCAGCGCCCGCTGGAGCGCTTCCTGGTTCTGGAGATTGGCCAGGGCCGCACGGGCCCCGGCCACGCCCGCCCGCGCCGCCGCGACGGCCGCATCGGAATCCGCTGGGTCGATCTGGACCAGCGGCTGCCCCGCCCGCACTGACTGGAAATCATGGACCAGCACCTTCAGCACATTGCCGCTCACCCGCGCGCTCAAGGTGGAGACGTCCGCCCGCACATAGGCATCGTCGGTGGACTGCACCGCCGCTTCACTGACCCAGAGATCCCAGCGGCTGTTGGCGGTGATGAGCAGCCCGATGGCGGCGATGATGCACGCCAGCGGGATCAGCAGGCGCCGGAGATGCTGCGCCAGCGACAGTGCCTCAGCCGCCTGTGCATTGCGCAACGCCGGACCTTGCGCGTCCATATCCTGTCTCCCGGCGGCGCGGGCCTCCGCTGGCATGGTTCTGAACTCCTGTCTGTGACGGCGTTGGCCGTCGGAATTGGATGGCATGCGTGCCGCCGGGACGCGCGCGGGTGAGGCGCCGCTCATCACCGGGGCCCACTTGATGACTGGAAGATCAACACAGGCTTTGAGCCGGCGCCCGATAGCTGCCGGCCGCGCTTGCCTCACGCGGCATCCGCGCTCTGAAACGCCGGCGGCATGGCTGCGACGCGGGGGTACGCCTCCAGGTGGGAGGTCAAGATCCCGCCGACCGCAAGGATCAGCAATGAACCGGCGACGGTGAATACCTTCAGGACAGCAGTCATCACAGAATCTCCCCTCGTTGCGCCGGCACGGCGGTGGTGCGGCAGGTGGTACAGGATTGGTGTCGCGACAGCGGCAGCTGTACCGGCCGGCTCAGCTCTGCTGGGAGAGCGTGGATCCGTTGGTGATGGTGCAGGCGGCAACCGGCGGCAGCACGGCCGCTCGCTCTGGTGCCCGCGTCGTCGCGTCGAGCACGCAGATGGCGGGCGGAACACTATCCTGCGTGTCAATGATGGCGGCGGCCCACACCGGGGCCATCGGAGCGGTGGCGGAGATCACCAAGGCAATGGCGGCCAATTTGATTAGAACAAGCATCATCTCTACTCCCGTTGATGAGAGGAGATTACGAAAGGCAGTCGTTGTTGAATATTGAACGCTGGTGCTGTTCGGGCATCACTTGGATGGCGCGGCTCATACCCAGGTATAGCCGGGGAGCGCCCGGCCCGGCGAGGCGGCCTTAACCGCGCCTCAGCTGCCCGCGTCGATGGGCAGGCGGAAGACGAAAGTGGTTCCGCTGCCTTCTGCGGAGGCGACATCCAACGAGCCGCTGTGGGCCTGCATGATGGAGCGGCAGATCGCCAGACCCATGCCCATGCCCTTGGACTTGGTGGTGTAGAACGCCTCGAAGATCCGCTTCTGCGCGTCCTGGGTGATGCCGGTGCCATTGTCGCGGACCGAGACCACGACATTCAGATCCTCCAGCCGCGAGGTGATCGTCAGTTCCCGCCGCTCCACCGGCACGACGGTCATGGCGTCGACGGCATTGGTCACGAGATTGAGGATGACCTGTTGCAGTTGAACCGGGTCGGCATAGACCTGCACAGGGTCCACCGCCAGATCGATCGTCACCCGCACGTTGTGCTCCAGGATCTCCGCCTCGGTGAGGCGCAGCACGTTGCGGATGAGGTCATCCATCAGCGCGGGCCGGAGTTCGGCCGGCGCCTGCTTGGCGAGCGCGCGCAGGGCGCGGACGATTTCCGCCGCGCCCAGGCCCACCTTCTGGATGCTCTCCAGCCCCTGGACGGCCTCGGAAATGTCCGGGGTCTCGCGCTTGAGCCAGCGCAGACCAGCGCCGGCATGGGACACCATGCTGGCCAGCGGCTGGTTGATCTCGTGGGCGATGGAGGCCGCCAGCGTGCCCATGATCGTCAGGTTGGAGGTGCGGGCGAGATCGGCGCGGGCGTTCCGCAGCGCGGCTTCGGTCTGCGCGCGGCGCGCATTCTCCGCCACCAGTTCGGAATAAAGTCGCGCGGTTTCGATCGAGATGGCCGCCTGCGGCGCCAGGATCTCGATCATCGAGATGCGGCTGGCGCTGAACACGCCCGGCGCCAGATTGTTTTCGAGATAGAGGATCCCGATCAAGACGCCACGTCGCATCAAGGGCAGGCACAGCAGCGAGCGCACCTGGCGTTCGGCCAGCCCGGCCTTGTGGATCTCCGGCGCATCGGTCTGCGCGTCGGCCAGCGAAAGCGGCTGCTTGGTCTTCACCACGCTGTTCAGGACCGAGAGGGGGATGGCATGGGCCGTGGGCGCCGCCTGGGCAATGTCGACGATGACGTCGGACCCGACGATCCGCCCGACGGCCTCAATGATCGGCTTGCCCTCCCGCATCAGCAGCAGCAGCCCATATTGGGCGCCCGCATGCACGATCATATTGCTCATCAGGGTTTCCAGCAGCCGGTCCAAGGCGGTCTCTTCCGAGAGCGCCTGGGCGGTCTTCATGCCGATTTCCATGTCGAGCGCGATCTGGCCGCCATGGCCGGACGGGGCGGTGTCCGCAACCGGCTCGCTGGCGAGAAACGGATAGCGCGCCTCCAGATGCCGCATCTTGCCGACCGCGCCCCAGCGGCGATAGCAATCGAGCGCCGAGCGAAAATGCTGGCGTGCGGACAGATGCAGCTCGCTGGCCTCGCACAGCATGCCGGCAAATTCATGCGCCAGCCCCTGCTCATGGATGAAGCCGGCCGCCGCCGCCGCGCCGGCCGACTGCTCATAGCATTTCAGCGCCAGCAGGCCATCGCCGCGCAGGCGCGCAAGCTCGGCCTCCACCAGCAGGAGCTTGTTGCGGAAGGTCGTCGGGTTCAGCGCCGTCCATTCCGCGATCTTGTCGCGATTGGCGGAAATCCGCGCGATGGCCCCCTGCGGATCGGTGGCGGCGCGGGATTCATGCGCCCAGGTCAGGGCGCAGAACAAGCGGCAGTCGCACACATTGATGTGCGCCGGTGCCGACCACGACAGCTCCGCCGCCGTCGTCAGCCGCAGTGATGCATATTCGAAATCCAGGTAGAACGCGGCCGTCATTCCGGCATAGAGATGGGCCCAGAACACCGTCGGCGTAGATTTGCTTTCGATATGGATCTGGTTGTCCGTCGTCGCGATATGATATTTGCGCTGATAGTCTTGTCGCGCGTAGTTGTTTGTCAGGCTTTTGAGATATTGCTTCTGCGAATCGATGATGATTTCGATGTCTTTGTATTCGATCTGCCGCGTCAGCGCCAAGCCGTGTTCAATCTCCTGCTCCACCAGAGCCAGGGGCACGCCCATGACCAGGAGATCGGAGACGATATGGTTGCAGGCGTAGCAGGCCATGCCCAGATCGCCCATCACATAGCCGGCCGCCACTGCCTCCCGCGCATGGGTGAGGGCGTAGGACAAAGGCTGGGTCCAGGGGCTCACTTGGTCCATGGCCACCAGGGCAGCGGTGCGCTCCGTCTGGTAGCGATGCCGCTCCACCAGCTTCAAGGCCGCCTGCCCATAGGAAAATCCGTCCTCATAGGCGCTGTACAGGCTGGCGATGATGACTCCGAACCAGGCCAGGCCATAGGCTGAGGCGGGGGTGGAGCCATGCTGAAGCGTGAGTTCCACGATCTTGGCCAGATGCAGGAAGCTTAAGCCGTCGTTGAGGAAGAAGGAGGCGATCAGCGTGCTCAGCAGCGCCATCGCCGCCTCGGCCTCGGTATTGTCCGCCGACGCCAGTTGCCCGAGATCTGAAATGCTCCGGCCGCCGAGGGCGGCCTTGACCGCCGTATAGGCCTGGTCGAGCTGATCGCGCGAGGGTTCGCGCCCCAGGTGGATGCCGAGAAGGTCCAGGCCCGCCAGCGCGGCGGTGATGGCGCCTTCATAGTCCGAGCGCAGGGTGTGCAGCGTCGCCTTCAATCGATAGGCGGCCGCCTTGTCTATATTGGACGTGGCATGGAGCAGCAGAAGATCTGCGGCTCGGCTTGCCTCCGCCAATTGCGCCTTCGCGATCAGGCACTCGCATTGCAGCTTCTTAAGCGCATAGGCGACGGCATAATGATCCGACCACCAACTGTCGTCCGACAGGCCGCGGGCGATGACCAGATAGTTGGAGGCCTGGTCGATCGCCGCCGAATTCTTGGCCCGCCGGGCGGCGGTAATGAGGGCGAGGGCGAATGAGACGCGCACCGCCGGTGTCAACTCGGACTTGGCAGCCCGCTCGATCTGGTTGGCGATCTCAAAGGCAAAGTCATAGACCTGATCTTGCCAGATGTCGGCCATGATGCGGGCGATGCGCGCATGGGCAAAGGGCCGTTCCGCGGCCGGCGTCAGCGCATATGCCGCCTCGAGAATGCGATCATGCGAGAAGACATAGCCGGCGCCATCGCGCAGCAGCAGTCCAGCTTCCAACAGCGGCCGCGTCTTGAGGCGGATCTGGTCCTGGCTGATGCCGGTGACCATGGACAGCAGCGCCTGATCGCAGCGCGGGCCGATGCAGGCCAGGTGGCGCAGGATGTCCCGTCCGTCCTCGGGCAGGCGCTCCAGGCGGCGCACCATCAGGTCGATGACGTTGTCCGCATGATCGTAGCGGGCGACCTCGGCGCCGTCCCAGGTCCAGCTTCGCCGTTCCGCCGCATACAGGATGACGTTGTCGTCCAGCAGGGTGCGCAGCAACTGGTTGGCGAAGAACGGGTTTCCGGCGGTCTTCTCATAGACCAGGCGGGCCAGCGGCGCGACCTTGGCTTCCGCTTCGTTCATGCCGCGGGCGATCATCTGCGCGACGTCGGCGACCGAGAGCGCGCCCACTTCGATCTCGGTAACCGCCGTGGCACTCTCGCGCAATGCCGGCAGCAGGCCGCCCGGCTGCGACAGGTGGGCGGCTTCCTCATGGCGATAGGTCGCCAGCAGCAGGATGTTGGCGGGCGGATTGGCGGCAAAGGTCTTTAGGAACGCGATGGTGGACTCGTCGGCCCACTGAAGATCGTCCAGCAGCAGGATCAGGGGCATCCCCTCGTCCGCGAAGGCGGACAGGGTCTGCTGGATGACCCTGTGCGCCCGCGTCTGCGCCTGCTGCATCGGCACGTCCGCCAAGGGCACGGAGCGGCCGATGATGAGCTCCATTTCCGGCACCAGCTCGGTGATCAACTCGCCCTGGCCGACGAGCCTCTCCAGCATCGCTTCCCGCTCGGCGGGGCTGGGGTCGGCGGCCAGAAACCGCGCCGCCAGCGACCGGACGGCTTGGGCGATCGGCGCATAGGGAATGTCCCGCTGCATCTGGTCGCTTTTGCCGGCCGCGAACCGGGCGCAGGCGAGCCCGATGATCTTCACGACGCCTTCCACCAGCTTGGACTTGCCCGCGCCCGGCGCGCCGGCGATGAGGGCGATCTCGCTTTGTCCACTGTTGACCACGCGGTCAAAAGCATCCCTCAGCGTCCGGGTCTCGGCCGCGCGGCCGAACAGATCTTGCAAGCCTTCGATCAGGGCCTGCGGCTCGGCGCTGCCCAGCTCGAAGCGCTCCATGCGGCCGGTGGCGTTGCGGTCCATCTGGCAGCGCACCAGATCCGCCCGTAGCGCCGCGGCGCTTTGATAACGGTGGGCCGGGTCCTTGGCGATGAGCCTCAGGACAATCTCGCTCAGGATCTCGGGAATGTCCGGCCGCAGCGCCGTTGGAGGGATCGGCTGCACGGCCACATGGGCATGCAGCCACCCGGCCGGAGTATCGGCCTTCAGCGGGTATTGGCCGGTGAGTAGCCGATAGAAGGTCACGCCCAGCGAATAGAGATCGCTGCGTTCGTCGCCATAGGGATGATCCCGCCGCGCCTGCTCGGGGGCCATGTGCGCGAGGGCTTCGTCGTCCAGCGGCAGCGCCTGCGCCGGCCCCTGATCGCCGGAGAGGGCGGCATAGCCGAAGGACGCCAGGCGCACGCGCCCGTCGCCGTTTTCCAGAAGCGTGGAGGACCGGATCAAGCGGTGCAGGATCTTGCGCGCGTGGGTCTGGACCAGGGCATCGGTGGCCCCCACCGCCAAGGCGATGAAACGCTCAATGGACAGGGGCGCGGTGTCGGCCGCGGGTTCAAGCGGCGTTGCGCCGGTGTCTTCGAAGATCAGGAACAGATCGGTATTGGCGCGGATCATCGCCACCGGCGTGTGGGCCCAATCGGCGTTCAAATGCCGGCCCAGCATGTATTCGGTTTCGAGGCGCTGGCAGGCATCGGCAGATGTCCAGCGCGCGCTGGCGGCGAGCCACGTCTTCCGCGTCGACGGATCGGTCAGCCGGTGATGGGAGACGTCCCGTTCCGCATGGAGAAAGGCCTGGCTGCATCGGTTCAACCACGCCATGTCCAGCAGATCGTGCGGCGAATTCATCGGGCCTGGGCCGAGTACGTCCATCATGGTCGATCACGAACTCGCGTGAGGGGGATAACTTGTCTTCGGGTCTTGGACTGAACGCTGATCCATTGACCCTCGGCGGAGACACCGCAATCCTAGAGGGAAGGCGGCTTGCGGACCACGATCCGGTTGATTCCGGCCCGGCGCGGCATCGCGTCCGGCTGTGTGGACGGCCGGCGCCCGCGCGGGCCGGGACGATGGGAGCCGGGGCGCTGACAAGGGGCCGGATCGTCGCCTTCTATCCTCAAAACATCACGTCTGTTCAAGACTCGTCTTCCGCAATCGCACGCCGGCGGAATGCGCCTTCGCCGGCAGCCCGCGCAAGGCTCAGTCTAGGCGGTATATGACGTCGGGGCAGCCAACCGCATGGATCGCGCAATCATACCTAGGTATGTGCAGCCTTCACGCCCGCAGTCGCAGGTCGCGGTGGCGGGCGTGACGGCTGGGGGGCGAAATGAGCGGGCGGTGTCTCGCCTGGGAGGTCCACCCTCTCGCCGAGGGCGAGAACATCCATGTCCTCCACCCACCGGCGCCTCAGCAACATGCGGGTATATATTCAGGAGAGGTAAGTAAATATTCTTGGTAACACCAAGGTATGGACACCTTAGCCGTAAGCGCAGCCCGGCTTGCCTTATGTGGGATAGATGTCCGGCACGCGGAGCAACATTCTCAATCCCAACGAGATTGAGGACGGACCCCGCCATGCTCACCGAACTGCCCTTGCACCCGCGACCCGCCCAGCCGGTGGCCGGCCTGTTTCCCCGTTCGGCGCCGAAGCCCGTGGCGGCGGGCGGACGCGACGGCGCCGCGCAGGCGGAGGCCAAAGCCGCCGTTCCATTCGTCTTTCATGCGCACACGGCGTGCTTCGAACTCGACCGCCTGTCGCTGGTGCTGATCGGCCTACCCACCGCCCAGGAGAGCACGCCGGCCGCGGCGCAGGCACTGGATGTCACCGGCTGCCTGCTGTCGCGCCAGGGGCCGATGACACGGCCGACGCTGCGGATCTGGCTGCGTGGCGCCCCGGCGGCGCTGTTCGGCCCGGCCGCGTCCGGCGCCGGCGCTGATCGGTCGGGGCACCTCGACCGGCGCCTGCAAAAGGACGCGGGCCTCGACCGCCTGCTGCAGATCCTGATGGCGATGCAGGACGCCGAGGCGGAACTGGGGCCGGGATGCGTGAACGCCATCGGCCTCGCCATCGTCAGCCGCATCGTCACCCTTCATGCCGCCGCGGACGCCCCGGCGACGGGACGGACCAAGAGCCCGCTGCCGAAGTGGCGGCTGAAGCGGGTCACCGAGTTCGTGGATGCCCATCTGGCGGAGACCATCACTCTGGCCGACATGGCCGGCGCAGCCGGACTGACGCGCATGCATTTCGCCGCGCAATTCCGGGTCGCGACCGGCATGCGCCCGCATGAATACCTGCTGCGCCGGCGCATTGCCCGGGCGCAGGACCTGTTGGCGCTGCCCGGTGCCTCCCTGGTGGATGTGGCCCTGAGCGTGGGGTTCCAGACCCAGCCTCATTTCACCACGGTGTTCAAGCGCTTCACGGGCCAGACCCCGCACCGTTGGCGCAGCGCTCAACTCCTGGAGGCCTGTGCCTGACGCACGGCCGCGCGCCCAGCCCATTTCACCCTTGCCCGAAACCGCGAAACGGATAGCCGGCCATGACCATTGTCAAAAGCATACGCCCCTACCATGCCGCCGCCGGCGGCTGGGGTGCCCTGTGGGCGACCGGAAAAGCCCTCGCTGACCAGGACGTGGTGGCGAACGGCGCCAAGACGCTGTTGCGCATGAACCAGCCGGAAGGGTTCGATTGCCCCGGCTGCGCCTGGCCCGACCCCAAGCACACGTCCGCCTTCGAGTTCTGCGAAAATGGCGCCAAGGCCATGGCCTGGGAAGCCACCAAGCTGCGCTGCACGCCGGAGTTCTTCGCCGCCCATACGGTGAGCGAACTGGCGCGCTGGGACGATTACGAACTGGAGATGCAGGGGCGCCTCACCCACCCCATGGCCTACGACGCGGCCTCCGACCGCTACCTGCCGGTGAGCTGGGACGAGGCGTTCGCGCGCATCGCCCGCCACCTCAACGCGCTGCCGAGCCCGAATGCGGCGGAGTTCTACACCTCGGGACGCACCTCGAACGAGGCGGCGTTTCTCTATCAAGTGTTCGTCCGCGAATTCGGCACCAACAATTTCCCAGACTGCTCGAACATGTGCCACGAGGCCACCAGCGTCGGCCTGCCCATGTCCATCGGCGTCGGCAAGGGCACCTGCCTGCTGGAAGATTTCGACCTGACGGATGCCATCTTCATCTTCGGCCAGAATCCCGGCACCAACAGCCCGCGTATGATGTCGAGCCTGCGGGACGCCTCCCGGCGCGGGGCGGCGGTGGTGTCGTTCAACCCGTTCCGCGAGCGGGCTCTGGAGCGCTTCCAGGCGCCCCAGAACCCGGTCGAAATGGCGACCATGACCTCCACGCCCATCAGTTCGGCGCTGTATCAGGTCCGCGTCGGTGGTGATGCCGCGCTCATCAAGGGCATGATGAAAGCACTGGTGGAGGCCGACGATGCCGCCGCCGCCGCCGATGAGCAGCGGGTGCTGGATTGGGATTTCATCCACGGCCATACCGCCGGCATCGGGCCGCTGCTGGCCGACCTGCGTGCCGCACGCTGGAGCGACATCGTCCGCAAGAGCGGCGTCAGCGAGCCGGAGATCCGCGCCGCCGCCCGCACCTACATGCAGGCCGAGCGGGCGATCCTGGTCTATGGCATGGGCATCACCCAGCATCGCCGCGGGGCCGAGACGGTGCAGCAGATTGCCAATCTGGCGCTGCTGCGCGGCAATATCGGCCGCCCCGGCGCCGGCATCTGCCCGGTGCGCGGCCACTCCAACGTCCAGGGCGACCGCACGGTGGGCATCACCGAGGTGCCGGGCGCCGAATTCCTGGCGCGCCTCGAGCAGCGTTTCGGCTTCAAGCCGCCGCAGGCCCCCGGCCACAATGTGGTGCGGGCGCTGGAAGCCATGCTGCGGGGCGAGGTGAAGGTGTTCTTCGGCATGGGCGGCAATTTCGCCGCTGCCATCCCCGATTGGCAGCAGACCCAGGCCGCCATGCGCGCCTTGGATCTCACTGTGCATGTCTCCACCAAGCTCAACCGCAGCCATCTGGTGCACGGCCGCGAGGCGCTGATCCTGCCCTGCCTGTCGCGCTCGGAGGTGGATGTGCAGGCCGGCGGCCCGCAGTCCATCACCGTGGAGGACAGCATGTCCATGGTCCACGCCTCGGCCGGCCGCAATGCACCGGCTTCTGAGCATCTGCGCAGCGAGCCGGCCATCGTGGCCGGCCTGGCGCGGGCGACGCTCGGGGCCGCCTCCAAGGTACCTTGGGAGGAGATGATCGCCGATTACGACCGCATCCGGGAGGCCATTGAGGACGTGTTCCCGATCTTCCAGGCTTATAATGCCCGCATCCGCCAGCCGGGCGGTTTTCACCTCACCTCGCCCGCCCGCGAGCGCATCTGGGCGACGGCCTCCGGCCGCGCCAACTTCCTGGTGATGAGCGGGATCGACGAAGATCCCGCCGATAGCGATCCGCAGGTGCTGTGGCTCACCACCATGCGCAGCCACGACCAGTACAACACCACGCTTTATTCCCGCAGCGATCGCTATCGCGGCGTGTTCGGCCAGCGCGACGTGGTGTTCC
Organism: Azorhizobium sp. AG788; assembly: GCA_943369575.1. Taxonomy (GTDB): domain Bacteria; phylum Pseudomonadota; class Alphaproteobacteria; order Rhizobiales; family Xanthobacteraceae; genus Azorhizobium. The sequence goes on along the minus strand of CALRNP020000094.1, from coordinate 3,081 downwards.
TGAACGCCCGTGAACTGGCCCGCCGCGGCCTTGCCGCCGGCGACCGCGTGGACCTTGTGACCGCTTCCACCGACGGCGTGGCGCGGGTGTTGAAGGCGCTCAAGCTGGTGGAATACAACCTGCCAGATGGCTGCTGCGGCGCCTATTACCCGGAAACCAACCCGCTGGTGCCGCTGTATGCGCACGATCCGCTGAGCTTCACGCCCTCATCCAAATCGGTGCCGGTGCGCCTGATGAAATGCCAGACCGCGGCCTCTGCCGCCCATCTTACAGGGGGGAACTGACCATGGATGCGTTGCTGCTGTCCCGCATTCAATTCGCCTTCACTGTCGGTTTTCACATTCTGTGGCCGACCTTCAGCATCGGCATTGCCTGCTATGTCGCCTGCCTCAGCGGCCTGTGGTGGCGTACCGGCAACACGGTCTATCGCGATTTGATGCGGTTCTGGAGCCGCATCTTCGCCATGGGCTTCGGCATGGGGGTGGTGACCGGCATCGTGCTCAGCTACGAGATCGGCACCAACTGGGCCGGCTTCTCGCGCGCCACCAGCAATATTCTTGGTCCGCTGCTCATGTATGAGGTGATGACGGCTTTCTTCCTGGAAGCCGGGTTCGTCGGCGTCATGCTGTTCGGCGAGGGCAAGGTGGGGCGTGGCGCCCACTTCTTCTCCTGCTGCATGGTCGCCCTCGGCACGCTGATCAGCACCACCTGGATCATTGCCTCCAATTCCTGGATGCAGACGCCGGCCGGCGCGGTTCTCGACGCGCAGGGCGTGTTCCATGTCACCGACTGGTGGCAGGTGATCTTCACCGCGTCCTTCCCCTATCGCCTCATGCATATGGTCTGCGCCAGTTTCCTCACCGGCGCCTTCGTGGTGGCGGGGGTTTCCGCCTTCCATCTGTGGCAGCGGCGTCACCTGCGCACCGCGCGGACCGCTTTCTCCATGGCCATGTGGGCGGCCGTGGTGCTGGCGCCGACCCAGATCATGCTGGGCGACATGCATGGCCGCAACACGCTGGAGCATCAGCCGACCAAGCTCGCCGCCATGGAAGGGCTGTGGGAGAGCGGAAAGGGCGTGCCGGCGCTGCTGTTCGCCTGGCCGGACATGGAGGCGGCACAGAACCGCTTCGCCATCGGCATTCCGCACCTGGCGAGCCTTTACCTGACCCATTCGTGGGATGGGGAGGTGCAAGGCCTTAAGGCGGTGCCGGCGTCGGACCGGCCCTATGTGCCCATCGTCTTCTTCGCCTTCCGCATCATGGCGGGGGTGGGCCTCTTGCTGCTGGCCACCGCCATCACCGGCCTGGTGCTGCGTCTGCGCGGGCGCCTTTATGAAACCCGGTGGTTCCAGCTTGTGGCCATGGCGGTGACGCCCATGGGCTTCGTGGCGGTGGTGGCCGGCTGGACGGTGACCGAGGCCGGCCGCCAGCCGTTCGTGGTCTATGGGTTGATGCGCACGGCCGATGCGGTTGCCCCGGTCGCGGCCGGTGCGGTGGGGGTGACGCTGCTCACCTTCTTCCTGATCTACAACGTCCTCCTGCTCACCTTCTTCTGGTTCGCGGCCCGCACCGTGCTCAAGGGGCCGGAGGGCGAGCCGGTGGAAGAAGCCTGGAAAGTCCGCCCCGGCTCCGATCGTTCGGCCGTGGGTCTTGCCATCCGACCGTCCCTTCAGAAACCACAATCCGGCTTCCAGCCGGCACCGGGGGAGTAGAGCCATGGACCTGCCCTTATTCTTCGCCTTCGTGACCGCCGGTGCGGTGGTCATCTATGTGCTCGCCGATGGGTTCGATCTCGGGGTCGGCATCCTGTTCCTGTTCGCTCCCAGAGATGCCGACCGCGACGTGATGATGGCCAGCGTCGAGCCGGTGTGGGACGGCAACGAGACCTGGCTGGTGATGGGCGGCACGTTGCTGCTGGCGGCCTTTCCCGCCGCTTATTATGTGCTGCTGCCGGCCCTGTACCTGCCGGTGGTGTTCATGCTCTTCGCCCTGATCGGGCGCGGCATCGCCTTCGGCTTCCGGCTACAGACCGTGCGCTTCCGCGCGGTGTGGGATGTGGTGTTCGCCGGAGGCTCGGCGCTGGCGGTGTTCTGCCAGGGGCTCATCCTCGGGGGGCTGATCGGCGGCATTCCCATGCAGAACGGTATCTATGCGGGCGGCGCCTTCAGTTGCCTGACGGTGCTCGGCGTGCTGTGCGGCGCGGGTCTTGTGGGCGGCTATGCGCTGCTGGGCGCCGGCTGGCTGATCTGGAAGACCACCGGCACCACCCAGGTGTTCGCGCGCGAGGTCGGCCATGCGGCGCTGATCCTGACCATGATGATGATGGCCATGGTCAGCGGCTGGACGGCGTTGACCGAGCCCGAGGTGGCGCGGCGGTGGTTCGAGGGCTGGCACCTGCTGTATCTGGCGCCCATCCCGCTGCTGACGCTTGCCGTTGCCTTCGGCCTGTGGAAGAGCCTGTGGAGCGGCTGGGAGGTGGGGCCGTTCCTGCTGGCCATCGCGCTGTTCCTGCTGGGCTTTGTCGGGCTCGTCATCAGCCTGTGGCCCTATGTGGTGCCCTGGCAGGTGACCTTATGGGAGGGCGCCAGCGACCACCAGACTTTGGCCTTTGCCGTTGTGGGTGTGGTTCTGGTGCTGCCGGTGGTGCTATCCTATCAAGCACACGCTTACTGGGTGTTCCGCGGCAAAACGCGGCCCATGGAAGGCTATGGCGGCAGCTAGAGCGCCCTTCATATCCTGCCGCAGTTGTGGAATTGCGCGGCTGAGACGCCCAAACAGACACGCCAAAGGCCCGAGGTGGATGAACTCCGCCTCGGGCCTTTGTCGTGGAATTGGGTTGTGAAGGGCTTCGTCGTGGGGTGAGAACGGTTGTGTATTCCCATTGGCTAATCTGGCTATACGGATGTATAGAAAATGGGAATGAAAGAACAATGTTGGTGATAGGGCTCTGCGTTTAAATTCCGTTCTGCAAGTCATGAACGGAGATTTTCAGATGGACCCCCACGCCCCCATGTCCGCCTTCAAGGCCAACCGCCGCGTCATCTTCGGCGCCGCCGCATTGATGGGGGCTCTCCCCCTCCTG
>CALRNP020000093.1:0-20280 GCA_943369575.1 Azorhizobium sp. AG788 | reverse complement strand
CGCCGGCATCCTCGAAGCGGCGGGCGATGTCCACGGCGGGGAGATCGGAGGTTTCCGCCCAGCCTTCCACCGCCACCTGGCCGTCACGGGCATCCAGGCCCACGGCGACCCGGCCGGGATAGGCCTTGGCGGCGGCGCGGACGAAATCGGGATCGCGCACCGCGGCGGTGCCGAGGATGACGCGGGTGACGCCCTTCTCCAGCCAGGCGGTGACGGTGGCCATGTCGCGGATGCCGCCGCCCAGCTGCACCGGGATGGAGACGGTCTCCAGGATGCGGTCCACGGCGGCGGAATTCACCGGCTTGCCGGCGAAGGCGCCGTCCAGATCCACCAGATGCAGATAGCGGAAGCCCAAGGCTTCGAACTCGCCGGCCTGGCTGGCGGGGTCGCGATTGAACACGGTGGCCCGCGCCATGTCGCCCTGTTCCAGGCGCACGGCGAGGCCGTCCTTGAGATCGATGGCGGGAAACAGGATCACGGGCGCCACTTCAGGAAATTGGCGAGAAGGGAAAGGCCGAGCCTCTGGCTCTTCTCGGGATGGAATTGGGTGCCGGCCACATTCTCGCGGGCCACCATCGCAGTGATGGCGCCGCCGTAGTTCGTGGTGGCGACGAGATCGGCCGGGTCGGCCAGCTGGAAGGCGTAGGAATGCACGAAATAAGCGTGCAGGCCGTGATCGCCCACAGCGATGCCATCCAGCAGCGGATGCGCCCGCGCGGCGGTGAGGGTGTTCCAGCCCATGTGCGGGATCTTCAGCGCCGGATCGCTGGGGGTGATGCGGTCCACCACGCCCTTGATCCAGCCGAGGCCAGCGGTGGTGCCGTGCTCCAGGCCCTGTTCGGCCAGCAATTGCAGGCCGACGCAGATGCCGAGGAAAGGACGGCCCTTGCCGTGCACCGTCTCCTCCAGCGCCTCCACCATGCCGGCGACGCCATCCAGGCCGCGGCGGCAATCGGCGAAGGCGCCGACGCCGGGCAGCACCACACGATCGGCGGCGCGCACCACGGCGGGATCGCTGGTGACCACCACGCGCTCGGCGCCGGTGTCCAGCGCCGCGCGCTCGATGGCTTTCGCCGCCGAGTGCAGATTGCCGGAGCCGTAATCAACGATGGCGACGGTCATGGGGCATAAGGTTCCGGAAACGAGCCGATCACATAAGGCGCAGCGCCGCTGGCGCGGGGTGCGCGCGGATGCGGCGTCACGGGGGCGTGGCCGGCCATGGGCCAGCCTTGGGCGAAGAAGCGCAACTCGGCTTCCATCTGGTCGCGGGCGACCAGCGTGCCGGCCTCCTCAAAGCCGCGCCAACGCAGCTTGGCGATGCGCAGGCTCGGAAGCTCCAGCGCGATCAGCACATGGAGGCCGATCTCCACCACCGTCGAGACGGGATCAGGCAGGCCGAACCGCAGCTCGGCCACCGCCAGCAGCACCGAGGCCGCCACATAGCCCAGCAGCGCCAGCCACAGACGGTAGCGCAGCAGCACCAGCGGGGCGAAGAACAGGGCCAGCCAGGAGAAACGCTCGCGCACGAACACCACGCGCTCGGCGGCGCGCAGCGGGGTGTCGCCCGCCACGTCCTTGGTCAGAACGGTCCAACTGGCCATGGGACCTCCTTCAGCCGCCGAGGGCGCCCTTGGTGGAGGGGATTTCACCGCTGGCCGCCGCGTCGATGGCCACCGCCGCGCGCAGGGCGCGGGCGAGGCCCTTGAAGCAACTTTCGGCGATGTGGTGGGCATTGTCGCCGTAGAGCGTCTCCACATGCAGCGTCACGCCGGCATTGGAGGCGAAGGCCTGGAAGAACTCGCGCACCAGCTCGGTATCGAATTCGCCGATCTTGGCCACCTTGAATTCGGTGCGGAACACCAGATAGGGGCGGCCGGAAATGTCGAGCGCGACGCGGGTCAGCGTCTCGTCCATGGGCAAGTGCAGATCGGCATAGCGGGTGATGCCGCGCATGTCGCCGAGCGCGCGCTTCACCGCCTGGCCGAGCACGATGCCCACATCCTCGGTGGTGTGGTGGAAGTCCACATGCAGGTCGCCCTTGGCCTCGATTTCGAGGTCGAAACGGGCGTGGCGCGCCAGGAGATCGAGCATATGGTCGAAGAACCCGATGCCGGTCGCAATGGTCGCCTTCCCCGTCCCGTCAAGATTGACGGCGAGGCGGACCTTCGTCTCTTTGGTTTCTCGAACGATCTCGGCGCTACGCATGGAACTCCTCCAAGGCCGCGCCTTCTAGCAGGTAGCGTGCTGCAACGCCATATGGCGGCCATGTGACGGCTGCATGCGCCGCCTGCTCTCTCCGCAGCTTCCCGATACCGCCGATGGGGCATTGACGCGCCGGACGGGGTTCGCTGTGGTTGTATGACAACAACCGGCGGGCGGGGCCTGATGAGCAAAGTGGAAATTCATGCCGACTTGCGTCTGGCCTATGACGTGACGGGCGAGGGACCGCCGCTGCTGCTGATCGGCGGACTGTCGGCGGACCGGGCCTTCTGGTCGCTGGCGCGTCCCTGGCTGAACGGCTTCACCACCATCGCCTTCGACAATCGGGATGTGGGCCTCAGTGACCGCGTGTTTGATCCTTATGTCGCCGCCGACATGGCGCGGGACGCCTTGGCGATCCTGGACCATGCCGGCATCAAGCGGGCCCATGTGGTCGGCCATTCGCTCGGCGGGGTGGTGGCGCAGGAACTGGCGCTGCTGGCGCCGGAGCGGGTGGAGCGGCTGGTGTTGGCCTGCACCTTCGCCCGCAACGACCTCTATTCGCGCGGTATCCTCGAATTGCTGAAGCGGGTGCGGGCGGAGGTGGTCAACCCGGTCACCTATGTGCGCACGCTCGCCACCTTCACCTTGGGCCGCGCCTTTCTGGAGGCCAACGATCTGGAGGGGATCGCCCGGCAGGTGGTCGCCGCCGGCCCACTTCAGGGCGTGGCGGCGTTCCATCGGCAGGCGGATGCCAGTCTGGCGGCCGATACGCTGGGGCGGCTCGGCGGCATTGTGGCGCCCACCTTGGTGATGGCCACGCCGCAAGACCGCATCTTCGCGCCCGTCTTCGCCCGCGCCATCGCCGCCGCCATTCCCGACGCCCTGTTTCTGGAGGGGCCGGACACCGGCCATTGCCCGATGATCGAGGCGCCGGAGGCCTTCGCCGCTCTGGTGACGACATTTTTGCGCGGGGAACCGCTCCCGGAATGAACGGATCGCAGTGGCGCCGCCGGGCGCGACTGGGCACAGTAGGTCGCAACGACCGTTACGGAAGCCCGATCCCATGAACGTCGGATTGTTTCGCAGCCACGCCGCGCTCTTTCTGGCGGTGTTCCTCGATATTCTCTCCTTCGGCCTGATGTATCCGCTGATCGTCGGGCTGTTCGCCACCTCGCCACTGGTTGAGCCCTACAGCCCGGCCTTGCGTGACACGCTGATGTCGCTGGCCTTCTCGCTGTTTCCGGTGGGCGCTTTCTTCGGCAGTTCGCTGCTGGGCGACCTCTCCGATGCCTTCGGGCGCCGCCGGACGCTGGTGGTGTGCATGGCCGGCCTGGCGCTGGGTTACGGGCTGATGTGGCTGGCGCTGGAACTCTCCCTGCTGTGGCTGTTCTTCGCCGGCCGGTTGGTGGCGGGGCTGATGTCCGGCACCTCGCCCATTGCCCAGGCGGCCATGGTGGATGCGGTGCCGGCCGCCGCCCGTGGCGATGCCATGGCGCAGGTGACGCTGGTCAATACCGTCGGCTTGATGGCCGGGCCGGCCATCGGCGGCCTGCTCGGTCATTTCGACCTGCGCCTGCCGCTGGCCGTGGCGCTGGTGCTGTGCACCTGGAATGCGGTGCTGCTGGCGCGGGCGCGGTTCGGGGAGGAAACGCGCCGGCGGGCGTTTCATTTCGATTGGCGCCAGCCGTTCCTGCTGTTCGCGCGGCTGAAGGACCGGCCGCAGGTGGTGCCGCCACTGGCGGCCTTCTTCCTGTTTCAGCTGGGCTTCCTGATCTATTACACCCTCATTCTCATCATCATGCAGCGCCAGCACGGCTTCACCACCGCCGAGGTCGGCCTGTTCTCCGTCGGCATGGGCATCGGCTTCACCTGCGGCTCGGCGCTGCTCTACACATGGATCAGCGCCCGCCTGCCACGCGAGCGCGATATGGCGGTGGTGTCGCTGGGGGGATGTGGCGGACTGATCGTGCTGGCCGGCCTGCCGCTGCCGGCGGTGGCCCAGGTGGGGCTGGCGGTGGCGATCTGCTGCGTCAACGTGGTGGCCTTCATCTCGCTGCTGTCCGCCATGTCCGGGGCGGTGGACGAGACCGAGCGCGGCTGGGTGCTGGGCCTGTCCAGCGCCAGCATCGCTTTGTGCGTGCTCGGCTCCGGCCTGCTCACCAGCCTGTTGAGCGTGCTGCCGGCGGGGGCGCTGGTGGCGGCGGGCGGGCTGGCGGTGCTGGCCGGCATCGCCCCGGCGCTGCGCATGGCGCCGGCCGCGCTGGCGGATGCGGCGTGAGGGCCGTTGCACCGGCGGCGGAACGTCTTAAGTAAGGCGGCGTCACCGGAGCCTTTCATGCATTCTCCCGATACCATCTACGGAACAACCATCGTCTCGGTGCGCAAGGGCGGGCGCGTCTCCATCGCCGGCGATGGGCAGGTGACCCTGGGCCAGACCGTGCTGAAGTCCAATGCCCGCAAGGTGCGCCGCCTCGGCAAGGGCGACGTGATCGGCGGTTTTGCCGGCGCCACCGCCGACGCCTTCACCTTGTTCGAGCGCCTGGAAGCCAAGCTGGAGCAGTATCCCGGCCAATTGCAGCGCGCCGCCGTCGAGCTGGCCAAGGACTGGCGCACCGACCGCTATCTGCGCCGGCTGGAAGCCATGATGATCGTGGCCGATGCCCAGGTCTCGCTGGTGCTCACCGGCACCGGCGACGTACTGGAGCCTGAAGCCGGCGTCGCCGCCATCGGCTCGGGGGGCATGTTCGCCTTGGCCGCCGCCCGCGCGCTGCTGGACCGCGAAGACGATCCCGAAGCCATCGTGCGCCGCTCGCTAGAGATCGCCGCCGACATCTGCGTCTATACCAACCGCAACATCACGGTGGAGAGCATCGGCTGATCGGGGCCGCCGCCCGTTTCACGGCCTGAGCCGCAGCATCCTTCTTGTTGGGACACGAGAGACCCGGACCCATGAGTGACTTTTCCCCCCGCGAGATCGTGTCCGAACTGGACCGCCACATCGTCGGCCAGGCCAAGGCCAAGCGCGCGGTGGCCATCGCCCTGCGCAATCGCTGGCGGCGGCAGCAGCTGGAAGGCCACATGCGCGAGGAGGTTCTGCCCAAGAACATCCTGATGATCGGCCCCACCGGCGTCGGCAAGACCGAGATTTCCCGCCGGCTGGCGCGGCTGGCCGGGGCGCCGTTCCTCAAGGTCGAGGCCACCAAGTTCACCGAAGTGGGCTATGTGGGCCGCGACGTGGAGCAGATCATCCGCGATCTGGTGGAAGTGGGCATCGGCCTGGTGCGCGAAGCCAAGCGCAAGGACGTGCAGGCGAGAGCGCATCTGGCCGCCGAGGAGCGGGTGCTGGATGCCTTGGTGGGTGCCGCTTCCTCCCCCGCCACCCGCGACTCCTTCCGCCGCAAGCTGCGCGCCGGCGAGCTCGACGACAAGGAAGTGGAGATCGAGCTGCAGGGCGGCGGCGGCCAGGGCCTGCCCATGTTCGAAATCCCCGGCATGCCGGGCGCCCAGATGGGCGCGGTCTCGCTGGGCGACATGCTGGGCAAGGCGTTCGGCGGCCGCGCCAAGCCGCGCCGGGTGCTGGTGAAGGATGCCCACCCGCTGCTGGTGACCGAGGAAGCCGACAAACTTATCGACCAGGACGCCACCACCCAGGAGGCGATCTATGCGGTGGAGAATAACGGCATCGTCTTCCTGGACGAGATCGACAAGATCGCCGGCCGCGAAGGCCGCTCCGGCGCCGATGTCTCCCGCGAGGGGGTGCAGCGGGACCTGCTGCCGCTGATCGAGGGCACCACCGTCTCCACCAAGCACGGGCCGGTGAAGACCGACCACATCCTGTTCATCGCCTCCGGCGCCTTCCATGTGTCCAAGCCGTCCGATCTGCTGCCGGAACTCCAGGGCCGCCTGCCGATCCGGGTGGAGCTGGAAGCGCTGACCCGTGCCGATTTCGTGCGCATCCTCACCGAGACCGAGGCCAGCCTGGTGAAGCAGTCGCTGGCGCTGATGGGCACCGAAGGGGTGACGCTGGACATCACCGCCGACGCCGTGGAAGCCATTGCCGACGTCGCGGTGGCGGTGAATTCCACCGTGGAGAATATCGGCGCCCGCCGGTTGCAGACGGTGATGGAGCGGGTGCTGGACGATCTGTCCTTCACCGCCCCCGACCGCTCCGGCGAGACGGTGGTGATCGACGCCGCTTATGTGCGCGAGCGGGTGGAAGACCTCTCCAAGAACGCCGACCTCAGCCGGTTCATTCTCTGAGGCATTGGGCCTGAAGCTCAGGATCTGACACGCGTGCGGCGCGGGCCGGGAGCCCTGCGCCGCACGTCGCGCTCAGCGTACGCCGCCGGAGACGATCAGGGTCTCGCCGGTGATCCAGCGGGCATCGTCCGAGGCCAGGAACACCGCGACCGGAGCGATGTCGCCCGGCTGGCCCACGCGGCCGAGCGGGGTGGTCGCGACCACCTGGTCTTGCATTTCGCTGCCGATGATGCCGGCCGCATGGGTGCCTTCGGTTTCCACCATGCCGGGACTGATGGCGTTGACCCGGATGTGCCGCGCCGCCAGTTCCTTGGCCAGCACCTCGGTGATGGCCTTCACCGCGGCCTTGGTGCCGGTATAGATGCTGGAGCCCGGCATCCCGAGCTCTGTGATTACCGAGCCGATATTGACGATGCTGCCGCCGGCCGGGCCGAAGTGCTTCAGCGCTTCCTTGCTGGAGAGCAGGACGCCCAGCACATTGGTATCGAACTGCCGATGGAACTCCGCCGCGCTGACCTGTTCCAGCGGGGCCATCTGGTAGATGCCGGCATTGTTCACCAGCACGTCGAGGGTACCGAACGCGTCCTTGGCCTGCGCGAACAGGCGGGCGATGTCCTCGGGCTTGGAGATGTCGGCCTGCACGGCGATGGCCTTGCCGCCGGCGGCGGTGATCTCGCTCACCACGCGGTCCGCCCCGCTCTTGCTGGCGGCATAATTCACCACCACGGCGGCGCCTTCCGCCGCCAGCGCCTTGGCGATGCCCGCGCCGATGCCCTTGGCGGCCCCGGTGACCACCGCGACCTTGTTTGCCAGCTTGCTCATGATCCATGTCCCGTCGAACGGAGTTTCAGTTCGATGTTTAGATAAATGTCGAAGCGATGATCACAAGAGGCGGCCTCCTTCGATGACGCGCTAAATTTTGCGGAGCTGATCCACGTAGGCAGCCAGCACGTCGCGCTGCAAGGCCAGGTAGGCGAACTTGCCTTCGCGGCGGATGACGATCAGTCCCGCCGTCTCCAGTTCCTTGAGGTGGTGGGAGACGGTGGCGGCGCTGACCGGCTGGCTGTGTTGCAGGCAGGCACAGGCTGTTTCGCCCGAATTCTCCCCCAACTGCCGCAGGATCTCATAGCGGCGCGGCTCCGCCAGAGCGCGGGCGATCAAAGCGAACTGCCGCTCGCTCAGGGCGGGAGTGGTGTCTGCCATGGTCAATCGCCCTCATTGCCAGGCGCCGGATGCCGCCTTGGGCCTTTACGCGCCAATGCGGGCGCCGCCGTCGCCTGCTTGCGATATCGAGCGTTGCGCGGGGTTTGGCAATGGCGAGATGCCGCGGACCGGCCATGCGTGGTCGACAGGCCGGGCGCTCAGCCGCGCGGGTGCATCGCCGTCGCGCGCGGGGCAAGGCCCGCGGCTTCCAGCTCGGACATGACCGGGTCGGCCACGCTGGCCAGCGGCAGCAAGTGCTGCACCACCCGACGCACGCCGGCGGCGCCCCCGGCGGTTTCCCGCGCCAGCGCGCTGACCACGTCCCGCTCCTCTTCCAGCCGCCCGAGCGTGTGCAGCGCCAGCGCCAAAGCGACACGGGTTTCGGGGGTGGGATGCAGTTGCAGCGGCGTCACCAGAGATCCGGCCGCATGGCTGTCATCCCGCAGGAAGGCGGAGACGCCCAGATAGGCATCCTGCAGCGGTGTCTTGAGCGCCCCATGGCTGCGGGCGAAGGTCACCAGCGCTTCGCCCTGGCTCGGCTTGCCCAGGCCGATGAGCAGGGCACCCACGTCGGCGCTGACATCGAAATCCAGTGGGTTCAGCGCCAGCGCCCGCTCGGCCGCCGCCAGCGCGGCATCGCTCTCGCCGCGGGAGAAGTCGACCGCGGCGAGGATCTTGGCCGCATAGGCGCTGGTGGGCGCCAGATCGGCGGCCAATTCCGCTTCCCGCAGCATGCGCGCTAGGGTTTCCGGATCCGCCTGGACTTCGGGATGGCGGCGGATATCACACAGCAGCATATGTGCCTTTGCCGCATGGGCGAGGGCAAAGCCGGTGTGCTGTTCCGCCTCCTGGTCCAGGCATTCGCGCACCTTGGCGGAGGATGCGGTGTCGCCGGCGCGGCTGGCGGCATAGGCCTGGGCGATGCAGCCGAAGCCGGACGGCGTCGCATCGGCGCGGGCCTGGGCGCGGGCGCGGGTGGGCAGCACGCCGTAGGATTGCATCAGCGCCACGGCGATGTTGCGCACCACCCGTTCCTCGGTGGCCGGCATATCGGCGCCGCGCTTCAATCCCTCGAAGGCCGTGGTCCAGACGATGGTGCCCTCGCAGCGATCGGACAGGCGCACCAGCAGGGAGAAGGTGCCGTCCTCGCGTCCTTCCGCCAGCCCGGTCAGCGCGAACACCGAGCGGGGCGGGGGGTCGCGGCACTCGCGCAACGGGGCTTCCTGGCCGGGCTCCATGACGTCGACGAAATCGAACCGCGCGAAAGAATCCCGCAGCCGCGCCTCGATGGCGTGGGTTTCCGCCGGCGTCGGCGCCCGGCTGCCCACGGTCTCGAACGGCCGTACGTCCAGGATCGGCATGCCCAGCCGGTCGGCCAGATCCCGGGGGCCGTCGCGGCCGGTGCCGAGCACCCGCGCGATGGGGCCGGTGGGATCGACGCCATAGCGCAGGCTGGTCCAGCCCAGCGCGATGCCGAATATCACCAGCATCAGCCCCACCACCCATCCCAGCGAACGGCTGGGGGGCGTCGGCAAAGCGGGGGCCGACGGCGGCGCGGCCGGCGGCTCCGGCTCCGGCACCAACTCCGCCGGCTCGCCGCGCGGCTTGAACTGGGGCACGTAGCTGCCCTTGGGAATGACGATGTCCAGGGTCTCTTCCGGACCGGCAGTGGTATAATAGCGTTCCAGCGCCCGGCGCAGCCGGGTGGCTTCCACCCGTACGATGGGGTCGGTCTGCGGATCGAACGAACTGGGACGGCCCAGGGCCTCCACCGCGATGGTGTAGCCCTTGATCTCGTCCGCCCGGCCGGCGAGCGTGGCTTCCACTACGAAGCGCAGGAATTCGGTCAGCCGCGGCGAGGAGACGAATTCATCGGAGGCCAGCACGCGGGCGAGAGCCGCACGGGCCAGGGCCTTGCCGTCGCCCTCGGCGCCGTCCGGCACCCCGTCCGTGGGTGCATCCATGGCGCTCACCGCGCACAGGTCTCGCGCGCACCCGCACGCCCGCAGGCCGCGGGGCAGCGGGCAGGGGTGCAGTGGGTGACAGCCAGGTGACGTATGGTCATAGCGTTCTTTTCGATCACGTCGCGACGCAGTGCAAGGGCAGATGCACGAGCCCACGCGTGCCGCCCCCGCCCTCCTATCCCTTGATACCACTCCATACAACCGGACGCGTGCTTGCCATCGCGTGCGCGCCCCGCAGCGGTCGTGGCGCCGGAGGATACCTCGCGCCTAACCTGCCGGAAGATACGGCGGTTGTGAGGCATGACGCAGGTGCATCGCCAGCCGCGAAGGCGCCGCCGGGACGCAAAAAAACTCCCAGGGCGGGCAGTGCCCTGGGAGTTTTCCAGAACTGCCCCCGCGCTCGGATCCGCGAGGGCCGTCCATCAATCAATCGGCTTGGATGGCGCGCGCCGGTGCCGTTCGGACGCTGCCGCTGTCCGAACGGGCCGGCGCTACAGGCGGCCTGTCAGGACGAGCACGATGACGATGATCAGCAGAACGCCGACGATGCCGCCCGGACCATAGCCCCAGTTTCCGCTGTAACCCCAAGTGGGCAGCGCGCCGATCAGGAGCAAAACCAGGACGATAATGAGAATAGTTGACATCTGCGAGAGTCCTTCTGTCGCCGCTGACCCAAGAAACGCGGGTCACAGGCAAAGGTTCCGCCGCAGAGCGGTCATTGCTGATGGCTTCATCTTGGCCGCGCGAGGGGGCATGGCCTCCCGCGCCACCCGGCGGTCATGCTCCGGACCTGCCGTGCTTTCAGTCCAGCGGCGCCGTCGCCTGCTCCAGCCAGGCGCGGGCGTCCGGCTCCAGCAGCGGCCCCACCTTTGCTGCGACGTCCGCATGATAGGCGTCGAGCCACGCCCGCTCCGGCGCGGTGAGCAGGGCGGTGTCGATCAGGCGGCGGTCGATGGGCGCCAGGGTCAGGGTCTCGAAGCCCAGACACGGCTTCTCGCCGCCCGGCACCGTCACCGGCGTCACCAGCACCAGGTTTTCGATGCGGATGCCATAGGCGCCGGTGCGATAAAAGCCGGGCTCGTTGGACAGGATCATGCCGGCCTCCAGCGGCACATGGCCGAGCCTGGAAATCCGCGCCGGCCCCTCGTGCACGGAGAGGCCGGCGCCGACGCCGTGGCCGGTGCCATGATCGAAATCCAGCCCCGCCGCCCACAGGAACTGGCGGGCGAACGGATCCAGCTGCGCGCCGGTGATGCCTTGCGGGAACACCGCGCGGGCCAGCGCCACATGGCCCTTGAGCACCAGGGTGAAATGGGTGCGCATGTCCTGGGAGGGCGTGCCCACGCTCAGGGTGCGGGTGACATCGGTGGTGCCGTCGGGATATTGCGCGCCCGAATCCAAGAGGAACAACTCGCCCGCGCCGATGCCCCGATTGCTGGCGCGGGTGACGCGATAATGCACGATGGCCCCGTTCGGGCCGGAGCCGGAGATGGTGGGGAAGGACACGTCGGTCAGTTGGCCGCTGTCGCGCCGGAAGGTCTCCAGCGCTTCCACCGCATCGATCTCGGTGAGGGTGCCGGCAGGCGCGGCCCCATCGAACCAGTGCAGGAACCGCGTCAGCGCCACCGCATCGCGCAGATGGGCGGCGCGCATGCCGGCGATCTCGGCCGGATTCTTGCGCGCCTTGAGCAAAGCGATGGGATCGGCGCCTTTCGCCACCGTGCCCTTGGCCCGCTCCACCACATCCGCCAGATGGGCCGGGGCGGTGGCCTGATCGAGCCGCACGGTGCGCCCGTGCGCGAACGCCGCCAGCGCCGCCTCCAGATCGGCCTCCGGCTGCACATCGGCCACGGCGCTGAGCGCCTCGCGCACCGCCGGCGACAGCTTGGCGGCGGCGATGAACACCTGCGGGCGTCCTTGCGCCGGCACCAGCGACCAGGCCAGCGGCAGCGGCGTATGGGCGACATCGCCGCCGCGGATATTGAACAGCCAGGCGGTGGCGTGCGGATCGGAGATCAGGGCGCCGTCGAGCTTGTCCTTCGCCAGCGCCGCCCGCACCTGATCGAGCTTGTCGGGAACGCTCACCCCGGCGAGGGCGGCCTTCAGCAGGCGCACCGGAGCCTGAGGCGCCGCCGGGCGGTCTCGCCACAGGTCCGCCAGCGGGTCGTTCTCCACCGCAACCACGACGCCATTGGCGGCGGCCACGGCCCGCGCGAACCGCTCGCGGGCCTCGATGGTGGTCCGCCACGGATCCAGCCCCAGCGCTGCGCCCTTGGGCAGATGATCTTCCAGCCAGCGCTCGGGCGTGGTGGTGGCCAGGGGCACGATGGTGAAGGCGCCCGCATCCACCTGGCTTGCCGCCTGAAGCGTGTATCGCCCATCCACGAACAGCGCCGCCGCGTCCTTCAGCACCACCAGCAGGCCGGCCGAGCCGGTGAAGCCGGTCAGCCAGGCGAGGCGCTCTTCGCCGGGCGGCACATATTCATTCTGATGGGCATCGGCGCGCGGCACCACATAGCCGTCGAGGCCGCGCCGGGCCAGTTCGTCCCGCAGCGCCGCCAGGCGCGCCGGGCCGGCGCTGCCGTCGGCGGTCTCCTCGAACGATTGGAACTGGGCCGAAAAGCGCGGGCGGGCGGACGAAGCCGAACGGGAGGTCTGTGACATGACCCAAGTCTAGAGCGCGATCCGGGCAAATTGAATCCCTTTACGGTCGGGATCGCGCCTCAATTCAGCGAAGGCGATCCGCTCGCGGTGGCCCCCCTCGGTGCGGGCTGGACCCGGAAGCGGGGCGGAGAAGAAACCCTCCCGGCCGGCGCGGGGCCGCGAAGCGGGGGATGATGCACGCCGCCTCTTGATGGCGGCCGCTCCCCATGTCTATGGTGCGCCGGTCGCGGGCGTAGTTCAGTGGTAGAACGACAGCTTCCCAAGCTGTATGTCGTGGGTTCGATTCCCATCGCCCGCTCCAATTTCGCGAGCTTCGACGTCTCCGGGCCGCACTTTTGCCAGGTGCCATGGCCTCGAGAGGTCCGCTTGAGCGGATGTTTAGGTCGTGGTTTGGCCCGCTGCCGACACCTTGAGAGACCGCTTCCCGACGGTTCAAATTGCCGATGCCCCGTGCGGCTGGCTATGGGCCTTAACGCGCTGGCGGAGCTGCCGCGTCTAGCGTTAAAATTGCATTTCCTGAGTGTGCGCACGTTTGGCGATGGCCTCATGCGCGCGCCGCCAGCGGACCGGCGGCGACGTTCGATGCGGCGCCGGGCCAGCCGGTGGGCGATGCGGCGGATCTCGGGAGCGGATGAGGGGCGTGGCATTGGCACGGCTATCCCTGCGCAAGCCAAATGATGCAATTGGATGCCAACTTTCGTTTGCGCAGCGGTCTGAGGTCCGCCTTGGAGCTGGGGACAGGGCTAGAGGGAGTGGAGAGTGCAACCCCGCCAACCAGTTGCTCCATCGATCGTGTTCCGCCTTCCGGCGGATCACGACTTTGACGTCCTTGCCGAGATCCGGCGTGATGCTCGGATGCAGTCAATGCTGATGGCCATTCCCGAGCGGTCGGACGATGAAGCGGTCAAGGCCTGGATTGATCGGCGCTTGGCGGAGCCCGGCGGCATGTTCCGCGTCATTGCCTCAAGCCCCGATGAGGCGGCTTTCGGTTTCATTCAGATCAATTCCGTCCATGTCCACAATCGCTACGGCTACGGCGCCGTTGCCATTCTGGAGCGCTGCGGCATCCCCGGTGTCGCCATGCTCGCGATGCGGGAGCTCATGCGCTTCGCCCGTCAGGAACTGGGGTTGTCCAAGCTCATGGCAGAGATCCGAGCTGACAACGCCGTCGCGCTGCGCATGAACGCCCTTATGGGTTATCAAATCGTCGGTACGCTCGAACAGCATTTCGCGGACCAGGATTGCCGACGTCATGACGTGGTGCTGCTGGAAAAGATATTCTAAGTCGCAATCCATGAAGCGCAGATTAGGTGGTCTTAGATGACACTTGAAGATAATGTATTCGCCGCGTTCAGGGAAGCATTCGACCTCGATGAGAGTGTCGACAGGAAGCAGCTTGTCTATCGCGACTATCCGGAATGGAATTCCATCGGGCACATGACGCTTGTCGCTGCACTGGAGACGCGTTTCGATGCCATGCTCGAGGCAAATGACATTCTCGCCATGAGCAGCTTCGACAAGGCCGTCGAGATCATGGCCAAGTACAATGGGGCCTGATCTCTCCGGCCGCGTTGCCATTGTCACGGGCGCGTCACGGGGCATCGGATTGGCCATTGCCCGGCGTCTCCTGGAGGCCGGGGCGATCGTCAACCTCAATTCCAGGCACATTGGCGATGATGCTGTTGCCGCGCTGCGTTCAGCGGCGCCAGAGCGTGTCCATCTTGAGCCCGGCGACATCGCGGCCCCGGATGCAGCCCGTCACCTTGTCCGCAACGTCTTCTCTCGCCATCGGCGGCTCGACATTCTCGTCAACAATGCGGGCATCATGCGGCCTGCCATGATCGGAATGATCTCGGACGAAGACGTGAGCGCCACCCTCGATCTCAACCTCGGCAGCCCGCTCCATCTGATCCAAGCGACAGCCAGGCTTTTGGCGCGCACGGGCGGCAGCATCGTGAACGTGTCGTCGGTTGTGGGGCTGGCGGGCGCGCCCGGGCAATTGGCCTATGCCGCCTCGAAGGCGGGGGTCGTCGGCTTGACCCGGGCGGCGGCCAAGGAACTTGCGCCCAAAGGGGTGCGCGTCAATGCGGTGGCGCCGGGCTACATCGAGACGAATATGACGGAGGGTCTTGGCGAGGCCGTGAGGGTGCAATCCCTCTCAAGCATCGGGCTGGGACGGGTGGGCACGCCGGATGACGTGGCCGACGCAGTGCTGTTCCTCTGCTCCGACATGTCGCGCTACATCACAGGTCAGATCCTGCGGGTGGACGGCGGCATGGTCATATGACGTAGAGGCCCCAAATGATCGACCGAACATTCGCTGGTCTGCTGGATCGCCCGGCTGGGTTCCTTGATCGTCCGCTTCTGTGGGACGATGTGACCGGAGTGTGGCTGTCCGAGCGGCGCGTTGCTGATCTCTCTTTGGCACTTGCCGCGAAGCTCGAACGCACGGAGAAGGGCCTCGCCTTCCTGTTCGCGACCAACACGTCAGCGACTCTGGTCGGTTTTTTAGGGCTGGCGGCGGCCGGACATGCGGTGGCGTTGATCGATCCCACCTTGCCGGATGACAAGCTCTCCAATCTTCTGACCCGCTACCAGCCGGAGTTCCTCATCGGTTCCGAACCGCTTGCCGGCATCGGACCCGTCGCCGCTGCGGAATGGGCGCTGAGTGACCCGACTTCGGAAACTCCTGCCATCGCTGTGCGCCGGGCAAGGACCGGACAGCCGCCGCTTCACCCGGATCTGGGAGCGCTCCTGCTCACCTCCGGAACGACCGGGAGCGCGAAATTCGTCCGTCTCTCCCACACCGCGCTCGCGGTGAACGCCAGGCAAATCGCCGAAAGCCTCGCTCTCACCCCGAACAGCGTTGCGATCGGGCACCTGCCGTTTCACTATTCCTACGGCCTGTCGGTGGCGACATCCCATCTTGTGTCGGGTGGGCGCATCGCTTTCATCAACGACACCCTCACATCCGAGAGCTTCTGGACCAAGGTCAAGGCCAGCGACGGCACGCATTTTCCGGGCGTGCCATTCCATTACAGCGTTTTGGCCCGGCTTGGATTCGACAGGGTGCCCCCATCCGTGGACACGTTCACGCAAGCAGGCGGTCACCTGGACAGGCGGATCCAGGAAATGATCCTGACCAAGGCGAATGCCAGAGGCGCCCGCGTTTTCGTGATGTACGGCCAGACGGAGGCGGCTCCCCGGATCGCCTGTGTGCCGAGCGACCGGCTGCACCAGAAGCTTGGCTCCGTCGGCTTGGCGATGCCGGGGGGCAAACTGTCCATCGCCCGGCCCGACGGGACATCGCTGCCCACCGGAGAGACCGGCCTTGTGGCCTATGAGGGCGCCAACGTCATGCTCGGCTACGCGGAGAGCCGCAGCGATCTCGCGCAAGGCGACGTCATGGGTGGCAAGCTTGAGACCGGCGACCTTGGGTGGATGGACGGCGAAGGCTTTCTCTATCTCTCCGGACGCGCGGCGCGGTTCGCAAAGATCGCTGGACTGCGGCTGAGTCTGGACGACATCGAGAGGCAACTGGCTTCACTCGGATCGGTTGCTTGCGTCGATCTGGGAGACCGGATTGCCGCCGTGTTCGAGGGTGAAATTCCGCAGAACGCCAAGGCCCATACCAAAGCGCTGGCGCTGGCCAACAAGATCCCGCCGGCCAGCTTTGCTTTACGCGCACTGGCGGAACTCCCGCGCAAAGCCAACGGCAAGATCGATTACGCTCGCGTGAAGGGGGCGATCGATGTTTGACGCGCTTCTGGACAGAATTCCCTATTCCCTGTCGCAGGCGGAGAAGGAAGCCCGTCTGCTACCGGGACTGAAGGAGCTCACGCAGTTCCATTTCGACCGCTGCCCGCCTTACGCACGCATCATCGATGCCGCATGGGGCGGTCTGCAAGACTGGCGATCGATGGCCGATCTTCCTTTCTTGCCGGTTCAGCTTTTCAAAGAGCACATGCTCGCGTCCACGACTGCGCCGGCAATGATCCTCCAGTCCAGCGGCACCACGGGACAGACGCCCAGCCGCATCACCGTTGACCCCGAGACCGCGTCACGCCAGTCCCGGGCGCTGGTGGCGACTTTCAGGCCGATCCTGGGGGACAGCCGCTTGCCGTTTCTGGCGATCGACACCAAGGACGTCATCAAGCCCAACAACCTGACCGCCCGTGGCGCCGGCGTCCTCGGCATGATGAAGTTCGGGGCCAAGGCGACGTTCGCTTTGGCCCCCGATCTGAACGTTGATGAAGCCACGGTTCGGCGGTTTGTCGACGCCCACAGGGGCAAGCCATTCCTCATTTTCGGCTTCACATTTCTGGTCTGGACGAAGCTGTTCGAGCAATATGGCGACGGCGAGCTTGACCTCTCGGATGCCATCCTCGTCCACTCGGGCGGCTGGAAGAAGCTTGAGGACAAGAAGGTCTCGAACGCGATTTTCCGTTCGTCGATGCAGCAGAGGTTCAACCTCACCAAGATCTTCAATTTCTACGGCTTTGTGGAGCAGATCGGGTCCATGTTCATCGAAGGCCCTGACGGCCTTCTCTATCCGCCGAATTTCACCGACGTGATCATCCGTCGTCCCGGCAGCTGGGAACGCGCCAGCGTCGGCGAGGAGGGCGTCATTCAAGTGGTGTCCCTGCTGCCGAGATCCTATCCGGGGCATAGCGTCCTCACCGAGGATCGCGGCGCCGTCATCACGGTGGATGCGGGGACGGGTGGTCGGCTGGGCAAAGCCCTCTCCGTGACCGGGCGGGTCGCGAAAGCCGAACTGCGGGGATGCAGCGACATCATTGCCGCTGAGGCCGGGTCAGCGACGGCAACTTGAATCAGAAGGCGACGCCAAGTGAATCCCACTGTTTTCGAAGCCGGAGGCCGCCAGAACGACATCAACGCAGATGATCTCCACGATCGCCTCGCGGCCTCGCGACTATGCCTGCCGGCGCCGTTCGCCGCAGAGCGGGTGAAGCTCGTGGCGTCTGTTGCGGATGCCATCGTCCGGCGCAAGAGTGGTGTGTCGCCGAGCATCAAATATCTCGGCTTCTGGACCCGTGCCGCCGCCCTGCGAAAACTGGAGCAGGACTTCCTCGCGCGCTGTCCTCCAGCCACCTTGTCTCGACCTCGCGGCCTGGTCTTCCACCTGCCGCCGAAGAATGTGGAGACCATCTTCCTCTATTCGTGGATCCTGTCCTACCTCGCAGGCAACGCCAATATCGTGCGGATGCCCCGTGACATGGACGGCGAAGTGGTCTGGGTGCTCGATCAGATCCTCGCCGGGCTGGAAGCCGCAGGCGATCAGGTCCAGATGTTCGTTCACTACCCGGCAGACGACGGCCTGAGTGCGCGTATTTCGGCGTGTAGCGATGCGCGCGTGGTCTGGGGCGGTGATGCGAAGATTGCCGCATTCGAGCGCATGCCTCTTCGCAATGGTGGCAAGTCCATCTGGTTCGGGGATCGCTCGTCCCTGTCCGTGATTCACGGGGCGGAGCTTGCCGCCCTCGATGTGGCTCGGATGGATGAACTGGCGCAGCGGTTCGCGAACGACATCTTCACCTTCGACCAGATGGCCTGCTCCTCGCCCCACGCTCTCTATGTGGTCGGTTGCAAAGATCACCACCTTGCCACTGTGAAGACGCTTCTGGAAAAGATCGGTCTTCTGGCCGCCGGGAGAGGCAATGCTCTGGCGACGGGACAACAGATCGCGAAGATGACGGCTGGGTTCTCCGCTGCTGCTTCAGGCGATGCCGGGGACGTGCTGTGGCGCCATAGTGAGCTGACGTCCGTAATCTCGTCATCGGGTCTGCGGGCAGATCGGCGTGTGGGCGGCGGGTTCCTGACCGTCGCCTTCATCGACGACCTTGCTGATCTGAACACTCTCCTGCGCGATAAAGACCAGACGATCACCCATTTCGGTTTTACGGCCTCGGATATCCGCCGCGCAGCAGAGCGAAATCTTGGTCCGGGTGTGGCGAGATGGACACCTGTTGGATCAGCTCTGGAGTTCGATTCCATCTGGGACGGCTATGATATCCTCGGAGAGTTGACCCGCTTCTGCCGGGTTGGCTGAACGGGTTCGTGCTGCTCTCGGGCCGAACCAAGCTTAGCTCCCGGTCCGGAATTCGAGGGCCGCTTCATAAAGGATGGCTATGTCGTCTTGCCCTGTCAGTCTTCGCCGTGCGGAGGAGCGCGACGTCGCGGCGCTCATACGGCTTTTGCGGCGCTCTTGGCTGGTCACCTGGGCTCCCGAACTCCCGTTCGAAGCGGTCCAGCTGTTCGCGTCCTATGATCCCGTCCCCCCGCATGTTCAGAACGGCTGGCCCGGCTTCGTGGTTGCCATCCGTGACGACGCATTGGTCGGCATGATGGAGGTGGAAGGTGATCAGCTCGCCCATCTCCATGTCGACCCGGCATGCTGGAACGGCGGGGTCGGCTCACGGCTGCTGGATGCCGCAGAAAAGCAGATCGGCGCGGCGCATTCGGTGATGCGCCTGGAGGTGCGGGCTTTCAACACCAGAGCGCGGGCCTTCTATGCACGCCGCGGATGGACCGAGGTGCGCACATATCCGGGAACGGAATGCGGCAGCCCCGTCGAGAATGTCGAGATGCAGAAATTAGCGAGCCGTGGTCTCGACCTGCCTGGATCTCCGCCGGCCTGAGGTGATGTCCGTATCCGGCCTGCGGCTCAGGCCATCGCCCATCCGTACGGCTGTGTGTGGCCTACAGGCTGGCGGCAGAGCGGGCGGCCTGGTCGTAATGGCCGGACAAGGCGCGCAGGACGGTGGCGATTTCCGAGAGCTTGCGCGGGTCGATGCCGGTGGCGGCGACCGCGGTGGAGAGCAGGGCCTCGCGCACTTCGCGATAGCGGGCGCAGGCCTTCTTGCCCACCTCGGTGGCAGCCAGGGTCTTTTCCTTGCCGCGGCGGCCGCCGGCCACCAGTCCCAGCGCCTGGAGCTTCTTGGCGGCGTAGGTGACGAGATGGGTGTCCTCCACATCCAGCACCAGGCACAGATCGGCGATGGTCTTGGGGCGGTCGCGATGGACCACGTGGTGCAGCACCTGCACATCCAGTGCCGACAGATCGGGAATGCCCGCCGCCGCCATGCAGCGCACCATCCAGCGGCCGTAGGCGTGGGAAATCATGTTGAGGCCGAACTCCACCTCGGACAGCGCCGGCAGCGCCCCTTCCGCCAGATGGGCGGAGGAGACGATGGAGCCGAGGGGGCGGGGGACATCGGGAGTGTCGTCGGGCGCGCGTTTGGTCATGGTGCCGGTCCCGCTGGAGCCGCGCCGGCGGGGCGCCGGGCCGGCCCGATGACGGTGCGAGGGCGGAGCGGTCGCCGGCCTGAGGATATGGCAGGCGCGCCGGTCTCCGGAAGGCCGGGACCCGGCCGAAGGGCGGCTGGATCCCGGTGGGGTGGGCGCCGCGGTGGCGCCGGTTAATGGCCGAAGGCGAGACGCAGGGGCAGGTGCCCCCGCGCTCACTTCATGGCTTCGTAGGCCTTGACGATGGCGACACCCGGCTCGCCGGCCTTCTTCTCCCAATCGGCGGTCAGCTGCACGCCGATCTTCTGGAAGCCGGCCTTCAGCTCGGGGCTCGGGGGGGCGACCGTCATGCCCTTGGCGGTGAGCTGCTGGAGGAACCAGGTGCTCTTTTCTTCCGAGGTCTTCCAGCCGCGGGTCTCGGCGGCCGCTGCCGCCTTCATGACCGCCTCCTGGGTGGGCTTGTCGAGGGCGTCGAAGGCGGCCTGGTTCACGAAGATCATGTTCTTGGGCAGCCAGGCCTGGGTGTCATAGAAATAGGGAATGCTTTCCCAGATCTTCACGTCATAGCCGGTGGCGCCGGAGGTGATGAGGGCCGAGACCACGCCGGTGGCCAGCGCCTGCGCCAGTTCCGCCTGCTGCACGGTCACCGCCTGGGCGCCGACCATTTCGCCGATGCGCGAGGTGCCCACATTATAAGCGCGCCACTTGGCGCCCTTCAGGT
>CALRNP020000092.1:0-20342 GCA_943369575.1 Azorhizobium sp. AG788 | reverse complement strand
CGCGGGCGCATCGTCAATCTGTCCTCGCAGCACGGCATGATCGCCGCGCCGGGCGATCTGGCCTATGGCAGCACCAAGGCCGGCATCGCCTACATGACGCGGCAGATCGCGGCGGACTATGCCAAGCTGGGCATCGTCTGCAATGCGGTGGCGCCCGGCAAGATCGTCACCGGCCAGGGCGGCCGGCTGGCCGACGCGGATGTGCTGGACCGTGCCCGCCGACGCACCCCCTGGCCCCGCTTCGGCGCCCCCGACGACGTGGCCCGCGCCGCGCTCTATCTGGCCAGCGACGACGCCAGCTTCGTCACCGGCGTCAATCTGATGGTGGATGGCGGCTGGATGGCCGCCTGAGGGCCACCGCTTCCTGCGCTTCCCTCCTGCTCAAGCAGACGGCAGCTCCTGCCCGGTCTTTTGACTGGACTGCATGCTATTCAACGCTATCGTATCCGATATATCGCTGTCGGCGCAGGCCACGGCGCGGGGCGGATGGAGGGGCGGGCATGGCGCTCACGGCGAGCGACAGATTGCTGATCGGCAGCATCGTCAGCCGCAAGGACGCGGTGCTCTCGGTGCTGCGCGGCGCCATCGCCGATGGCCGGCTGAAACCGGGCGCCCGGTTGGAGCCGGACCGCATCGCCACCGAGCTGGGATGCAGCCGTATGCCGGTGCGCGAGGCGCTGAAGGTGCTGGAGGCCGAGGGCTTCGTCACCTGCTATCCGTTCCGCGGCACCGAGGTCTCGCATCTGCGGGCCGAGGAGGTGGAGGAAGTGTTCGCCATGCGCCTGGCGCTGGAGGACCTGGCCCTCACCCGGGCGCTGCCCGTGCTGACAGTTGATGATCTGCGGCGCATGGACGAGATCCTGCGGCTGATGGACGATCCGGCCCAGCGCCCGCGCTGGCGCGACCTCAACCGGCAGTTCCACGCGCTCATCAACGGCGCCTGCGGCTGGCCGCGCCTGATTGGCCAGATCGACCTGCTGCGGCAGAATGGCGAGCGCTATGTGCGCATGTGGGTGGATGCAGAAGGCTATGCCACGCCGCAGCGCCAACATTGGGAGTTGCTGCACGCCTGCGAAGCCCGCGACCTGCCGCGGGCGCGGGCGGTGCTGGACGCCCATCTGCGCGGCACCGCCGAGCGGGTGCGGGCCATGACGCGATCCGCGGATAGTCATCCGGAAAGCGACATTCCCGAGCCCGAAGACCAAGAGCAAGCGATCCCCTGACGGGCCGTCGCGACCTGCGCGCGCGACATGGCGTTATGAGAGGCGTTCATCCATGCGTATCGACATCCACAGCCACGTCATTCCGCCCCGCATCGTCGATGCCATCGCCGCCGATCCCGCAGGCTTTGCCGCGCGCATCGAGGGCACCGGGACGCAGCGGCGCATGGTGCATGACCAGGGCTATGCCTATCCGCTGTTCGACGAGTTCGTGGACCCGGCCGCCAAGCTGGCGGTGATGGATCGCAAGGGCCTGGACGTCTCCATCGTCTCCACCGCCCCGCCCATGTTCTATTATTGGGCGCAGCCGGAGCTGGCGGCCAAGGCGGCGCAACTGGTGAATGACGGTGTGGCCGAAATGGTGGCCAGCACCCCGCAGCGGCTGCGCGGCATGGCCAGCGTGCCCATGCAGCATCCCGAGCTTGCCATTGCCGAACTGGAGCGGGCGGTGGCGACCCACGGCTTCAAGGCGGTGGAGATCGGCACCACCATCGAGGGCGTGCAACTGGCGGATCCGCGCTTCCGGCCATTTCTGAAACGGGCGCGGGACCTCGACGTTCTGGTGTTCATTCATCCTTATTATGTGGGCTCGAAGGCCGGGCTGGAGAGCTATTACCTCACCAATCTCGCCGGCAACCCAGCCGATACGGCGGTGTCCATCGCCAATCTCATTTTCTCCGGCGCGCTGGACGAACTGGCGGGGCTCAAGATCCTGGCCGCCCATGGCGGGGGCTATGCGCCCTACCAGATCGGCCGGCTGGTGCACGGGCACAAAGTCCGGCCCGAGGCGCGGGCGATCACCGCCTCATCGCCCAAGGACCTGCTGAAGCAGCTCTATTTCGACACGCTGCTGTTCGATCCGCAGGCGCTGCGTTTCCTGATCGATCTGGTGGGGGCCGATCACGTCTGTCTGGGCACCGACGCGCCGTTCGACATGGGCGACGAGACGCCGCTGGCGAGCCTGGCGGCGGTGCCGGGGCTCACCGCGCGGGAGGAAGCCGCCATCGCCGCCGGCACCGCCACGGCCCTGCTGGGCTGAGGCGGTGCGCGCCGGCGCGAAGGGGCGCGTTCAGTTCTTGGGCGGGTCGACCTTGATGCCGTTCGGGCCCATCTGGATCTGCAGCGAATGGTCCTTCTCCTGCTTGGCCTGGTAGGCCTGATAGGCGAAGACGCCGCCACCCACGAGCAGGAGGGCGATGATGGCGTAGAGGACATTGCGGCTCATGGGGGTCTTGGGCTCCGTTGGTATTCTGACAAGGGAACGCAAGCTGGGCCTTAAGGTTCCCGTCCGCTGTCATTACGGCAGCGGTTGCCTTGTGGTTGTCGGTTGCGCATGAAGGGCCGAGGTGTTCGGCCGGAGCGGGAGAGAGCGACGTGGCGCGGGTCTATCTGGCAGGTCCCGAGGTGTTCCGGCCGGATGCGGTGGCGGAGGGGCAACGCTTGCAGGCGCTGTGCGCCGCCCATGGCCTGGAGGGGCTTTATCCGCTGGACGGCGGCGGCCCCGATGACACCGCCACGGTGATCCGCCAGCGCTGCCAGGCCGGCATCGCGCGGGTGGACGCGGTGGTGGCGAACATCTCCCCGTTCCGCGGCGCGCATATGGATCCGGGCACCGCATGGGAGATTGGTTTCGCCGAGGCGAAGGGCCTGCCCGTCTTCCTCTGGTCCAATGATGCGCGCGCGCTCAAGGAGCGGGTGCCGGCCATCCATGGCTCCGACGGCCTGCGTGACATGGACGGCCATTTGCTGGAGGATTTCGACCAGCCGGAAAACCTGATGATCGCCCCGCCCGGCGCACGGGTGTGGGGCTCGCCGGAAGACGCCATCGCCGAGGCGGCGCGCCAGTTGCACCTCAAGCAGGGGTTGCGCATGGGCCTCGGCGGCAAGATCGTGATTGCCCTGGTGGTCTCCATGATCGCCAGCTACTTCGCCAAGCGTCTGATCGGCTGGTGAGCGTGACACCCGCCGTCTCGGCATTTGATTGCCAAGGTTGCTTTTCAGACGCCGCCGCACCGCTTACCGTCCTCCTAATCCCACCTTACGCCCCGCGCGGCAGGAGCCTTTCATGACCCAACCCTGTGACTTGTCGGCCACCGAAGCGCGCACGCTCATCGGCACCGGCGCGCTCTCGCCTGTGGAACTGATGGACAGCTGCATCGCCCGCATCGAAGCGGTCGACGGCGCCGTCAATGCCATGGTGGCGCGCGACTTCGAGGGCGCCCGCGCGGCGGCCCACGAGGCCGAGGCCGCGGTGCGGCGCGGGGCGGCCCTCGGCCCGCTGCACGGCCTGCCCACCGGCATCAAGGACATGAACGACGCGGCGGGCCTGCCCACCACCTTCGGCAGCCTGATCTACAAGGATAATGTGCCGGCCCTCGACGACGCCCTGGTGGCCGGCCTGCGCGGCGCCGGCGCCATTCCGGTGGGCAAGACCAACAATCCCGAATGGAGCGCCGGGGCCAATACCCACAATGCGGTCTATGGCGCCACCGGCAACCCGTTCGACACCACCAAGACCTCCGCCGGCTCCTCCGGCGGATCGGCGGCGGCATTGGCGTGCGGAATGGTGGCGCTGGCCAGCGGCTCGGACATGGGCGGCTCGCTGCGCAATCCCGCCGCTTATTGCGGCGTGGTCGGCTTTCGCGCCAGCGCCGGGCTGGTGCCCACTGCCAACCGGGCCATGGGCTGGCTGCCGCTGAGCATCTCCGGCCCCATGGGCCGCACCGTCGACGACGTGGCGCTGATGCTCCAGGTGATGGCGGCGCCCGATGCGCGCGACCCTGCCAACCCGGTTCTGCCCGGCGCGCCCGCCCCAGGCGTCGCGTTTGGCAAGCTGCGGCCGCTGGATCTGTCGGCGCTGCGGGTGGCGCTGTCGCCGGACCTGGGCTTTGCCCCCACCGAGGCCCTGGTCGCCCGCGCCTTCAGCGAGAAGACCGGCCTGTTCCGCGGCGGCTTTGCCCGCGCCGACGACGATGCCCCCGATTGCAGCGGCACCGACCGGGCGTTCGGGGTGCTGCGGGCGGTGAGCTTCCTCGGCCACCATCGCCGCCATTTGGAAGCAACCCCGCATCTGGTCGGCCCCAATGTGACCGCCAACGTCGCCGAGGGCTTGTCCTATTCGGCGCTCGACGTGGCCGATGCCCTGGAGACCCAGAGCGCCATCTACCGGCGCTGGCAGGCCTTCTTCGCGGAATATGACGTGCTGCTGGCGCCTGCGGTCACCGTCTCGCCGCGCCCCTGGCGGGAGCTCTATCCGGTGGAGATCGACGGCAAGCCGACGCAGACCTACTTCCATTGGCTGGCGCTGGCCTATGCGGCGACGCTGGTGGGCCATCCGGCCATCTCGCTGCCGGTGGGGCTGGATGGCAACGGCATGCCGTTCGGCCTCCAGATCATCGGCCCGCGCGGCGGCGACGAACTGGTGTTGCGGGTGGCTCGTGCCCTGGAGGCGCATCTGGCCGGTGATGTGCGCACCGCCCGGCCGGTGCCCGACATCGCCGCTCTGGCGGCCGCCCCGCCGCTGTCGGCATCGGAAGGCTTCTTTACCGCGGTCTGACACCGCCGTCCTCACCGCCTGAGGATCGGGCCGCCGGTGCGGCTCCGGTCCGTCCTCCACCGGGAACCGGCATGGCCCTGACCGTCCCCTCCATCGCCGCCCGAATGCCTGGAGCGGCGCGGTGATCGCGCTGCCCTCGCGCAGTTCGGCCATCGCCTTGCTGGTGGCCGGCGCCTTCTTCATGGAGAATCTGGACGGCACCGTCATCGTCACGGCGCTGCCGCAGATGGGCGCCTCGTTCGGGGTCGACCCGGTCAGCATGAATGTGGGGGTCTCGGCCTATGTGCTGACGCTGGCGGTGCTGATCCCGGCCAGCGGCTGGGTGGCGGATCGCTTCGGTGCCCGGCGGGTGTTCGCCAGCGCGGTGCTGATCTTCACCGTCGCCTCCATCCTGTGCGGGCTGAGCCAGAGCTTGCCGGCCTTCATCGCCGCCCGCATCCTGCAAGGGGCGGGCGGGGCGATGATGGTGCCGGTGGGGCGGCTGGTGGTGCTGCGCGCCACCGCCAAACATGATCTCATCCGCGCCATCGCCACCATCACCTGGCCGGGCCTGGTGGCGCCGATCCTGGGGCCGCCGGTGGGTGGCTTCATCACCACCTATGCCTCCTGGCACTGGATCTTCCTGCTCAACGTGCCTTTGGGCATCGCCGCTTTCGCCTTGGCGCTCAAGCTGGTGCCGGCGGGGCGGGCGGGTGAGGTGCGCCCGTTCGACTGGCCGGGCTTCGCGCTCTCCGGCGCTGCCTGCTTTTCGTTGATGTACGGCCTCGATCTCATCAGTCGCGGCGACGACCAATGGGCGATGGCGGGCGCGTGGGGGCTGGCTGGCCTTGGCTTCGGGATCGCGGCGGTGCGCCATGCCCGGCGGCGGGCGCAGCCGCTGGTGGATCTGTGGGCCATGCGGGTGCCGGCCTTCGCCGTTACCATCTATGGCGGCTCGCTGTTCCGCCTCGCCATCGGCGCGGTGCCGTTTCTGCTGCCCTTGATGTTCCAGCTCGGTTTCGGCCTCGATCCGTTTCAATCGGGCCTGCTGGTGCTGGCGGTATTCGCCGGCAATGTGGCCATGAAGCCGTTCACCACCGCCATCCTGCGCCGCTACAGCTTCCGCACCACGCTGCTGGTCAACGGGCTGCTGAATGCGGCGTCTTTGTTCGGCTGCGCGCTGCTGACCCCGCAGACGCCGGTGCCGGTGATCGCGGCGGCGCTGTTCGTGGGCGGGCTGTTCCGCTCCATGCAATTCACCGCCCTCAATACGCTGGCCTTCGCCGACGTGCCGGAGCCGCGCATGAGCGGCGCCAACACCCTGCTCAACATGGTGCAGACCATGGCCATGGGCATGGGCGTCGCCTGCGGGGCGGTGGCGCTGCGGCTGGCGGAGATGCTGCACCCGGCCGGCGCCGCGCGCATGCCGCTGGTGGATTTCCATATCGCCTTCGCCATGATGGGTGCTCTGGCGCTGCTGGGGCTTTTGGATGTGCTGCGCCTCGACCGGCAGGCGGGCGATGCGGTGCGCCGGCGCCGGCCGGCGCCGGCGGCCGATCAGGATGACGCCGCCTGAGGCTCAGGGCGCCGTGGCATCCAGTTCGCGGAACGCTTCCTGGGCGATGCGTGAGGTTTCCAGCGCCACCGGCACCCCGCAATAGACCCCGACCTGGAGGATGACCTCCTGGATTTCTTCGCGGGTGGCGCCGTTGGTCAGCGCGCCCTTCACATGCAGCTTCAGTTCGTGGCCGCGATTGAGGGCCGAGAGCATGGCGATGTTCAAGAGGCTGCGGGTCTTGCGCTCCAGTCCAGGCCGGCCCCAGATGTTGCCCCAGCAATATTCCGTGACCATCTCCTGCAACGGGCGGGAGAAATCGTCGGCATTGGCCAGGGCCTTTTCCACATAGGCTGCCCCGATCACCTCTTTGCGGATGGCCAGGCCGGTGTCGTAGAGCGGGCGGGGAGCGTCTGTATCGTCCATGGGGGAACCTCGCGAGGACCGGGATGCGTCCGATGGGAAGCGGTATGCAATATCGCATGACTGGCGGCCATCCCTCTGCCGCCGTGCCGGATAGGCAGGCGATGATGATTGCCATACAAACAATCGCTCTTCCATTGCCAGCCATCCACCTCATCATCGGTCGGACAAGCGCCTGACGCGACGCGGGAAATCGGATGCTGGAGACTGTCGCCCTGCACGGTGTTTTGCCGCCGGAGGACCTGCCCCGATGACCGCATCTTCCTCGCCGGCCGATCCCGCTGCCGCCTTGGGCGGCGTGCCGGTGCGTCAGCGGCGCTGGGTGGTGGCCACCACCACCATTGCCGTGGTGATGGCCTCGCTGGACACCGCCATCGCCAACACCGCTCTGCCCACCATCGCCAGCGACCTGCTCACCGACGCGGCCAATGCGGTGTGGATCGTCAACGTCTACCAATTGGCCATGGTGGCGACGTTACTGCCGTTCGCCTCGCTCGGGGAATCCGTCGGCCATGAGCGGGTCTATCTGGCCGGGCTGATCCTGTTCACCCTCGCATCGCTCGCCTGCGCTCTGGCCTGGTCGCTGCCGAGCCTGATGGCGGCGCGCATGCTGCAAGGGGTGGGGGCCAGCGGCATCATGAGCGTGAATGCGGCCATCGTCCGCCACATCTATCCCAAGAATCTGCTGGGGCTGGGCATCGGGCGCACCGCACTGGCGGTGGGGGTGGCGTTCGCGCTGGGGCCGACGGTGGCGTCAGGCGTGCTGTCGGTGGCCCATTGGCCGTGGCTGTTCGCCATCAACGTGCCGTGCGGGGTGGTGGCGATCGCCATCGCTTTGCGCACCATGCCCAAGACCCCGCGGGCGGAGCATCGCTTCGATCTGGTGGGCGGCACGCTGGTGGCGGGGGCGTTCGCGCTGCTGATCCTGGCCATCGGCGAGGGTGCCCATTGGGCGCACCCCTTGACGGTGGCGCTGGAACTGGCGGCAGCGGCGGTGCTGGCCTTCATCCTGATCCGCCGGCAGGCGGGCCATCCCGCGCCCATGCTGCCGCTGGACCTGTTCCGCCGGCCCATGTTCGCGCTGTCGGCGGCGACCTCGGTCTGCTCCTTCGCCACCCAGGGGCTCGCCTTCGTGGCCTTGCCGTTCTACTTCCAGGAGGTTCTGGGGCGCACGGCGGTGGATACCGGCTTCCTCATGACGCCCTGGTCCATCGTGGTCGCCATCATGGCCCCGGTGGCCGGGCGGTTGTCGGACCGCTATCCGGTGGGGCTGCTGGGCGGCATCGGCCTGCTGACGCTGGGCACCGGCATGGCCTTGCTGGCGAGCCTGCCGGCCGATCCCAGCGTCGCCGACATCGTCTGGCGCATGGCCATTTGCGGGGCGGGGTTCGGCTTTTTCCAGTCGCCCAACATCCGCGCCATCATGTCCAGCGCCCCGCCGGGGCGCAGCGGCAGCGCCAGCGGCATGGTCGCCACCTCCCGCCTCATGGGCCAGACCATCGGCGCGGCGCTGGTGGCCTTGTGCTTCGCCCTGGCCGGGCCGCACGGCTCGGTGCTGGCGCTGGGGCTGGGCGCCGGGTTCGCCCTGTTGGGCAGCGGCGCCAGCCTGCTGCGGCTGACGGTGGGGCGCGCCGGCTGAGGTGATGTCTCATACATCAAGAATGCCGCTTGAAATCGGAGAACATCCGGCGCCAAGATGAGCGACGCCATCTGACATCGAGGTCTGCGGACCCACATGATGACTGCCGCGCAACTGCGCGCCGCCCGGGCGCTTCTCGGTCTCGACCAGCGGGATCTGGCCGCCTTGTCGCGGCTGTCGGTGCCGACCATCCAGCGGATGGAGGCCAGCGCCGGCGTCATTCGCGGCAATGTGGATTCGCTGATGAAGCTCATCGGCGCCCTGGATGCCGCCGGCGTGGTGCTGATCGGCGAGGGCAATGCCAGCCTTGATGGCGGACGCGGCGTGCGGCTGCGGGAGCCGGCGCCGATGCCCGCAGCAACCACAGGCGAGGGCTGAGCCATGCCCTTGGTCGCCCAACTCTGGTGCGTGGCGGCCTTTCTGCTTCTGGCCGGGCTGGGGGCGATCACCGGCCGGCGCGCGGGCGCCTCGTCCATCCTTTATGGCGCCGCTCTGGCGGTGAGCCTCGCGGCTCTGGCCAATGCGCTGCTGGCGCTGCCCGGTCCGGTGCACGCCCTGACCCTACCGCTGGGTTTGCCGGGGACCGGCGCCCTGTTCCGGCTGGATGCGCTGTCGGCTTTCTTCCTGGCCCTGGTCAATGGCGGCGGGGCGGCGGCCAGCCTCTATGGCATCGGCTATGGCCGCCACGCGGCCGAGCCGCAGCGGGTGCTGCCGTTCTTCCCCATCTTCCTCGCCGGCATGAATCTGGTGCCGGTGGCGGACGACGCCTTCAGCTTTCTGCTGGCCTGGGAGAGCATGTCGCTGGCGTCCTGGGCGCTGGTGATGGCCGACCATCGCGCCGCCGAGACCCGCACCGCCGGCTATGTCTATCTGCTGATGGCTGCCTTCGGCACCCTGGCGCTGCTGCTGGCCTTCGCGGTGCTGGCGGGGCCGGACGGCTATGCCTTCGCCGCCCTGCGCGCCCATGGGCGGGAGATGTCCGGCGGGCTGGTGCTGGGGCTCGCCCTGCTGGGCGCTGGCTCCAAGGCGGGGCTGGTGCCGCTGCATGCCTGGCTGCCGCTGGCGCATCCCGCTGCCCCCAGCCACGTCTCGGCGCTGATGAGCGCGGTGATAACCAAGGTGGCGATCTATGGCTTCATCCGCATCGTGTTCGATCTGGCCGGGCCGCCGGAGTGGTGGTGGGGCATTCCGGTGCTGGCCTTGGGCGGGGCGAGCGCGGCTTTGGGCGTGCTCTATGCGCTGATGCAGACCGACATCAAGCGGGTGCTGGCCTACAGCACCATCGAGAATATCGGCATCATCTTCGTGGGCCTGGGGCTGGCGCTGGCGTTCCAGGCCAATCATTTGCCCACCGCCGCGGCGCTGGCGCTCACGGCGGCGCTGTTCCACGCGCTGAACCATGCGCTGTTCAAGAGCGCGCTGTTCTTCGGCGCCGGCGCCGTGCTGACCGCCACCGGCGCCCGCGATCTGGACCGCATGGGTGGCCTGATCCACCGCATGCCCGCCACCAGTGCGCTGATGCTGGTGGCTTGCGCCGCCATTTCAGCGCTGCCGCCGCTGAACGGCTTTGCCTCCGAATGGCTGACCTTCCAGGCCATCCTGCTCTCGCCGCAACTGCCGGCCTGGGGGCTGAAGCTCATGGTGCCGGCGGTGGGCGCCTTGCTGGCGTTGTCCGCCGCGCTGGCGGCCGCCTGCTTCGTGCGGCTCTACGGCATCGCCTTCCTCGGGCGGCCGCGCAGCCCGCAGGCCGAGGCCGCCCATGAGGTGGATCGCTGGTCGCTGGCGGCCATGGGGGGGATGGCGGCGGGATGTGTGCTGGCCGGCGTGTTTCCGGGCATGGTCATCGATGCCCTGGCCCCGGTGGTGCATCTGGTGCTGGGCGACCGCATGCCGGCGCAGGCGGGCACCGCTTGGCTCTCCATCATCCCAATCGCCGAGAGCCGCAGTTCCTATAACGGTTTGCTGGTGCTGGTGTTCGTGGCCGGTTCGGCGGCGCTGATGGCGGGCGTGATTCACCGCTTCGCCTCCCGCGCGGTGCGCCGGGCCCCGGCCTGGGATTGCGGTTTTCCCGATGCCGGCATCGCCACCCAATATGGGCCCTCCAGTTTCGCCCAGCCGCTGCGCCGGGTGTTTGGCGCCTCGGTATTCTCCGCCCGCGAGCGCATCCACATGCCCCCGCCCGGCGATGCTTCGCCCGCTCGCCTGGAGGTGGAACTGAAGGACCCGGTGTGGCGCGGGCTCTATGCGCCGCTGGCGGATGGGGTGTGGGCGCTGTCGGGGCGGCTCAACCCGCTACAATTCCTCACCATTCGACGCTATCTGTCGCTGGTGTTCGCCGCCTTGGTGCTGCTCCTGCTGGTGTTGGCGCTATGGACATGATCCACGCCCTCCTGGTGCAGGGCGCGCAGATGGCGCTGGTGCTGGCGCTCGCCCCGCTGCTCACCGGCTTTGTGCGGGTGGTGAAGGCGCGCCTGCTGCGCCGGCGGGGCCCGCCGCTGTTGCAGCCCTATTTCGATCTGCTGCGCTTGGCCCGCAAGGAGGTGGTGCTGGCGGACAATGCCTCCTGGCTGTTCCGCGCCGCGCCTTATCTGATTTTCGCCGCCACCTGGGTGGCCGCGGCCCTGGTGCCCACCTTCGCCACTGGCCTCGTCTTCTCCTGGACGGCGGACCTGATCGCCATCACCGCCCTGCTGGGCTCGGCCCGCTTCTTCCTGGCGCTGGCGGGCATGGATGTGGGCA
This sequence comes from Azorhizobium sp. AG788, assembly GCA_943369575.1. Taxonomy (GTDB): domain Bacteria; phylum Pseudomonadota; class Alphaproteobacteria; order Rhizobiales; family Xanthobacteraceae; genus Azorhizobium. The sequence continues at coordinate 9,231 of CALRNP020000092.1, read as the reverse complement.
CCAGTTTCGGCGGCCTCGGCTCCAGCCGCGAAGTGATGATCGCCTCACTGGCTGAGCCGGCGCTCATCATGATCGTGTTTACCTTGGCGCTGGTGGCGGGCTCGACCCAGCTCTCCACCGTGGCCGAGCATATGCAGTCCGGCACTGTGGGCCTGCGGGTGTCGCTGGGGCTAGCGTTGATCGCTCTCACCATGGTGGCCATCGCCGAGAATGCCCGCATTCCCATCGACAATCCCGCCACCCATCTGGAACTCACCATGGTGCATGAGGCCATGGTGCTGGAATATTCCGGCCGGCATCTGGCGGTGATCGAGTTGGCGGCGGCGCTGAAGCTGCTGCTCTATGTGTCGCTGATCGCCTGCGTGTTCACGCCCTGGGGCCTGGCGCCGGCCGGGGCGCCGCTCACCCTGCTGGCGGTGGGCGCGGTGGCCTATGGGGCAAAGCTGGCCGTGGGCGGCGTGCTGCTGGCGCTGTTCGAGACCGGCATCGCCAAGATGCGGGTGTTCCGGGTGCCGGATTTTCTCGGCGCCGCGCTGATGCTCGGCCTGCTGGCCACCCTGCTGCTGTTCGTGTCGAGGAGCCTCTAGCATGGGTTCGCTGGTCTTCGACGTCGCGCATCTGCTGGCCGGTGGTCTGGTACTGCTGAGCTTCATGATGCTCTATCAGGACCGCCTCTATGCGCTGCTCAACGTGTTCGCGCTCCAGGCCGTGGTGCTGGCGCTCTCGGTCTGCTGGCAGGCCGATGCGCAGGACGCGCCCCATCTCTACGTGACGGCCGCCATCGCGCTGGTGTTCAAGGCCATCATCATCCCGGTGGCGCTGCATCGCATCGTCACCCGGCTGGGCATCCATCGGGAGGTGGAGACGGCGCTGAGCGTCGGCATCACCATGCTGGCGGGCATCGGCCTCGTCGCTTTGTCGCTGGTGGTGATGCTGCGCGTGACCGCCACCGCCGACGCCCTGGCGCGGGAGGATCTGGCCTTTGCCCTCTCGGTGGTGCTGCTGGGCCTCTTGATGATGGTGACCCGGCGCAACGCGGTGAGCCAGGTGGTGGGCTTCATGTCGCTGGAGAACGGGCTGATCCTGGCCGCCGCCGGGGCCAAGGGCATGCCGCTGGTGGTGGAAATCTCGGTGGCCTTCTCGGTGCTGGTGGCCTTCATCGTCATCGGCATCTTCCTGTTCCGCATCCGCGAGCGCTTTGACACCGTGGACAGCGCCGCCCTCGACCGCTTCCGCGAGGACCAGCGATGAGCGGCATCGATGGCGCGGCGCTCCTTCTCCTGCTGCCGGCGGCGACGGCACTGCTGGCGCTGGGCCTGCCCGGCCTCCGGCTGCCGGGGATGGTCAATGCCGGATCGGCGGGGCTGACCTTGCTGGCGGCGGCCTCGCTGATCTGGACCCGCCCGGCTGCGGGGCCGTTCCTGGCGGTGGACGACTTCAACCTGGTGTTCGTGGTGCTGAACACGTTCGTCGCCTTCACGACCGCCGTCTACAGCGCCGGCTATGTGGCCTTTGAACGGGCGGCGGGGCGGCTGACGGCGGCGCAGGCGCGGCTCTATCACGCCATGTACCAGGTGCTGCTGTTCGCCATGAACCTGGCGCTGCTGGCCAATAATATCGGCCTGATGTGGGTGGCGATCGAACTGGCGACCCTGACCACGGTGCTGATGGTGGGTCTCTATCGCACCCGCGAGGCGATCGAGGCGGCGTGGAAATATTTCATCCTCGGCAGCGTCGGCATCGCCTTGGCGCTGTTCGGCACCATCCTGGTCTATATGGCTGCCCGCCCCGTGGTGGGGGAGGGGCAGGACGGCATGGTGCTGAGCGTGCTCATGGCCCATGCGAGCGCCTTCGATCCGGCCATGCTCAACGTGGCCTTCGTGTTTCTGCTCTTGGGCTATGGCACCAAGATGGGGCTGGTGCCGCTCCATGCCTGGCTGCCCGATGCCCATGCGGAGGGGCCCACCCCCATCACCGCCGTCCTGTCCGGCCTGCTGCTGAACGTGGCGCTCTATGCGGTGCTGCGGTTCAAGATGCTGCTGGCCCAGGCGCCGGGCACGCTGGCGCCGGGGCCGCTGCTCATGGGCCTGGGGCTGGCATCGCTGCTGTTCGCGGCGCTGATGCTGTACCGGCGGCGCGACATCAAGCGGCTGTTCGCTTATTCCTCCATCGAGCACATGGGCCTGATCGCGTTGGCCTTCGGCATCGGCGGGCCTTTGGCTAATTTTGCCGGGCTGCTGCACATGGTCATGCACAGCCTGACCAAATCGGCCATCTTCTTCGCCGTGGGCCAGATATCGCAGGCGAAGGGCACGCAGAAGATCAGCGACATCCGCGGCCTCACCGCCAGTCATCCGGTGCTGGGCTGGGGGCTGGTGCTGGGGGTGGTGGCCATCGCCGGTCTGCCGCCCTCGGGGGTGTTCATGAGCGAGTTCCTGCTGGTCTCTGCCACCTTCGCCCACCTGCCGCTGCTGGCGCTGCCCCTGGGCACCGGCCTGCTGCTGGCTTTGGGCGCATTGATGCTCAAGCTGAACGGCATCGCCTTCGGGCCGCCTTCCGGCCCTGTGGCGCCGATGCGCGTCAATGTCCTGCCCATGGCCGCCCATCTGGCCCTGGTGTTTGCCGCTGGCGTCTATCTGCCGCCGCCCCTGGTGGCGTCGTTCGAGCAAATCGCCCGGATGCTGGGCTGAGAGGAGGCACGGACCATGACTGCACTGTTCGATGCCATTGCCTCCGGCGCGCTGGTGACGGCGCATCGCCCCTGGCTGCGGGCGGTGGTGGATGCCGCCACGTGGGAGGCGCTCGCCGTCCAACTGGCAGCGGGCCGCTGGACCTTGCTCAGCCTGTGGGGCGAGGCCGATGCGGTGCATATGGCGCTGCTGGATGAAGAGGCCGGAACGGTGGCGGTGGCGACCCACCTCTGCCCCGAGGGCGCTTTTCCCTCGGTGGGGCGGGTCCATGCCCCGGCGCAGCGGCTGGAGCGGGCGGTCCATGACCTGTTCGGCCTGAACGCCACCGACGCGCCGGATTCCCGCCCCTGGCTGGACCATGGCCGCTGGGGCCTCTCCCAGCCGCTGGCGGCGGGCGGGCCGGGGCCAGCGCAGGCGGCACCTTATGCCTTCCTCGCGTCTGAGGGCGAGGGGCTGCACCAGGTGGCGGTGGGGCCGGTGCATGCGGGCATCATTGAGCCGGGCCATTTCCGTTTCACCGCCAATGGCGAGGCGGTGGTGCGGCTGGAGGAGCGGCTGGGCTATGTGCACCGGGGCCTTGAGGGCCTCATGGCGGGTGCATCGCTGGAGCGCGGGGCGGCCTTGGCTGGGCGTGCCTCCGGCGACAGCACTGTGGCCTATGCTCTCGCCTTCGCTCGCGCGGCGGAGGCGGCGCTGGGCGTGGAGGTGCCGGCCCGCGCCGTGTGGCAGCGCGGGGTGATGGCCGAGCTGGAGCGCCTCGCCAATCATTTCGGCGACATCGGCGCCATCTGCAACGATGCCGCATTCCCCCGCATGCTGGCGCCCTGCGCGGTTCTGCGCGAGCAGGTGCTGCGGGCGGCGCAGATCGCCTTCGGCCATCGGCTGATGATGGATGGCGTCATCCCCGGCGGGGTGACGCGGGGGCTTTCCGCGGAGGGTGTCGCCGCCATCCGCGCCGTGCTCGACATGGCGCACGCGGCGCTGCCGGGGCTGATGGCACTCTATGACGGCACGGCCTCGTTGCAGGACCGCACCGTCGGCACGGGCCGGGCGCATCCGGGTCTGGTGCGGCGGTTCGGATGCGGCGGGGTGGTGGGCCGGGCCTCGGGGCGGGCGTTCGATGTGCGGCGCACGCTGCCCTATCCGCCGTATGACCAACTCGTCTGTGATATTCCACTGCTCAATGAAGGCGACGTCAATGCCCGCATCTGGATCCGTTTCCGCGAGCTGGAGCAGAGCCTGTCGCTGATCGTCCACATGCTGGATCGCCTGCCCGCCGAAGGTCCGCTCACCGTCGATCTCGCCCCGGAAACCGGACCATGCGAGGGGGTGGCGCTGGTGGAAGGCTTCCGCGGCGATGTGCTCGCCTTTGTCCGCCTGGACGGTGCGGGACGGATCGCGCGCTGCCATCTGCGCGATCCCTCGTGGTTTCACTGGCCGGTGCTGGAAGCAGCGATAGAGGGCAATATTATCGCTGATTTTCCGCTCATCAATAAATCCTTCAATTGCTCCTATGCGGGGCAGGATCTCTAAGGGGGCGCCATGCACAGACTGTTGCTGGACGGGCTCCTGAAGGGGCCGCTCACCGAGCCCGCCCCGGCGGCGGACGATCCGGAATTGCTGGCGCTCGCCGCCCAGCTCGATAAGGCGGCCCGCCGGCGGCTGGGGCGCGGCCTGTCGATCCGCCAGGTGGATGCCGGCTCGTGCAATGGCTGCGAGCTGGAGATCCACGCGCTCAGCAATGCCTATTACGACCTGGAGCGGTTCGGCCTGCGCTTCGTGGCCTCGCCCCGCCATGCGGATGTGCTGCTGGTCACCGGCCCGGTGACCAAGAACATGCGCGAGGCGCTGGAGCGGACGCTGGCGGCGACCCCGGCGCCGAAATGGGTGGTGGCGGCCGGCGCCTGCGCCCGCGACGGCGGCCTGTTCGCCGGCAGCTACGCCTGCGTGGGCGGGGTTTCGGCGGTGGTGCCGGTGGACCTCTTCATTCCCGGCTGCCCCCCGACGCCGATGTCCTTGCTCAAGGGCCTGCTGGCGCTGCTGGCGCACGGGCGTGAGTGAGTGGGCTGTGGCAGGCGGCGGGTGCCTGAGCCCCTCGTTCAGCGCGCTTTATATCGCGAGAATCAGGATTGTATTCGCTGCGTTCAAACGATGACGATGGGGCGAGAAGGATTAATTGTTCTGCGATTTCAACGCGTGCGACATAAATAAAATCCGAAAAAATAACGTTCTAGAATGCGTGATTGGCTGGGAAATATAAATTTCGACTCGGTTGTTTTCTATCGCAGAGCCGCAGATGATGCGCGCCTATTCGCCTGCAGCGGATCGCGCACGCGGAAAATCATGCGGACGTGGCTTGCTGGGCGGTTCTCAAAGGACAGTCTCATGAAGCCACAACACGAGCCCCGCCGCATCATCATCCGCGAATGGATGTCATTGCCGCGGGACAAGCGTCGCACCCCGGAGCAGGCCGATGCCTTCACCACCAAGGCGGCCGGAACCCACACGTTCGAATGCAGCGGCGATCGCGTTCAGCGCATTCGCAGCTGGCTTGAGCCCCGTATCGGCCGCAACTGAGCCGGACCATCGCGGTCGGCAGCTGCGGGATGTCTGGCTGAGGGCCTGGTCCCGCAGCGTGCCGACCGCACCATACGTGCACATGTCATGGACAGCATCGCCATTCAGAGGGCGGCGGATGCGATCGGATCACGCGAGCGCACCCCTTGGGTGAAGATGCGGATGCAGCGCCGCAGATGGGCGTCGCGCGTCGCGCGCTGCGGACCATCGGGCGGGCCACCGGGCAGGTGCATCATGGCGCCGAAGATGATGTCCATCAGCATGCGCGCGCCGCTGTCGGCATCCTCAATGGTCAGGATGCCGGCGTCGTGCTGGGCCTGCAGCCAGCCGGCCAGCAGCGCCCGCGAGGCCTCGCCCCCTTCTTGCCGCACCATCTCCCCGATTTCGGGAAACGTTCGCGCCTCACGCATGGCAAAGTCGAGAAAGGCTAGGCGTTCGCGATCCTCCTCCGCTGAAAGCCCGACCCGGAAGATGGCGGCGATGGCATCGGCCGGGGGCAGATCGGTCCGCTCCAGCGGCAGCTTCAGCATGCTGCTGCGATGCTCCACCACCAAGGCCCGGAACAGTTCGGTCTTGCTGGGAAACAGGCGGTAGAGCGTCTGCTTGGAGATGCGGCAGGAGGTGGCGACCAGTTCGGTGGTGGTGCCGGCATAGCCCCGTTCCAGGAAGATCAGCAGGGCCTGGGCCAGGATCTCGCTGCGGCGCGCCGCATCGCTGGCCGCCTTCGGCCGGCCGCGCGGCCGCCGGGAGGCCGGCTCCTGCTGCGACGGCACCGGAGGCGCGTCGTTGACTCTCTCCCGGTCCATGTCCATACCCCGTGGCCGATTGACGGCCCAGCGGATTGCCATTATCAGTACCGGGCGGTTCCGTAAATATGACATGCGTGGCGCCGCGCCAGTGAATGTTCGGCTCGTGCTGCGGTCCCGCAACCGCTCGCCTGCCTCCCGACAGATGTGTTTTGGATTACGGGCTTGCCCCCGCGCCAAGCACGATGGCCCGCTGATGGTGGAACAGCGACGTCATCGCGGTGCGAGCCCCGGCACAGGTGAGCGATGATAGTGGCGTTTCCACCCGGCCCGCACTGCACCCGTGCGCGGTCTTTCCCCGGTCTCTCCCGTGCGTCGTCGCAGGCCCATGTGGGCGGGCGCATGCTGCTGGTGGTGTTGCTCCTGGCGCCGGTGCTCGCGGGCTGCGTGGTCGGCCCCGATTATGCGCCCCCGCCCATGGCGATGCCGGCCCAGTTTTCCGGGGCCTCCAAGTCCGAAAGCGCCCGTCCCGCTCAACTGCAAGCCTGGTGGCGACGCCTCAACGACCCGCTGCTCAATCGGCTGGTGAGCGAGGCGGTGGAGGGCAATCTGGATGTGGCCAGCGCCAAGTCCAAGATCCGCCAGGCCCGCGCGACGCGCGCCCAGCAGGCGTCCGCCCTATTCCCCACGGTGACCGGCTCCGGCTCGATCACCCGCCAGCAGAATGCCACCACCGGCAGCAGCAGCAGCGGCGACGTGACCGTGGACACCAACGGCAGCTCCGGCACCGGCACGCCTTACACCCAATGGACCGGCGGCCTGGATGCCAGCTGGGAGCTGGACCTGTTCGGCGGCAACCAGCGGTCGCTGGAAGCCGCGCAGCGCGGCGTTGAAGCGGCGCAGGAGCAATTGCGCGATACGCTGGTGACGCTGATCGGCGACCTGACCACTTATTATGTCCAGGCCCGCGGCTATCAGGCCCGCATCGATCTCGCCACCCGCACCGCCGCCTCCCAGCGCGAAACCGCGGCACTCACCCAGCGCAAATACGAGGCCGGCTCCGCCTCCGCCGTGGACGTGGCCAAGGCCACCGCCCAGGCCGCCAGCACCGAGGCCGATATTCCCACCTTGCGCACCAGTTATGCCCAGGCGGTCCACCGCCTCGGCATATTGCTGGGGCGCGAACCGGCGGCGCTGCTGGCACAGATGCAGCGCACCGGGCCCATTCCCGGCCCCCGCCTGCCGATCACCACCGGCGTGCCGGCGGACATTCTCACCGCCCGGCCCGATGTGCGGGCGGCGGAACGGCAATTGGCGCAGGCCACCGCCAGCATCGGTAATGCCCAGGCCCAGCTTTACCCGTCCGTCAGCCTCACCGGCAGCCTCGCCACCAACGCCCTGCGGGCCGGCGATCTGGCCAAGGGTTCCAGCATCAGCTGGTCGTTCGGTCCCTCGCTGTCGCTGCCCATCTTCAATGCCGGCAATCTCCAGGCGGGGGTGGATCTGGCCGCCGCCGAGCGCGACCAATATTACGTGGCGTTGAAGTCCACGGTGCTGACCGCGCTGGAGGATGTGGAGAATGCCTTGGTGGCGCTGGCGCAGGAGCGCACGCGCGCCGGCAAGCTCACCGAGGCCGCACGCGCCTATGGCGATGCCGCGCGGCTGTCGCGCGCCCAGTATCAGGCGGGCAGCGCCACCTTCCTCGATGTGCTGGATGCGGAGCGCTCGGCCTATTCCGCCCAGGATTCGCTGCTGCAAAGCCGGGTGCTGATCACCACCGACTATATCTCGCTGCAGAAGGCTTTGGGCGGCGGCTGGGATGGAGCGGTCAACAGCTCCAAGCCGGAAGTGATCGACGTGAACACCGGCCCGCATTTCCCGCCGGCATCCGCGCTGCCCGCCCTCTCGGGCAAGGAAGACTGACATGCAGAGCCCTCGCATCGTGCCCGTATCGCCCCTGCGCAGCGAAGCGCCCGTCCGGCACGACGGCGCACCGGGCCCCGCCTCGCCGGCCCATCCCATCCTGCCGGGCGCTCCGCAGGCGCCGCGCCCGGGCGGCGGCCGTTCCGGTCCGCCCCGGCAAAGCCGGCGCAAGTGGTTCATCCTGCTGGCGCTTCTGGTGCTGCTGGTGGTCGGCGGCTGGGTCTATCGCCATGAGACCGCCGCCCGGCCGGTGGACAGCTACACCACGGCGCCGGTGGTGATCGGCGATGTGGAAGAGAGCGTGATGGCCACGGGCATTCTCAAGCCCTCCGCCTTCGTGGCGGTGGGCGCCCAGGCGTCCGGCCGCATCGTCTCCATGCAGGTGAAGCTGGGCCAGCGGGTGAAGGCGGGCGATCTCATCGCCGAGATCGATTCCCGGACCCAGGAGAACACCCTGCGTACCAATGAGGCGAAGCTTGCCGACGCGCGGGCCCAGCGCGAGGAAAAGCTGGTGACGCTGAAATATGCCGAGCTGACCCTGGCCCGGCAGACCCGCATGCTGTCCCAGACCATCACCTCGCAATCGGATTATGAAAACGCCGCCTCCACGGTTGGCACCACCAAGGCGCAGATCGCCTCCCTGGAGGCGCAGATCGCGGAAGCCGAGGTGGCGGTGAACGATGCCACCGTCAATCTGGGCTATACCCGCATCACCGCCCCCAGCGACGGCACCATCCTGGCGCTGGTGGCGCAGCAGGGCCAGACGGTGAATGCGACCCAGTCCGCCCCCACCATCGTGGTGATGGGGCAGGTGGACACCATGGTGGTGCGCACCGAGATTTCCGAAGCCGACGTGGTGAAGGTGAAGCCAGGCCAGGAGGTCTATTTCACCATTCTCGGCGAACCGGACCGGCCGTTTCGCGCCACGCTCGGCTTCGTGGAGCCGGCGCCGGAATCGGTGAAGACCGATAGCAGCTTCACCACGACCACCACATCGTCCTCGTCCACGTCGTCCTCCAGCACCACGTCGGCCATCTATTACAATGGCGTGTTCGACGTGCCCAATCCGGACGGGCGGCTGCGCACCTATATGACCGCCGAGGTCCACATCGTGCTGGGCAACGCCAAGGGCGTGCTCACCATTCCCGCCGCCGCCCTCGGCCTGCCCGGCCCGAACGGCACCTATGCGGTGCAGGTGGCCCAGCCGGACGGTTCGATTGTTGAGCGGATGGTCACCATCGGCCTCAACGACAAGGCCGTCGCCGAAGTCCGCTCCGGCCTTGCGGCGGGCGAGC
>CALRNP020000091.1:0-20363 GCA_943369575.1 Azorhizobium sp. AG788 | reverse complement strand
GGCGCCATGGACAGCAGCATCGTCATCCGCACCCTCACCCGCACCGGCGACACGCTGGTGGCGCAGGCCGGCGGCGGCATCGTCGCGGACAGTGATCCGGCGGACGAATATGAGGAGAGCCTGGTGAAGCTGCAGCCTTTGCTGCGCGCGGTCAGTGGCGGCGCACCATGAAGGTATGGCTCGACGGCGCGCTGATCGATATGGACGCGGCTCGCATCTCCCCGGGCGACCGGGGTTTCACCCTCGGCGATGGGCTGTTCGAAACCCTGGCGGTGCGCGGCGGAACGATCGCCCGGCTGGAGGCGCACCTCGCCCGCCTCGCCGCCGGCGCTCAGGTGCTGGCGCTGCCCCTGCCGGCATTCGATCTGCCCCGGATCGCCGCCGCACTGCTGCACGCCAATGCATGGACAGATGCCGTGCTGCGGCTGACTTTGACCCGCGGCACCGGGCCGCGCGGCGTGCTGCCGCCGGCGCAGCCATCGCCCACCTTGCTGGTGACGGCGGCGCCCTTGCCGCCCCCGGTAGGACCAGCCCGATTGGTGACCGCGACGGTCACCCGGCGCAACGAACACTCGCCGCTCAGCCGCATCAAGTCGCTGAACTATCTCGACAACATCCTCGCCCGCCAGGAGGCTCATGGCCTCGGGGCGGACGACGCCGTGATCCTGAACACACAAGGGCGGGTGGCGGAGAGCACCATCGCCAATATCTTCCTGGTGGTGGCGGGCGCGCTGGTGACACCGCCGGTCAGCGAGGGTGCCCTGCCCGGCGTGATGCGCGCCGATGTCCTCGCGCACGGCGCGCGGGAGCGTCCGATCACCGGCGACGATCTGCGCTCGGCATCGGAAATCTTCCTCACCTCCAGCCTAGGGCTGCGCTCGGTTGGCGATCTTGACGGCCGGCCCCTGCCCTCCCAAGCGGTGGCGGAAGCGCTGCGGCGGACGCTTATCCCGGCAGAGGACACGGGGCTGTCGGACAAGGGCCCTGCCGCATGATGCCGGACGCTTTGATCGGCGAACGCATCCGCCTGCGCCGCTGGCGCCCCCAGGATCTGGATGGCCTTGCCGCCATGCATGCGGACCCCGAGGTGATGGAACACCTGATGCCCCTGGACGGCCGCGCCGGCAGCGACGCGGCGGGCGCGCGCATGCGGCGGCATTTCGACGATCACGGCTTCGGTCTATGGGTGATCGAGGTGCCAGGCGTTTCCGCCTTCATCGGCTATACTGGGCTGGTGCATGTGCCGTACGAGGCCGCCTTCACCCCGGCGGTGGAAATCGGCTGGCGCATCCAGCGGGCCTATTGGGGCCGCGGCTACGTGACCGAAGCCGCGCGCCTGAGTCTGACGGACGGGTTCGAGCGCATCGGCTTGCAGCAGGTGATCGCCCTGACCGTGCCCGCCAACCAGCGCTCCCGCGCGGTGATGGTGCGCCTGGGCATGCGGCACGATCCGGCGGAGGATTTCGACCATCCCAATGTGCCCGCCGGCCATCCCCTGCGCCGACATGTGCTCTACCGGCTGGAGCGCTCCGATTTCCTCGCTCGGCAGGCCGGCATGAGCCAAGATCCGCCCTGACGCAAAGCTGGCGCAAGTCGCAAACGAAAAGAGGCGCCGCAAACGAAAAGAGGCGGCCGAAGCCGCCCCGTTCCGTCATTCGTCAAACCGGCTCAGGCCTTGACCAGCGGCACCTTCGGCACGTGGCTGCCCCGGCGCGGCGAGCCCGAAGGCCCGCCGGACTTCGGCCCGCCCTTGGGGCCGGCCTTTCCGACATCCTTGCCGGCGCGAGCGGCCGCCGTCCGCTTGCGCGGCGCCCGCTTGACCACCGCGGGGGCGATCTTGTCGGGCTTCGGCGTGATAGGGCCTTCGGGGAACTCGAACGCCAGCTTGGTGTCCTTGCCCTCGCCTTCCACCACCACCCGCACATGGCCGCCATTCTTGAGGCGCCCGAACAGCACCTGGTCGGCCAGCGGCGTCTTGATGAACTCCTGGATCACCCGGCCCATGGGGCGGGCGCCCATCTGCTCATCATAGCCCTTCTCCACCAGCCACTGGGTGGCCTCATCGGAGAGCGCGATGGTGACGTTGCGGTCCGCCAACTGAGCTTCCAGCTGGAGCACGAACTTCTCCACCACTAGGCCGATCACCTCCGGCGGCAGATGGGCGAAGGTGATCACCGAATCCAGCCGGTTGCGGAATTCCGGGGCGAACGTGCGGTTGATCGCCTCGATGTCGTCGCCTTCCCGCTTGTTGCGGGTGAAGCCGTAGGCTGCCTTGGACAGGTCCGCCGCGCCCGCATTGGTGGTCATGATCAGGATCACGTTGCGGAAATCCACCGACTTGCCGTTGTGGTCAGTGAGCTTCCCGTGGTCCATCACCTGCAGCAGGATGTTGAACAGGTCCGGATGGGCCTTTTCGATTTCATCCAGCAGCAGCACGCAATGCGGGGTCTGGTCGACGCCGTCGGTGAGCAGGCCGCCCTGGTCGAAGCCCACATAGCCCGGAGGGGCACCGATGAGCCGGGAGACCGTGTGGCGCTCCATATATTCCGACATGTCGAACCGCAGCAGGTTCACCCCGAGGATGGAGGCGAGCTGCTTGGCGACTTCGGTCTTGCCGACGCCGGTGGGGCCGGAGAACAGATAGGAGCCGATGGGCTTCTCCGGTTCCCGCAGGCCGGCACGGGCCAGCTTGATGGAGGACGCCAGCGCCTCGATGGCCTTGTCCTGCCCATAGACCACCCGCTTCAGGGTCGTCTCCAGGTTGGACAGCATCTCGGTGTCGTCCTTGGAGACGGACTTCGGCGGGATGCGGGCCATGGTGGCCACCGTCGCCTCGATCTCCTTCAGGCCGATGGTCTTCTTGCGCCGGGCTTCCGGCACCAGCATCTGCGCCGCGCCGCTTTCGTCGATCACGTCGATCGCTTTGTCCGGCAGCTTGCGGTCGTGGATGTAGCGGGCGGAGAGCTCCACCGCGGCCTTGATGGCCTCGTTGGTGTAGCGCAGCTTGTGATAGTCCTCGAAATAGGGCTTGAGGCCCTTCAGGATCTCGATGGTGTCCGGCACGGTGGGCTCGGCCACGTCGATCTTCTGGAACCGGCGCACCAGGGCGCGGTCCTTCTCGAAATACTGCCGATATTCCTTGTAGGTGGTCGAGCCCATGCAGCGCAGGGTGCCCGACGCCAACGCCGGCTTGAGCAGATTGGAAGCGTCCATCGCCCCGCCCGATGTGGCACCGGCGCCGATCACCGTATGGATCTCGTCGATGAACATGATGGCGTTGGGATAGGCCTCGATTTCCTTGACCACCTGCTTGAGGCGCTCTTCGAAATCGCCGCGATAGCGGGTGCCGGCCAGCAGCGCGCCCATGTCGAGCGAGAAGATGGTGGCGGTGGCCAGCACCTCGGGCACATCGCCATTGATGATACGGCGCGCCAGGCCTTCGGCGATCGCGGTCTTGCCGACGCCGGGATCACCCACGAACAGCGGGTTGTTCTTCTGGCGGCGGCACAGCACCTGGATCGTGCGCTGGATTTCCGCATGGCGGCCGATCAGGGGATCGATCTTCCCCTCGTTGGCCTTCTTGTTGAGGTTGACGCAATAAGCGTCCAAGGCATCCGCCTTCTTCTTGGTTTCCTCGCCGGTTTTCGTCTCGGTCTCCTCCTCGGCGCCGCGTACCGGCCGGCTTTCGGACATGCCCGCCCGCTTGGCGATGCCGTGGGAAATGTAATTGACCGCATCATACCGCGTCATGTCCTGCTCCTGCAGGAAATAGGCGGCATGGCTCTCGCGCTCGGCGAAGATGGCGACCAGCACGTTGGCGCCGGTAACTTCTTCGCGGCCCGAAGACTGGACGTGGATCACGGCGCGCTGGATGACCCGCTGGAAACCGGCCGTCGGCTTGGAGTCGTCACCACCCGTCTGGACCAGATTTTCCAGTTCGGTGTCCACATACTCCACAAGATTGCGGCGCAGTTTATCGAGATCGACATTGCAGGCACGCATGACTGCCGCGGCATCCTGATCGTCTACCAGGGACAGCAGCAAATGCTCGAGAGTCGCATATTCGTGGTGGCGTTCATTGGCGAGCGCCAGGGCGCGATGGAGCGACTGTTCGAGGCTGCGGGAAAATGTGGGCATCGACACCTCTATCTCGTGCCACGGTCGAGATCCCAGCCGGTCCGTGGATCCCGATCATGCACGCGCTCCAACACACTTTGTACCGGCCTGCCCCCCGCGCAAGACCCTAACCGACGATCCCGCTCTCACCCCACACCATAGATGGCAAACTATGGTTGCCTGGCGCTCACTTTTTCTCCATCACACATTGGAGAGGATGCTGGTGCTTGCGGGCAAAATCCATGACCTGCGTCACTTTGGTCTCGGCCACCTCATAGGTGAAGACCCCGCACTCCCCCACGCCATGGTGGTGGACATGCAGCATGATGGTGTTGGCCTCCTCGTGGTTCTTGCTGAAGAACCGCTCGAGCACATGCACCACGAATTCCATGGGGGTGTAGTCGTCGTTCAGGAGCAGGACGCGGTACAGGCTGGGCCGCTTCACCTGCGGCTTGGTGCGCGTGATTACCGCGGTGCCGGGACCACCGTTGTTCCCGCCGCCATTGTTGCCGCCGTTGTTGCCGCCACGACGCGGCTTGTCGTCGTCCCCGGCGGCACGAGGCCATTCCATCGGGGATCGGGATCGGACTGAAACCATATCAAGCATTGTCATCATCGGCATCTGCGCCTTGTCCGGTTGCTGCGACCACCTGGGGTCCGCCGCCATGGCGCTAGCCGGATAATAGGAAGCGACGCCCGCAAGCGCCAGACCATCCTTGGGCAGAAATGCTGGAAACCTGCCCGGATCACGCCGTTGGCAAGGTTCGCGAAAGGCCCAGTCGCGCCGGGCCTTTCGTAATCATGGGCCGAAAAGATCAGCCACGAACCTTCGAGAAGGCCGCTTCGTAGGGCTTGTAGGCTTCCTTGGCGAGCGACGAATACAGCTCGCCCAGCTTCGCGCTTTCGGCCACCAGAGCCTCGTAGGCGGTCTTGAGGTAGGTCTGCTGGATCTCGACGGCCTGCTCAAGGGTCTTGGCGCCCAGCAGTTTCTCCAGGGTGGCGGTGCTCTGCTCGAAGGAGCACTTGGTGTAGTCCGCTACTTCGATGGCGATCGCCTGCGCACCCTTCGAGAGCGCGCCGAAGCTGCTCATCGCCAGATCCACGTTTTCCTTGCCGATCTTCTGAAATTGCTCGGGTCCCTGAACCATCGAGAGTCTCCATCCTTAGACGTCCATCAGCGGCATCTCTGCCGCCGCTGAGCGAGTTTCCCCCCGCTCGATGCTGAATATCGTGCACCGCACCATAAACGTCAAGCGATTTTTGTGCACTGCACAATATGGCAAGCTAAGTGTTTTGGCGCCAGGTTTACGCCTTAGTAACCGCCCGTTCTTAGGCTGCAACATCGGTCAATTTCCCGGCATGGGTCGTCCGCATCGGCGGTGGCAAGTCATCTGCCTGCCGCGGTGCCCCCCTGATTACCAATGCCCACCGGGCTGACAGACGGAACCAGTTACATGCGCTTGGCCTTCGGCACCCCCTTCACCACGAAACTTGTCGCCTTGACGGTCATGGCGGCGATCTCGGTGATGGCGAGCGGCGCCGAGGCGAAGTCCAGCAAGAAGCAGCGCGCGGCCCAGACCTCCGCCCGCAAGTCCGACGATGACTCCTCCTCCGGCTGGCGTCGCGGCACCGCCGCCATCGTGGTGGACGGCAATACCGGCCGGGTGATGTACGAGGAAAATGCCGACGCCTTGCGCCATCCGGCGTCGCTGACCAAGATCATGACCCTCTACATGCTGTTCGAGCAGTTGGAGGCGGGGCGCCTCAAGCTCGACAGCGAACTGCCGGTCTCGGCGAAAGCCGCCTCGCAGTCGCCATCGAAGTTGAATGTTCGGCCCGGCAGCACCATCGAGGTGGAAGACGCCATCAAGGCCATCGTCACCCGCTCGGCCAATGACGTCGCCGTGGTGATCGGCGAGTCCATCGGCGGCTCCGAATCCAATTTCGCCGACATGATGACCCGCAAGGCCCGGGCGCTCGGCATGAACAGCACGACCTTCCGCAATGCGTCCGGTCTGCCCAATCCCGGCCAAGTGACCACCGCCCGCGATCTCGCGATCCTCGGCCGCGCGATCCAGGATCGCTTCCCGCGCGAATATCGCTATTTCTCCACCCGCAGCTTTGTCTATCGCGGCGAGACCATCGGCAACCACAACCGGCTGCTGGGCCGCATCGAGGGCGTCGACGGCATCAAGACCGGCTATACCAACGCCTCAGGCTTCAATCTCGTCACCTCGGTCCACCGCGATAACCGCTTCGTCATCGGCGTGGTGCTGGGTGGCTCCAGCGGCAGTTCCCGCGACAACCGCATGGCTAGCCTGGTGACCGAAGCGCTGCCCCGCGCCTATGCCGGCGGCCGCACCGCCCCGAAGGTGGTGGAAACCGCCGCCCGCGAGGCCCCCCCGGCGCCGGCGCCCGTCCGTCAGGCCGAGCTTCAGAGCGCTCCGGCCCCGCTGCCTGCGCCGCAGCGCGTCGCTTATGTCAGCGCTGATCCGGTCACCACCGCCACCATTCCGACCCGCACCCCGGCGCCCGGCTCCGCCGAGCCGATCAAGCCGGTGGCGGTCAGGACCGTGACCATCAGCCGCCCGGTCACCAATCCGGTGCAGGCACAGACGTTCACCGCGCCTGACACCCAGGTGCTGGGCTATGTGGCGCCGCAGGCAGCCACCCTGGCTCCGCCTGCCGATATTCAACTCGCGCCCCGGACACCGGCTCCCCAGGCCGCCAGCCCCGGCGTGCGCACCGCCGCCGCCGGCCCGGTGGCTCTGCCCGCCGCAGCCGTGGTACCGACCGTCACCCCTGCCCCCAAGCCGGTCAAGGTCGCCTCTGCCGCTCCCATGGCTCCTCAGGCGGCCACTCCGCCCCGCTCCGGCTGGATCATCCAGATCGGCGCCTTTGGGGCCGAGAAGGAAGCCCGCGCCAAGCTGGATGTGGCCAAGAGCAAGGCCGGACGCGTGCTCGGCGGCGCCGATCCCTACACCGAGAAGGTGGAGAAAGGCGCGTCTGACATCTACCGCGCCCGCTTTGCCGGTCTCAGCGAAAAAGAAGCGAAGGAAGCCTGCCGTTTACTCCAGCGCAACGACTTTGCCTGCATGACTCTACGGCACTGAAAAGTCGATCGAGGGACATCATCCATGTCGGCGCAGGATCACATCCTTGGCCTGATTGACCCGCGCGGCGAGATAGCCGGAGCCGCCGTGGTCGGGGTGGAGTTTTTTCATCAGATTCCGGTGCGCCGCCCGCACCGCCGCCTCGTCGGCGCCCGGCTCAAGCCCAAGAACCTGATGAGCCTCTTCTTCGGTCATCGCGGAATCGGCCGGTCGGTGTCCGCCACCGCCCATATCCCCCCGACCCGCATCACCCTGAGCGTGCTCACGCCAAGCGGGCGCCCGGCGGTCGAGATAAGCTTCGATTAGGCTCAGCGACTGGGGATCGAGGGTCCGCCTCAGGGCAAGGAGCGCTGGTAGGTCCAGCATCTCCAGGGACACCCCCGCCTGCGGCCCGGCAATGATGTGGCCGCTGAGCGCCCCGGTGCGATGATCCAGCTCCATTTCCAGCACAGGCGAACGGACCCGGGACACCCGCGGTGCCGCCTGACCGCCGAAGACGCCACCGAACATGGATTTGAACTGGCCTGCCAGACCGCCGGGGTTGACCCGGCCCAGCAAGGCGACGCCGAGGACCGCCAACGGGATCGCGGCGCCGAACCGGCCCGTCAGCAGGGCCCCGAGCGCCGCCGACAGCGACAGATAGGCGCCAACTCGGATGACGAGGCGCGTCAGAGCTTTGGCATCCATGCCGCTCCAGATCCTGAGGGCATAAAGCCCCACCCCCAGCAGCAGCAGTCCCGCCAGTACGCTTACCATTTGGACCTCTCCTGGAGCCGCATGTCGAAACACGGGGACCGGCTATCGGGCGGCATCATGCTCTGCCTTCTCTAGCGATGAATCGGCCTCTTGTGACATAGGCAAGTTTCCGCGTTCAGGCCGAATGGGCCTGAGATTATCCAGCGTTCGACGAGCGGCCCATGGCCGCGATCAAACGCTGCGCCCCCGCGTCGGACGAAGCCAGCAAGGCGCTTTGGCCACCGGCGGCATAGGTCGCCACCGCCCGCAGCAGGGTCCGCAATTCATGCGCTGCCCCGCCATCGAACCGGCACCAAGCGCCGCCGGTGAGACGCGCCATCTCGCGGAACGTGCGCTCCACCTGGGGATTGTCGCCCTCCTGAAACACGAACAGCCGCATGCCATGGACGCCGAGCCGCCCAGCTTCCCGCAGCAGCGCCTCGGGGTCTTCCTCCATGGCGTCGCCCACGAACACGCCCGCCTTGAGGCCGGAGCGCTCCGCCTCCCCCTGGAGATGGCGCAGCACCCGGCCGATCTGGGTGCGGCCACCCTGGCAGGTGATCTGCCCCATCAGGCGGCCGAGAGCGCGGGTGTCGCCCACATAGCCGGAACTGCGGCATTCGTCGGCGCCGCGATAATAGATCAGTTGGACCTTCAACCCGCCAAGACCGGCGGCCACGTCGAACATCTCCGTCTGGAGGGCACAGGCCAGATCCCAGGTGGGCTGCCGCGACGCGGTGGCATCCAGCGCAAACGCCAGCCGCCCCTGCCCAGGCCCCGGCCGCACCGGCCCCAGCGCGCGGGCCGCATCCAGGAAGCTGTCAATGTCCCGCGCGGCCGAGGGCGCACCTCGGGGCAATTGCGGCTTAGAGTCGGGCATGGGAAGGGGCGCGGCGCGAGCCGGGGAGACGGTGAAGCATGTTGAGAAAATAGGCTCTCCCTGCCCCAACACCAAGGGCGCGCGCAGGAGCCGGCGAAATCCCCTTTGCGCCGCTTCCCTCCCCACCCAACGCCCTTTAGGGTCGCGGCCCCAAATGGATGCTTGGGCCTGGGGAGGATGACATGGGTGAGGCGCGTCTGGCACAGGGTCCGCAGGTGGCCGCGAGTGTCGCGGAACTGCGTGCAGCGGTGCGGCGGTTTCGCGATGCGGGGGAAACCCTCGCCTTGGTTCCGACCATGGGCGCCCTGCATGACGGCCACATTGCTCTGGTGCGTCAAGCCCAGGGCCTTGCCCGGCGGGTCGCGGTGTCCATCTTCGTGAATCCCACGCAATTTGCACCGAACGAGGACTTTTCACGCTATCCGCGCACGTTTGATACAGACGTGGAAAAGCTGCGGCAGGCGGGCGTCGATCTGGTCTATGCGCCCGGTCCGCAGGACATGTATCCAACCGGCTTCTGCACCCAAATCGCCTTGGCGGGCCCCGCTTTGGGGCTGGAAACCGAGTTCCGGCCGCATTTCTTCTCCGGCGTCGCTATCGTGGTGGCCAAGCTTCTGACCCAGAGCGGCGCCGACGTCGCGGTGTTCGGCGAGAAAGACTACCAGCAGTTGCGGGTGGTGACCCAGATGGCGCGAGACCTGGATCTGCCGGTGGATATCGTCCCCGGCCCCACGGTGCGCGAAGCCGACGGCCTCGCCTTGTCCTCGCGCAATCGCTACCTGAGCGAGGGCAACCGCCGCACCGCGCCGCTCATCCATCGGGCGCTGACGACGGCCGCATCCGCCATCCGCGCCGGCACTGCGCCGGACGCCGCGGCTGGGGAAGCTGCCAGTAGTCTGACCCAGGCCGGATTGCGCGTGGATTATGTCGCCGCCCGCAATGCGGAGACCCTGGCAGAGGTGAAAACCGCGAACGAGCCTATTCGCCTGCTGGCGGCGGCGTGGCTGGGAACGACCCGGCTCATCGACAATATCGCCGTTTAGTCCATTCGTATCCTGAGGCGCGACCGCCCTCAGACGGCGCCCATGTAACTAACGGCAAACCCAAGCGCCACCAGGACAATTCCTACCGCCAGCACAATGGTGATTCGGCCCGATCCCACCCCTTGGCGGGCTTGCGCGGCGGGCTTGGCTGCGGTCCCCGCCGGGCCACGTCCCTCGGCGGCGTGGAACTCGCGGTCCTCCCGGCGTTCTTCTGCATCCTGCATCGTCATCTCCATTGGTTGTGGAGATGAAACGCCCAGGCCTGGTTTCGGATCCATCTTGCGCATGCGGGCCCGCCCCGCTTAGGTAGGCGGTCGTAGCGCACTCCTTGCGGGATGCGGGACTCACCGGAGCCCCGCCTCACCGCCTCAGTGCAGGATCTGCGACAGGAACAGCCGCGTGCGCTCGTGCTGCGGGTTGGAGAAGAAGGCTTCCGGCTCGTTCATCTCGATGATCTGCCCCGCATCCATGAAGATCACCCGGTCCGCCACCTGACGGGCAAAGCCCATCTCGTGGGTGACGCACAGCATGGTCATGCCGTCTTCCGCCAGGCTCACCATGGTCTCCAGCACCTCCTTGACCATTTCCGGATCCAGCGCCGAGGTGGGTTCGTCGAACAGCATGATGCGCGGACGCATGCACAAGGCGCGGGCGATGGCCACGCGTTGCTGCTGGCCGCCGGAGAGCTGGCCGGGATATTTCCCCGCCTGCTCCGGGATCTTCACCTTGGCCAGGAAGTGCATGGCCAGGTCCTCGGCCTCCTTGCGCGGCATCTTGCGCACCCAGGTCGGGGCGAGAATGCAGTTCTCCAGGATGGTCAGGTGCGGGAACAGGTTGAAGTGCTGGAACACCATGCCGACTTCGCGACGCACCTCGTCGATGCGCTTGAGATCGTTGGTGAGTTCGATGCCATCCACCACGATCTTGCCGCGCTGGTGCTCTTCCAGGCGATTGATGCAGCGGATCATGGTGGACTTGCCCGAACCGGACGGCCCGCACACCACAATGCGCTCGCCGCGCTTCACGGTGAGGTTGATGTCCCGCAGGACGTGGAAGTCCCCGTACCATTTGTTGACCCCGATCAGCTCCACGGCGGTGGCCGGGGCGCTGGCGGTGTCGGCGGCAATGATGGGGTCCGCGCTCACGGCGGAGGTATCGGCGCTCATGGGTTTCGCCCTCAATTGCGGTGGCTGCGGTCGAGGCGCCGTTCAAGCGCCAGCGAGTAGCGGGACATGCCGAAGCAGAACACGAAGTAGAACAGCCCGGCAAAGCCGAAGCCGGTGACGACGGTGGTGGGGGTGGCCCAGTTCGGATCGGTGAACGCCGCCCGCAGCACGCCCAGCAGATCGAAGATCGACACGATCAGCACCAGCGTGGTGTCCTTGAACAGGCCGATGAAGTTGTTGACGATGCCCGGGATCACCAGCTTCAGGGCCTGCGGCAGCACCACGAGCCGCATCATCAGGCTGGAGCGCAGCCCCAGCGCCATGGCGCCCTCATACTGGCCCTTGGAGATCGCCTGGAGCCCGCCGCGCACCACCTCGGCCATATAAGCGGAGGCGAACAAGGCGACGCCCACCAGCGCCCGTAGCAGCCCGTCGATATTGAACTGGCCGGGCAGGAACAAGGGCAGCATGTAGGTGGCGAAGAACAGCACCGTGATCAGCGGAACGCCGCGCCAGAACTCGATGAACAGCACGCAGCTGATGCGCACCAGCGGCATGCTTGAGCGCCGCCCCAGCGCCAGCAGAATGCCCAGGGGCAGCGAAGCCACGATGCCGGTGACGGCGATCACCAGCGTCACCAGCATGCCGCCCCACACCCGGGTTTCCACCGGCGGCAGGCCGAAATTGATGTCCACCGCCGCCAGCACCAGGCCGAGGCTGATGAAGGTGACCAGCACCGCCTTGGCGAAGCTGCGGCGCTCGCCGGCGAATACCGGCGCAACCGCCGCCGCCAGTGCGGCGAGCAGCAAAGTGGTGGCCACATAATCGTGCCAGAAGCCGGAGCGCAGCCCCAGCGCCTGGCCAATGCCGGAAAACACCGGCCCCAAGCCGACGGCACTGAGCAGGAACCGCTGCAAGCCCAGATTGCCGCCGGTGAGCAGCACGAATGCCGCGACCGGATAGACCCCGAAGAAGAGCAGTGCGTTCAGCCGTTTGTAGGAGACCTTCGGCATCATCAGCGGCGCCAGCAGGATGGCGCCCATCGCATAGACCACGTCGACGCGCCAGCGCTCCGGCTCGGGATAGAAGCCGTAGACGATCTGGTTGAACTTGGCGCCGATGAAGGGCCAGCAGGCCCCCACCGTGCGGCCCACCACCTCGGGCAGGCAGGCATTGCGGCCGGTGCCGGTGAACACCGCATCGAAGATGAAGAAGTTCAGCAGCGGCGGCACCACCACATAGAACACCCAGCACCCGAACAGGGTGAGGATGACCTGCGTGGGTGAGCCCAGCAGATGGGCGCGGGCCCATCCCCAGATGCCGCGGGTGCTGACCGGCGGCGCCTCGGGGGCGATCATGCCGGCGGCGACGAAGGAGCCGGCGGGTGCGCCGGCAACGGCGGGAGGCGTGGAAACGTCCATGGCGGCCCCCTCAGCGTTCAATCAGCGCAACGCGCCGATTGTACCAATTCATTACCAGGGTCGTGAGCACCGAGATGGTCAGATAGACCGCCATGGTGATGGCGATGATTTCGATGGCTTGGCCGGTCTGGTTCAGGGTGGTGCCGGCGAAGATCGCCACCAGGTCCGGATAGCCCACCGCCACGCCCAGCGACGAGTTCTTGGTGAGGTTGAGATACTGGCTGGTCAGCGGCGGAATGATCACCCGCATGGCCTGCGGGATCACCACCAGGCGCATGGTCAGCCCGGGCTTCAATCCCAGCGAATGGGCTGCCTCCGACTGGCCGCGCGAGACAGACGAGATGCCCGCACGCACGATCTCGGCGATGAAGCCGGCGGTGTAGATGGACAGGGCCAGCAGCAGCGCCACGAACTCGGGGATCACCCGCACGCCGCCGACGAAATTGAAGCCCTTCAGTTCCGGCCGCTCAAATGCGACTGGCATGCCGGTGGCGAACGCGATCACCAGCGGCAGGCCGATGATCAGGGCAACGCCGCTCCAGAACACCGGGAATTGCTGGCCGGTCGCTTCCCGCCGCCGCTTGGCCCAGCGGGCCAACACGAAGGTGAGGACAAGGCCGGCAACGATGGCCCAGCCCACCCATTCCGAGCCGGGCTCGAACAAGGGCCGCGGCACCACGAGGCCTCGATTGTTCACGAAGATGCCCGGCGCCGCGACCATCCCGGCCAGACTGCGGAAGAAGGCCGCCATGGGCGACAGGCCGATGCTGGTGGCGCCGCTCGCCAGACCGTTCAGGATTGGCTGGATACCGAAGCTCAGGCTCTGTCGTGGGTTCGGCAAGGCGGCCAGCACGGCCAGATACCAGAACATGATCTGGAACAGCGGCGGCAGGTTGCGCGTCACCTCCACATAGGCCGAGGCCAAAGCCTTGATGACCACGTTGCTGGAGAGGCGCGCCACGCCCATCAGGAAGCCGATGATGGTGGCGATGATGATGCCGAGAAACGCCACCAGCAGGGTATTGAGCAGGCCCACCAGGAAGGCGCGGCCATAGCTCATGGATTCATTATAGGGAATGAGCGTCTGGGAAATGCCGAAGCCGGCGGAATTTTCCAGGAAGCCGAAACCGGAGGCAATGCCGCGCCGGGCCAGGTTGGCCTGCGCATTGGCCAGGATCGACCAGGCCATCCAGATCAGGATGACGGCCAGAACCCCTTGCAGGACCAGTGAGCGGAGCTTCGGATCGTTCCACGACCAGCGGCGGGGCTCGTGCCCCCCAGGCAGACTAGCGTCGCTCATGTTACCCCTCGGTGAAAATGAGGTGCGGGACTCTGCGGTCCATTGCGACCTCGCGCGGCGGTTGCACGCGATGATGTGGCGGCGATGAATGGGAATGGCGGTGAGCCGCCTAAAAATGGGGCGCCAAACGCAGCTGCGGTCCCCCCGCTGCCGTTCTTGCGCCTCAGGTCACCGTAGCCGGCGGCCTGAAACGAAAGCGGCGCCCGGATGCCGGGCGCCGCAGTCTTGTCAGCGAATCGGCATGCCGTACTGCAGGCCGCCGTCGTTCCACAGCTTGTTGTAGCCACGCTGGATGCCCAACGGCGAGCCGGGGCCGACGTTGCGGTCGAAGATCTCGCCGTAATTGCCCACTTGCTTCACCGCCCGCAGCGCCCAGTCGTTGCTGAGGCCGATGCCTTCGCCGAACTTGCCATCCGAGCCGAGCAGACGCTTCACTTCCGGATTGGCGGAATTGACCTGCTGCTCGGCATTCTTCTGGGTCACGCCCAGCTCTTCCGCGTTCAGCAAAGCGTAATAGGTCCACTTGACCAGATCGAACCACTGGTCGTCGCCATGGCGCACCAGCGGGCCGAGGGGCTCCTTGGAGATGACTTCCGGCAGCACGATGTGATCGGCGGCATTGGTCAGCTTCAGCTTCACCGCATAGATCTGCGACTGGTCGGAGGTGAACACGTCGCAGCGGCCGGAATCATAAGCCTTCACCGTCTCGTCGATGGTGGAGAAGGCGATGACTTCGTACTTCATGTTATTGGCGCGGAAATAGTCGCCCAGGTTCAGCTCATGGGTGGTGCCGGTCTGCACGCAGACGGAGGCGCCGTTGAGTTCCTTGGCCGACTTGATGCCCAGCGACTTGCGGACCATGAAGCCCTGGCCGTCGTAATACATCACGCCGGCGAAGTTGAAGCCCAGGGTGGTGTCGCGCGACATGGTCCAGGTGGTGTTGCGCGACAGCACGTCGATGGCGCCGGACTGAAGCGCGGTGAAGCGATCCTTGGCACTGAGCGGGGTAAACCGCACCTTGGTCGCATCATTGAAGATGGCTGCCGCCACGGCGCGGCAGAAGTCCACGTCGAGGCCGGTCCAGTTGCCCTTGTCGTCCGGGCTGGAGAAGCCGGGCAGGCCCTGGGTCACGCCGCAATTGAGAGCGCCCCTCGCCTTCACGTCGTCCAGCGTGGTGGCTTTTGCCGCGCCGGCGCCGAGCGCGATAACACCTAACGCTGCGATCAGGATGCGTTTCACAGGTCGTCCCTTCTCTTATGGTTCCCCCATCGGGGGTTATGATGCCGGGCGCGACGTCCCGCCCGGGCACGGGAGAATAGACGTCCTTCCCCCGGACGTCGTATGGGAGCATCTCAATCCGTTGTGCACGCACGGTCAATAGCTGCCGCCGCGTTGCGCACGATGCCGTTCTAGGCAATTCGGAGAATTCGCCCATGACCCAGTCCGCCGATGATGATGCGACCCTCGCCCCCGCCACCCGCGTGGCCCATCTGGGGCTGGACCCGTTTCGCTTCGACGGCTTCGTCAATCCGCCGGTGGTGCGCGGTTCCACGGTGCTGTCGCGCACGTACCAGGAGTTGGTGGATCACAGCGGACGCTACAGCTATGGGCGGCGCGGCAACCCCACCACGGAAGCCCTCCAGAACGCCATCACGGCGCTGGAAGGCAGTGACGGCACCCTTTTGACGCCTTCCGGCCTGTCGGCCATCTCCATCGCCCTGGTGTCGCTGGTGGGCGCCGGCGATCACCTGCTGATGGTGGACACCACCTACCGGCCCACCCGCCGGCTGTGCGATACCATCCTCAGCCGCCTGGGCGTCGAGACCACCTATTACGACCCGCTGGTGGGCGCCGGCATCGCTGACCTGATCCGCCCCAATACCCGCGCCATCTTCCTTGAGGCCCCCGGATCACAAAGCTTTGAGATGCAGGATATTCCCGCCATCACTGCAGTGGCGCGGGAGCGGGACGTCTTCACCCTGATCGACAATACCTGGGCGACGCCGCTGTTCTTCAAGCCCCATGCCTTCGGCGTCGATGTGTCGATCCAGGCCGGCACCAAATATCTCGGTGGCCATGCGGATCTGAACCTCGGCACCATTTCGGCGGTAGGCAAGGCGCGCAAAGCGATCCACGCCACCCATGGCGACATGGGCATCTGCGTCAGTCCCGACGACGCCGCGCTCGGCTCGCGCGGGCTTCGCACCCTCGCCGTGCGACTGGAGCGCCACCAGCGTTCGGGACTGGAAGTCGCCCGCTGGCTGGCGGCCTCTCCCCATGTCTCGCGCGTTCTGCATCCAGCCCTGGAGAGCGATCCGGGCCACGCGATCTGGAAGCGCGACTTCACCGGCGCCTGCGGTCTGTTCAGCCTGATCCTGAACCCGGTTCCGGAAGCGGCGGTGGCGACCTTCTTCGATTCGCTGCGGCTGTTCGGGATGGGCTATTCCTGGGGCGGCTTCGAGAGCCTGGCCATCCCATTCGATTGCAGCGACTACCGCACGGCCACCACCTGGACCAGCGAAGGGCCGGCGGTGCGCCTGCACATCGGACTGGAAGAGCCCTCCGATCTCATCGCCGATCTCGATCAGGCCCTGACCAAGATGCGCGCGGCGGCCTGAGGCCCAAAGATGCATGCGGCGGCCCAACGCCGCCGCGACATCATTCCATCAGGTCGCGGCGCGGTCGGCGCGCCGCTCGCGCAACGCAAATTGCAGATTGCGGATATAGATGAAGGTGGAGAGCGCCTGCCCGGCGATGAACACCGGGTCGCGGCGATACAAGGCATAGATCAGCAGCAGCGTGCCGCCACCCAACGAGAAGGTCCAGAAGGCGAACGGCAGCACGGAGCGGCCGGCCCGCTCGCTGGCGATCCACTGAACGACAAAGCGTCCCGTGAACATCACTTGCGCGATGAAGCCGAGAATGACCCAGCCGTCGATCTGGGTCAGGAACACGTCGTGCAGATAATCGCCGACCGAATTCAGAAGCTGGACGAGCAGCATATCACCTTCACTCCACGACCTGCGGCACCCGCCGCCGTCGGATCAGCCACCAGACGCCGAGCAGGTCGGCGATCCCAACCCAAAGGCGATTCCAGAAGCCGTAGTTGGAGACCCCGTGCCAGCGGGCACGATCGACCACCGGCAAGGTGCGAATCTCATAACCGTCCCGCTTCACCAGGGCCGGCGTGAAGCGATGCAGGCCGTCGAACATGGGCAAGGCGATGTACACCGAGCGCCGGACGGCCTTCAGACCGCATCCCGTATCGCGGGTATCGTCATTGAGCAAGGCGCGCCGCACACGATTTGCCGTGCGCGACTGAAAGCGCTTGAACGCCGTGTCCTTGCGCCCCTGCCGTTCGCCCTGGACCATGCCCACGCGGGGGCCACCCTGGTCCAGCAACCGCACCATGTCGGGAAAATAGGCCGGATTGTTCTGGCCGTCGCCATCCAGCAGCAGCAGGATCTCGCCCCGCGCCACGCGCGCCCCGGTATTCACGCCCGCCGACTTGCCGCAGGAGGCGGCGTGGCTGATGACGCGCATGTATGGCCGCGTACCCGCCGCCTGCGCCAGTTCTTGCGCCGTGGCATCGGTGGAACCGTCATTGACGAAGATCAGTTCGAACGGCTCGGTCATGGCCGCGTCGATCTCACCGATCAGCGGCAGGATATTCCCCGCCTCGTTCTTGACCGCAATGATCACCGAAAGGCGTGGCGTTCCGGCAAAGCCGGCAAAGGTGGAAGTCAAGATCGTGCCTCTTCGAGACCCACGTCCCGGTGCGAGGGGGAAAACAGGGCGAGGACCCGCCGCATGGACGGCCCCGCCTTGGGAGAGATGGTGCCGTCGGCGGCCACCGCAAACACCAGGCGCTTGGCGGCAAACACCTTGACCATCCACAGGGTGAAGGCGGTGGCAAGCGCAGCCCCGGCCAGCACGTCGCTGGGATAGTGGGAGCCAAGCACCACGCGCGAGGAGGCCACCAGAACCGCCAGCGCCACCAAAGGCCAGCGCGCGCGGGGATAGAGCGCCGCCAGCGCCACCGCCACCGCAAAGACCACAGTGCTATGGCCGGAGGGGAAGCTGGCATAGCTCGGGCGCATGGCGAACCAGTCGAACGTCAATTGCGCATTCGGCCCCGGCAGCATCAAGGCGGCGCTGGGCCGGGCGCGACCGAGAGCGTATTTGACCAACAAGACCGGCAGTGAAATCCCGACCACGCAGATGAAGACGAAGCCCAGGCGCGCCGCCACCGCCGCCGCCACCCGGCGCCGCAGGGGATCGAAATGCGCCATCGCGCCCAGGGTCGCCAGCAGCACCAACCCTAGCGGCCACAGCACCACCGAACCCAGGCCAAGATCGGTGACCCGTTCGAAAAAGCGCACCACTTCCAACGGCACGCGGGCACGCAGACCGGGAATGAGCGGATCCAGCAGGATCATCGAGGCGGCGGCCACGGACCCCACCAGAATGAAGAGAATGAGCAGTTCCAGAAGGCCATCGAGCGGAATGCGCGGGGCGACGCCGCGACGGGGCCGACGGCGCAGCACCTCCAACGCCGCGAACAGGCCGGTCACGGCGGAGCGGGCGTCCAGCGCCAGCCCTTGCGCCAATCTGCGGACGTCGTCCTTGGTCCGCTCCCGGCTCAACGGGCCGGCTCCTGGCTGCGGAACACCGAAATTTCCTGCCGACGGCCACCATTATAGGCAAAGCCGTCCACCTGCCCGATCAATTGCGCATTGAGGCCCACCGCCTGCGCCCGCTCGGTGAACAGCGGCAGCATCGGCTTGCCGATGAAAGCCAGGGCGCAGCCGCCTTCCTTCAAAAGATCCGCGGCCTGAACCGGATCGGTGAAGCGGATCTGGGTGCCCGCCAGGAAGGCCAAGCTCGGCTCCTGGTAGGGCACGGTGGCGATGCGGTCCGCCGGGCAGCCGCTGTCGCGAGCGATGGCGGCAAGGCGCTCGGAAATCCACAGCGACCGCAGATGCGGAACGATCTCATGAAAGACGCCGGTGTAGAGAACCAGCGCCCCCAACGACGCAATGAGGAAAGCCGCCACCGGGCCGGTGGCGACAGCCGACTGGGCCGCCAGAACCAGGAGCAGGACCGCGAGCACCAGCACCGGCCAGGCCGCCACCGCTAGCCCGTCGCCGAAGTAATAGAAGCCGACAGCCAGAGCGATGGAGAGCGTGGCGCCCAAGGTCGGCCAGAACCAGACGAAATCGCGCAGCCGGCGGCCCACCTTCTCCAGTTCCCCGCGCTCAACCGCCAACGCAGTGAGGATCGCCAGGGCCGGATAGAGCGGCAGGACATAATGGGGAAGCTTGGTGGCGGTGATCTCGAACACCAGCCAGGCCGGCACCACCCAGGCGATGAGGAACGTCACCGCCCGCTCCCGCCGCGCCCGCCAGGCAAAGGGCAGCGCCATCACCGCCAGCGCGACCGACGGCCAGAACGTGCCCCAGATCAGCAGCAGATAGGTGCCCGGCGGCGCCCAATGGCCCTCCTGGCCTTCTGTGACCTTGCCCAGCATGTCCACGCCGACGGCCAGTTTGTAGAAGGTACCATTGGTGACGAAATAGATCGCCACGAACCAGGGCAGCACCAGCAGCAGGCACCAGGCAATGCCCGCGAGCGGTCGCAGGGCGAGCAGGAACCGTCCGGACCGCTCCACCACCATCAGCGGCAGGATGGTGAGGCCGAGGAACAGCGGCGCCATCGGGCCCTTGATAAGAATGCCCACCGCCAGGCCGGTCCAGAAGATGGCCGCATCGATCTTCGACGCCGGGCGCCCACTCTCCTGCGCCATATAGGCCCGCGCCAGCGCGCCCATGGAGGCGAGAACCGTGAACAGCAGCATGGCATCGGTCTTGGCCAGCCGCGCCTCGATGCCGAGCAGCACGCATGTGGCCATCATGACCCCGGCGAGCAAGGCGCCGCGTCGGGAGACGAAAGGCAGGGCCGCCCAATAGGTCAGCAGAACGGCGCCGATGGCCGCCAGCAGCGAGGGCAGGCGATAGAAGGCGATGGTGGTGCGGGCGGAGGGTCCGGTCAGTGCTTCAGCCAGCGAGACGCTGGCGGCCTGGAGCCAATGGATGCCCACCGGCTTCTTGTACCGCACGTCTTCCTTGAAGCGGATGTCGATGAAATTGCCGCTCTCCAGCATCTGTTTGCTGGCCTGGGCAAAGCGCGCCTCGTCGCGGTCGATGGGCGAAATCGAGGCGAATCCCGGCAGGAAGGCCAGCAGGGCCAGCAGAACCAGCAGCGCGCACGCGCGCCCATGGCTCGCCGCCGCGCTGTCGAGGCCATGGGAAAGCCTGCGGGCGAGTTCAACTGCGAAGGACCGGCGCGGGTGAGACGCCAGTGCGGATATGGCCATGTTCGATGCGGATCCGGTCGATTTTGGCGCGGACAATAGCAGAAACGCCCGCGCGGCAAAGGCCGTGGAAAGGTGGCGCAAAGATGGCCTGTTGTGTGGCGGTCTCGGGCGGGCGGCCTCCGCCTCGGCACCGGGTCACGCCGCGGAGGGCACCGCTATCGCCGACTCAGCGCCTTGCGCCCCGCCCCGCCGCCTTGATCAAGGCGGCGCCAC
>CALRNP020000090.1:0-20394 GCA_943369575.1 Azorhizobium sp. AG788 | reverse complement strand
GAGTGCGCGATCGCCGCCCGGGCCAGGGACGCTGGACGGTCGGCGCCTGCGCTCCGTGAATACCCGCGAGCCGAGCCGCGCGATCTTAACGTTGCCGCTGCATGGTCGCACCATCGACGCGAAGGATTTGCTAGAACATCAGACAACGCTGGTCTGAGGAGCCCCTGGGCTCTGGTTCGGAGAGTTGAGGAATGGTCGCGCGCGTCATCACCGTGGATCCCTTCGATATCGTGGTGTTCGGCGCCACCGGCGACCTGGCAAAGCGCAAATTGCTCCCCGCCCTCTACGAACGGGACCTAGCCGGCCAGATTCCGCCGGAGGCGCGAATCATCGGCGTCTCCCGCCGGCCGATGACACGCGAGGAGTTCCAGACCCTGGCGCGGGACGCGGTGGAAGACCGCGACGGCATCGACACCATCGAGGCGGCGCGCCTCGCCCGCTTCCTGGACCGGGTGGATTATGTGGCCGTGGATGCGGTCTCCGACGACGGCTGGGCCGACCTCGCCGCGCGCCTGGACGACGGTGGCGACCGCATCCGGGTGTTCTATCTGGCGGTCGGGCCGGACCTGTTCGACGACATCTGCGGACGCATCGGCGCCCATGGCCTCGTCACGCCCAAGAGCCGGGTGGTGGTGGAAAAGCCGGTGGGCAAGGACCTGGACTCCGCCCGCGCCGTCAATGAGGCGGTGGGCAAGGTGTTCCGCGAAGAGGCGGTGTTCCGCATCGACCATTATCTCGGCAAGGAGACCGTCCAGAACCTCATGGCGCTGCGCTTCGCCAACGCCTTGTTCGAGCCGATCTGGAACAATGCCCATATCGACCATGTGCAGCTCACCGTGGCCGAAAGCCTGGGGGTCGCCGGCCGCGCCGGCTATTACGACACCGCCGGCGCCCTGCGCGATATGGTGCAGAACCATATGCTCCAGTTGCTCTGCCTGGTGGCGATGGAGCCGCCCGTGTCCATGGATGCGGACGCGGTGCGCGATGAAAAGCTCAAGGTGCTGAAAGCCCTGGTGCCCATGGACGAGAAGTCGACGCCGCACCTGACCGTGCGCGGCCAGTATCGCGCCGGCGCTTCCTCCGGCGGGGCGGTGGCCGGCTATCTGGATGAGCTGGGTTCGCCGGAGAGCGACACCGAGACCTTCGTCGCCCTGAAGGCGGAAATCGCCAACTGGCGCTGGGCCGGCGTGCCCTTCTATCTGCGCACCGGCAAGCGCCTGGCGAGCCGGGTGTCGGAGATCGTGGTGGCCTTCCGCCCCATTCCGCATTCGGTGTTCGACAATCAGGCGGGGCCGCTGATGGCCAATCGCCTGGTCATCCGCCTCCAGCCCGACGAGGGCGTGAAATTGTGGCTGATGATCAAGGACCCCGGCCCCGGCGGCATGCGCCTGCAGCATGTGCCGCTGGACATGAGCTTCGCCGAGGCGTTCGGGGTGCGCAATCCCGATGCCTATGAGCGCCTGCTCATGGATGTGGTGCGCGGCAACCAGACCCTGTTCATGCGCCGCGACGAGGTGGAAGCCGCCTGGAAATGGATTGACCCGATCCTGGATGCCTGGCGCGCCTCGCGGGAGCCGCCCAAGCCTTATACCGCCGGCACCTGGGGGCCCTCGGCCTCGATCGCTTTGATCGAGCGCGATGGCCGCACCTGGATGGACGACTGATCGCCCGCCTGAGTGAGCCCAAGCGCGCCCAGGCCTTTCGGCTAAGGCGCGCCGCGCCCTGTTCCCGCCTGCTTCCGTGGAGGCCCGCCATGACCAATGCCCCCTCCTCCGCTTTGCCGGTCGCCTTCACCGCCTATGAAGGCCCCCAGGCATTGGCCCAGGCGCTGGCCGCCCATGTGGCCGAAGCGCTGCGGGCGCGGATCGCCAGCCATGGCCGCGCCTCGCTGGCGGTTTCGGGCGGGCGGACGCCGGCGCGGTTCCTGGAGGTGCTGTCAGGCGCTCCCCTGGATTGGGCCAAGGTGAGCGTGACCCTGGTGGATGAACGCTGGGTGCCGGAAACCTCCGAGCGGTCCAATGCCGCTTTGGTCCGCCGGCATCTGCTGCGCGGCCCGGCGGCGGCGGCGACGTTCATTCCGCTCTATACCGGCGATCCGACGCCGGAGGCCGGCCTCACCGCGGCAGAGACCGCCCTCGCCGCCCTGCCGCGGCCACTGACCGTGGTGGTGCTGGGCATGGGCGATGATGGCCACACCGCCTCCTTCTTTCCCGGCGCTGCCGCGCTGCCAGCCGCCATCGATCCCCGCACCGATGCGGATCTGATCGCCGTGCATGCAGCGGCGGCCAGCGAGCCCCGCATCACCTTCACCCTCGGCCCGCTGGTGGGTGCCGACGCGCTGTTCCTGCATATCGAGGGCGCCAGCAAACGCGCGGTGCTCGACGCGGCGCGGGAACCGGGCGACCCGGCGGAGCGTCCCATCCGCGCCATCCTCTTGCACTGCCCGCGCCCGCTCGACGTGCTGTGGTGCCCCTGACGGAGACTTGTTCGCCATGACCGAAACGTCCCGCTCCCCGGCTGCCGGCGCGCGTAACCCGGAAGCCCTCAGTGCCGCCTGGGCACAGCTTGCGGCGATCCGCACGGCGACCCGCGACCAGCCTCTGGCGGCACTGTTCGAAGCCGAAGGCCGGTTCGAGCGCTTCTCCGCTGTCTTGGGTGATCTGCTGCTGGATGCCTCCAAGACCTCGCTCACCGAGCCGGCCCTGGACGGGCTGATGGCGCTGATGCGCGCCGCCGGTGTGGAAGAGCGTCGCGACGCCATGTTCGCCGGCGCGCACATCAACACCACCGAGGACCGGGCGGTGCTGCACACGGCGCTGCGCGACAGCGGCACGGCGCCGATCCTGGTGGATGGCGCCGACGTCAAGCCGGACGTTGCCGAGACGCTGGCGCGGCTCTCCGCCTTCGCCACCGCCGTGCGCTCTGGCCAGATCGCCGGCGCCCACAATCATCGCTTCACCGACGTGGTGAACATCGGCATCGGCGGCTCAGATCTCGGCCCCGCCATGGCGACGCTGGCGCTGGCGCCTTACCATGACGGCCCGCGGCTGCATTTCGTCTCCAACGTGGACGGCGCGCATCTGGCTGATGTGCTGAAGCCGCTCAATCCGGCCACCACGCTGTTCATCGTCGCCTCCAAGACCTTCACCACCATCGAGACCATGACCAATGCCCGTTCGGCCCGGGACTGGATCGCGGCGGCCCAGGGCGAGGCGGCGGTGGGCAGCCATTTTGCCGCCGTCTCCACCGCCTTGGACAAGGTGGAGGCCTTCGGCATCTCGCGCGAGCGGGCGTTCGGCTTCTGGGATTGGGTCGGCGGCCGCTATTCCGTGTGGTCCGCCGTCGGCCTGCCGCTGATGATCGCTGTGGGTCCGGCGCTGTTCGCCGATTTCCTGGCCGGCGCCGCCGCCATGGACGAGCACTTCCGCCACGCGCCCCTGGAGCAGAACCTGCCGGCGCTGCTGGCGGCGGTGGGACTGTGGCACCGGAACATTTGCAATTATCCCACCCGCGCGGTCATTCCCTACGACCAGCGCCTTGCCCGCCTGCCGGCCTACCTCCAGCAGTTGGACATGGAGAGCAACGGCAAGAGCGTGACCCTGGATGGGGCGCCGGTGACGCGGCCCACCGGGCCGGTGGTGTGGGGCGAGCCCGGCACCAACTCCCAGCACGCCTTCTTCCAGTTGCTGCACCAGGGCACGGACGTGGTGCCGGTGGAATTCTTGATCGCCGCCCAGGGGCATGAGCCCGGCATGCGCAACCATCAGGATCTGCTCATCGCCAACTGTTTGGCGCAATCGGAAGCGCTGCTGCGGGGCCGCTCACGGGCGGAATCGGAGGCGCAGCTCCGCGCCAGAGGCATGGATGAGGCCACCGTCCAACGTATTGCACCGCACCGCGTTTTCCCAGGCAATCGGCCCTCGGTGACACTGGCTTATACGCTGCTCGATCCCTTCACCTTGGGCCGGCTGATCGCGCTTTATGAGCATCGGGTGTTCATAGAGGCCGCGGTCTGGGGCATAGACGCCTTCGATCAATGGGGCGTCGAGCTCGGCAAGGAGCTGGCAACCGACTTTTTGCCCGCCGTCACCGGCACGGCAGTGCCGAAGGGCACCTCCGGATCAACGGCTGGAACGCTTTCGCACTTGCGAAGTCTCGCCCCTTCCTGATGGTCACTGATATGCAGATACAGCGTTTGTATCTGCGTATTTTGTATACCACGCAGCACCGAAACTAGGTCAGTATGGCATCCGTAATCCGATGGGTCGCCGGCGTGGCGGCCCAAGTGCAAGGCGCGCCGAGCGTGCCCCGGAGGCAGATATGACCGCCAACGAAACCACCTTCTCCCGCCTCGTCGCCGCTGCTGGCGCTTTCCTGCGCGCGGCCGTTCCCACCGTCAGCCCGGTGATGGCCGGCGGCGCGACGCTCAGCCAGGTCGAAGCCCCCCGCGCCAGCTTCGGCGGCCAGAAGGGCGAGCCCGAGGCGGTGGAACCCGCCGTGGCGTCCTTCCCGCGCGGCCTCTGATCTGCTGAAACGCAAAGATCCCCGGGCGAACCCGAGGATCTGGACGAGCTGACGCCCGCCGGGATCTGCGCGGCGCGGAAGGGCTGAGGCCCTCCCGCTCGATCGCATTCCTACTTAGCGACTTCCGCCCGCACCTTGCCCACATCCGCCGAGGCGGCGACTGTGGCCTGGGCCACGAAGCGCGAACGCATGGGCTTGAGCACGAACAAGGCCATGAGCGCCGCGATGGCATTGACCGCCGCGGTGATGGTGAACACCAGATCCCAATTGCCGAGCTGGGCCACCGCCACCGAGGCGAACGGCACCACCAGCGAAGCCGTGCCCTTGGCAGTGTAGAGCAGGCCGGCATTGGTGGTGGCAAACTTCGAGCCGAAGGTGTCGCCGCAGGTCGCCGGGAACAGCGAGTAGATCTCGCCCCAGGCAAAGAACACCAGGCCGGTCAGCAGCACGAACGCCAGCGGGTTCGAGCCGAAGTGGGCCAGAGCCAGCACGCCCACCGCCTCAAGACCGAAGGCGATGAACATGGTGTTCTCGCGGCCGATATTGTCCGACACCCAGCCGAAGAACGGGCGGGTGAGACCGTTGAGCACACGGTCAATGGACAATGCGAAGGTCAGCGCCGGCATGGTGATGCCGATCAGGCTCACCGGCACGTCGGCGATCTGGAAGTCCTTGGCGATGGAGCCCAGCTGGGCGGTGGCCATCAGGCCGCCGGCCGCCACCAGGGCGAACATCAAATACATGACCCAGAACACCGGCGCCTTGGCCATCTCGCCGGGCCCGTAGTTGCGGCGGCTCTGCACCACGCCCTTGGACACCGTCTTGGGCACCTGGCCTTCCTTGGGGGCGAACAGGAACAGCGCCAGCAGCAGCACGACGCCGCCCTGAAGCAGGCCGAACACCAGGAAGGTCTGTTGGTAGCCGGCATTCTTGATCATCGATGCGATGGGCACGATGGTCAGGGCCGAACCCGCACCAAAGCCCGCGGCGGTGAGGCCGGCGGCAAGACCGCGGCGATCCGGGAACCACTTGAGCGCCGAACCGACGCAGGTGCCATAAACGGCACCGGCGCCGATGCCGCCGATGGCCGCGGAGACATAGAGCAGGGTCAGGCTATCGGCGATGGAATTCATCGCCCAAGCCGCGGCGCACAGGATGCCGCCGATGAAGACGACGATGCGCGGACCGAACTTGTCCACGAACCAGCCTTCGATGGGCACCAGCCAGGTCTCGGTCACGACGAAGATGGTGAAGGCCACCTGAATGGCCGGGCGACCCCAATGATATTTGTCGTTGATCGGCTCGACGAACAGCGTCCAGCCATATTGCAGGTTGGCGATCATCGACATGCAGACGATGCCAATGACAAGTTGCATCCAGCGGCCGCCGAGCGGCCCCTTGGTTGCGGTTTGAATTGCCGACATTTCCTTCCCTTCCACACGTTGGTGTCATCGAATGCGAGTCGATGAACGGCCCGTGACGGTCGCCATTCTTTTCGCGGGTCTTCTTTGGCGTCAGACCAGCTCGCGTACCGTCACCTTGATCGCATGGAATTCGGCCACCTCACACGCTAATTACCGTTATGTAACCGCTACTTTTAGCACTATTACGCCAATAATTCGACGGAACACCAAGAACATATCACGCTTTAATTCCACATTCCGAGATGAATATTCATATAATTACATCACTTAATGTAATTTAGGCATCTCAACAAAACTCGGAATTACCATTTTATACGCTACTGCATATTCCATTCCCTGTCAGCCAGGGAGCGTTTGGAGTGGTATGCGGCGCAAAACTCAAAAAAAAGGCCCCGGCAGAGCCGGGGCCACGAGGGGCCGCCCGAAGGCGACTGAGGGACCGTTGATCAGGCGCGGGCGACAACCTCGCGATCCCGAACCGCATTGGCCGCTTCCGCATTCAATCGATGGTGGCGGGCCAACATCGGCTTCAGGACAAACAGCGCGGCAAAAGCGGCGGTGAGGTCCATGGCCGCCACGACGTACAGGACGACAGCCCAGCTACCGGTCGCTTCCATGAGGATGTTCGCCAGCGGCACCAGCAAAGCGGCAAAGCCCTTGGCGCAATACAGCACGCCATAAATCTTGCCGACATGCTTGCTGCCGAAGGTATCGGCCGCCGTCGCGCTGAACAGGGAGTAAACTTCGCCCCAGGCCAGGAAGACGATACCGCTCAGGAAAATGAACGCCCAAGGATTATGGCCGAACGTCCCCAGAGCAATAATGCCGATGCCTTCCATGGTGAATGCGAAGAACATGGTCTTCTCGCGACCGATGTGGTCCGAGATCCAGCCGAAGAACGGGCGGGAGAAACCGTTCAGGATACGGTCAAGCATCAAGGCGAACGGCAGCGCGGCCATGGCGAAGAAGTAGAGGTTCACTTCCACATGCTTCACGCCAAGGTCTTCGGCGATCACGCCCAGCTGCGCCACGGCCATCAGACCACCGCTGACGGTGCAGATGAACATGCCGAGCATGACGTAGAACACCGGCGTCCGCAGCGCTTCGCTCAGGGTGTAGTCCCGGCGGGACTGCGCGACGTTGGAGGAATAGACGATTTCCCGATTGCCCGGAGCCCGCAGGAAGCCGGCGGCCAGCAGGATGATCGCGCCCTGGAGCAGACCGAAGAAGAAGAAGGTCTGCGAATAGCCAGAGGTCTTCAGCATGTTGGCGATCGGGATGATGGTCAGCACGGTGCCGGAGCCGTAGCCCGCCGCCATGAGGCCCACCGCGAGACCGCGCTTGTCCGGGAACCACTTGAGCGCGCTGTTCACGCAGGTGGCATAGACGCAGCCGACGCCGATGCCGCCGATCACGGCGCCGAAATAGAAGCCGTTGAGCGAAGTGGCATAGGAATTGACAACCCAGGACAGGCCGGTGAACAGACCGCCGACCAAGACAACGGCGCGCGGGCCGTACTTATCGATGAAATAGCCCTCGATGGGGGTCAGCCAGGTCTGCACCACCACGAAGATGGTAAAAGCCACCTGAATGGAGGCGCGACTCCAGCCATTGGCGGACTGGATCTCGGGGACAAACAATGTCCACGAATATTGGATATTCGCCGCAGCCACCATACAGACGATGCCGGCGATCAATTGCAGCCAGCGCACCGATGGCGCGGAGCTGCCCTCTGCTTGAGCAACAACCATGTTTCCTAACCCCTACTGATGATTTTAGATCTTGTTATCTGATGGAGAGAGCCGCCTTGCCCTCGTTATTTTCCCTCATGCAAAGCGGCGGGACTGACTGGCGAAAATTCTCTTCGCTGATGTGAAGAGCTGGTGCGACGACTCACGCGGCCCCGGAGGTCCGCATGCTGGCGATGTCGTCAGGTTCAAAACCGATCCAAGTGAGCACGTCTTCAGTATGCTCGCCCAGGAGCGGAGCCCGCTCCACCTCGACGGAACTCTCCGAGAGATGGATCGGGGATGCGATGGTGACGTAATTGCCCCGCTCGGGGTGGGGCACGTCCACCAGAAAGCCGCGCTCATAGAGGCTGCGGTCTTCCAGAATGTCCTTGGTGGAGAGGATGGGGCCGCAGGGCACGTCGATGGCCGAGAGCGCCTTCATCACCTCGAACTTGGTCCGCTTGCGCGTCCAGGCCTCGATCACCTCGAAGCAGGCCTCCAGCCGCTCGGCGCGGGCCTCGTGGGAAGCAAAGCGGGAATCCTCAATCAGGTCCTTGCGGCCGATCAGGCGCATCAGCGGCGCCCAGCCCTGGGGCTGGATGATCACATAGCAGAAGTCGTTCTCCCCACCGGGCGCGCAGCGCAGGGCCGCACCCGGCTGGCCGCCGCCGGAGGCATTACCGGCGCGCGGAACCTCGTCGCCCTGGGGGGCGCCGGGATATTCGGTGAGCGGCCCGGAGGCGAGCCGCTGCTGGTCGCGCAGCTTCACCCGCAGCAGATTGACCACGCAGTCCTGCATGGCGACATCCACGCGTTGGCCGACGCCGGTGACCGTCCGCTGGTAAAGCGCCGCCAGGATGCCGGCCACGCAATGCACGCCAGTGCCGGTATCGCCGATCTGGGCGCTGGAGGCGGTGGGCGGGCCCGACTGCCAGCCGGTGGTGCTCATGGCCCCGCCCATGGCCTGGGCGATGGTTTCATAGGCCTTGGCATCCTGCTGCGTGCCCTCGGCGAAGCCCTTGATGGAGGCATAGATCATCCGGGGGTTGATCTCGCGGATCCGCTCGAAGGAGAAGCCCTGCCGTTCCAGGACGCCGGGACCGAAATTCTCCACCAATACGTCGCAGCGCGCGATGAGGCGCACGAGGGCATCCTGGCCCTGGGGCGACTTGATGTTCAAAGTCACGCTGCGCTTGTTCGAGTTCAGCATCGCGAAATACAGACTGTCCACGTTGGACCGATCGCGAAGCTGGCTGCGCGTGATGTCGCCGCGACGCGGCATTTCGATCTTGATGACGTCCGCGCCCATCCAGGCGAGCAATTGGGTCGCCGAGGGTCCGGACTGTACGTGCGTCATATCAAGTACGCGCACGCCTTCGAGTGCCTTGGCCATGCCTCTAACCCCTGGAACCTACCCTGATTTTTCCGATGCCGATCTTGTGCCGGCCTCTGGAACGCGATTCATCCAAGCTGTATCCGCGGGCAAGCCCCGCTCTCACACAGTCCACAGTATGACGTATACCAAGTACAAAGTAGACTAGCATTCCGCAACGGTGGTCGCAAATGTTTTGCAATCCACCGCCATGATTTCGGTCTACCGCAGTGCAGCGAGAGCCACCGTCATTCCACTGAGTGCCTGGTCCGCATGGGAAGCAACTTCGGACTCATGCAAGTAATGGCGCATCAGATCGGTGGCACTGATGACCGCCACCAGATTGTGCTCCACCATCACCGGCAGATGGCGGACCTGATGCTCGTTCATCAGCCGCAGCACGGTCACGATGCTGTCTTCCAGCGTGCAGGAAATCACCGCCCGCTTCAAAAACGTCGCCACCGGCAGGCTCGAGAGGTTGGCGCCATGCTCGGCCAAGCCGCGGGCGACATCGCGCTCGGAGAACACGCCCACCACCGTATTGCCTTCGGTGCGGCACACGTCCTTCACCACCACGGACGAGACATTCTCCCGCCGCATGATCAGAGCGGCAGTAGCCACCGTCTCGTTCATGCGCACCGTGACAATCCGGGTATCGCGCTTCTCGCGCAGGATATCGTCAACTGTAATCATGGCATTCCTCAACCTAGCTGGAGCTCCGCGGTTCGTCCGCGGTTGAGTTGCAGCGCCTGAGGCCGGCCGCGTGGGCTGGTGCCCTTGTTCATTGGAGCCATGCTGGTATGCAGAATACGTAATGTCAATAAGCAGCGCCGAAGTCGCCGCATCGCTTTTACGTTGCGCTGCAACCTGTTTTCTGAACATCGGGGTCGATTCCAGGCTTGCTTGCCCTGTTCAAGGATCAATGCGACACAGTATTTGTATTCGCATGCTCCAAACCGCCCACAGCGCCCCGCCTCGCCGGTGACGCCGCCGTGGGTGATGAATAGGGAGCGCCCGTTTGGGCAGCTTTTTATTGGGCATGCAGGGTGGAATGCGCCCCTGCGAGGCGCGGCGCGGCTGGATCAGGCAAGGGTCACATGACGTACCAGGATATCAACGTGAAGCCGATCGAGACCGAATCGAGCTTCCGGATGAAGGCCTACAAGGCGCTCAAGGCGGCCATCATGGAGATGGACATCTATAGCCATGACGAGGAGATCCGCCTCGAGGAGCGCCAGCTGTCGGAGAAGCTCGGGGTGTCCCGCACGCCCATCCGCGAAGCCATGACCCTGTTGGAGCAGGAGGGCTTCGTGCGCTCGGTGCCGCGGCGGGGCATTTTCGTCGTGCGCAAGACCAAGCAGGAAATCCTGGAGATGATCACGGTGTGGGCGGCACTGGAGGGCATGGCGGCCCGCCTGGCCTCGCAGATCGCCTCGGACGGCGACATCAAGCTGCTGCGGGAGAATGTCCGCGCCTTCGCCAACCGCAATCCGGAAGAGTTCGTCTCGGAATATTCCGAGGCCAACCTTGCCTTCCACAAGCTCATCATCCGCATGTCCGGCTGCGAGTTGCTGGCAGAGACCACCGACAATCTGTTCCCGCACATGCGCGGCGTACGCAAGGTCACCATCGGCCAGGACCACCGCGCCCAGCGCTCGATCCTCGACCATACCCGCATCGTCGAAGCCATTGAGAAGCGGGACGCCGATCTGGCGGAGCGGCTGGTGCGCGAGCACACGCTGGGCCTAGCCAAGCATGTGGAAGCCCACGGCGACTTCCTGGACTGAGGCAGCGCCCAGGGAGAAGAGCGCCCAAAAGAAAAGCGCCCGGACCGTTCGGCCGGGCGCTTTCTTTTTTCAGGGCCTGTTCAGGTCAGCCGTCACGCCGCCTTGCGGCTCGCCATCAGATCCACGAAGCGCTGGAACAGATAGTGGCTGTCGCGCGGGCCGGGGCTGGCCTCGGGGTGGTACTGCACCGAGAATACCGGCTTGTCGCTGAGCGAAATGCCGGCATTGGAGCCGTCGAACAGCGAGACATGGGTCTCCTGCGCATTGGCCGGCAGGCTGTCGCGGTCCACCGCGAAGCCGTGGTTCATGGAGGTGATCTCCACCTTGCCGGTGGTCAGGTCCTTCACCGGGTGGTTCGCCCCGTGGTGGCCCTGGTGCATCTTGATGGTGCGCCCGCCCACCGCCAGGCCGATCATCTGATGGCCGAGGCAGATGCCGAAGGTGGGGATGTCCTTGGCGATCAATTCGCGGATCACCGGCACCGCATATTCGCCCGTGGCCGCCGGATCGCCGGGGCCGTTGGAGAGGAACACGCCGTCGGGGGCCAGCGCCATCACTTCGGCGGCGCTGGTGGTGGCGGGAACCACGGTCACCTTGCAGCCGGCGCTGGCCAGCAGGCGCAGGATGTTGCGCTTCACCCCATAGTCGATGGCCACCACATGGTACTTGGGCGCCTCCTGCCGGCCGTAGCCCGCATTCCAGGCCCATTCCGTCTGGTCCCAGTTGAACCGCTGCGCCGAGGTGACGCCCGGAACCAGGTCCATGCCTTCCAGTCCCGGCAGCGCCTTGGCGCGGGCCTGAAGGGCGGGAATGTCGAACACGCCGTCGGGATTGTAGACCAGCACCGCATTGGGCATGCCGCCCTCGCGGATCAGCGCGGTCAGGGCGCGGGTGTCGATGCCGCTGATGGCGGGAATGTCCCGCGCCTTCAGCCAGGCATCCAAGTCGCGGGTGGCGCGATAGTTGGACGGATCGGTGATGGCGCTGCGCACCACCACGCCGCGCACGCCGGAAACGGCGGCGGCGGACACCGTCTCGATGTCCTCTTCATTGGTGCCCACGTTGCCGATGTGCGGAAACGTAAAGGTCACGATCTGGCCGGCATAGGAGGGATCGGTGAGGATCTCCTCATAGCCGGTGATGGCGGTATTGAAGCAGACCTCGCCGGTGCCCTCGGTGGCCGCACCGAACCCGAAACCTTCGAGAACGGTACCGTCAGCGAGAACCAGCAGCGCGGTGGGCTTCGGTTCGATCCAGCCGTCAGCGGGGCCGGTAGCGGGTGCGTCTTGTTCCTGCGTCATGGATCGCCTAAATAGGGGTTTGCGCGCGGCGATGCCAGCCATGCGCGCGAATTTGTGCGCCGATGCCCGGCTACCTGAGGATGCCGCTGGTGACAAGGGCTGCGCTTACCACCCCAGATCTGCGTGCCAAGCGGGGCCATCGCCCGCTGCGGTCGCGCATCCAGACGTTATGAGGACCCCCGTGCTGCGTGACGACATCAATACGGCGCTCAAAGAGTCGCTGAAAGCCCAGAACAAGTGCCGCACCTCGACGCTGCGCCTCATCAACGCCGCGCTGAAGGACCGCGACATCGAAGCCCGCGGCCACGGCAAGGATCCGATCTCCGACGACGACCTGCGCGCCCTGCTCTCCAAGATGGTGAAGCAGCGCGAGGAGAGCGCCAAGATCTACGAGGATAACGGCCGTCCCGAACTCGCTGCGCAGGAGCGCGAGGAAATCACCGTCATCCAGGACTTCATGCCCAAGCAGCTGTCCGAGGACGAGACCCGCGCCGCCATCGCCCGCATTGTGGCGGAGATCGAGGCCAAGGGCATCAAGGACATGGGCCGGGTCATGGCCCTGTTGAAGGAGCGCCATGCCGGCGCCCTGGATTTCGGCAAGGCCTCCGGCTGGGTCAAGGACGCGCTGACCGCGGCGTGAGCGTGGGCGCCCTCGGGCGCCCATCACCGTTCCAATCGCTGTCCCCAGGCGAATAGCGGGGACAGCGGGTATAACTTGCACCCCGTCTCACCTCCCGACGCAATCCGAATGTTGGCCCGCGCGGCGCCGCGCGGGCGGTGCTATACTGCACGGCTGCGAGAATGCTCCGCTTGGCCGAGATCCGTAACCCCGCATGCGCTTTCCACCCTCCTTTCTCGATGAGATCCGCGCCCGGCTTCCGGTGTCGGAAGTGGTGGGGCGGCGCGTCAAGCTGAAGAAGCAGGGCCGGGAGTTCGCCGGGCTCTCGCCCTTCAATGCGGAAAAGACCCCGTCGTTCTTCGTCAACGACCAGAAGGGGTTCTATCACTGCTTCTCCTCCGGCAAGCATGGCGACGTTTTCGATTTCCTGATGGAGACCGAAGGCACGCCGTTTGGTGAAGCGGTCGAGCGCCTGGCCTCCATGGCCGGGCTGGCCATCCCGCAGGAGACGCCGGAGGCAGCCGCCAAGGAAGCCCGGCGGCGCGGCCTGCATGAGGTGATGGAACTGGCCACCGCCTATTTCGAAAACCAGCTCCAGTCGCGGGCGGGTGCCAAGGCAAGGGGCTATCTCTCCGATCGTGGCCTGGGGCCGTCCACCCAGAAGCGCTTTCGCCTGGGCTATGCGCCCGCGGACCGCTTCGGGCTGAAAGAGGCGCTGGGCAAGGCCGGGGTGCCGGTGGCGGACCTCATCGAGACCGGCATGCTGATCGCCGGCGACGACATTCCCGTGCCCTATGACCGTTTCCGCGACCGGGTGATGTTCCCCATCACTGACCTGCGCGGTCGGGTGGTGGCGTTCGGTGGCCGGGCGCTGGAGAAGGATGTTCCGGCCAAGTATCTGAACTCGCCGGAAACCGTGCTCTTTCACAAGGGCGCGCTGCTCTACAATGCCTTCGGCGCCCGCGCCGCCACCCAGAAGGGCGCGCCCCTCATCGCCGTGGAAGGCTATGTGGACGTGATCGCCATGGTGGAGGCCGGCTTCGAGGGCGCCGTGGCGCCGCTCGGCACCGCCCTCACCGAGGAGCAATTGCAGTTGCTCTGGCGGATGGCGGAAGAGCCGATGCTGCTGTTCGACGGCGACAAGGCCGGCAAGCGCGCTGCCTTCCGCGCCATCGGCCTCGCCCTGCCGCACATCAAGCCCGGCAAGAGCCTGTCGTTCGGAACCCTGCCCGATGGCCAGGATCCGGACGATCTGATCCGGGCCGGCGGCCGCGAAGCCATGGAGGCGATCCTGGCCCAGGCGCAGCCGCTGGCGGCGATGCTGTGGGCGCGGGAGACCGAGAGCGCCAATCTCGACACGCCGGAGCGGCGCGCGGCGCTGGAGGCGCGCATCGGCGAGGCGGTGGCGGCGATCCAGGACGAAAATGTCCGCCGCCATTATAAGCAAGACCTCAACGACCGCCTGAAACGCCTGTTGTCACCCAATGCGGAGCCCCGCTCCGGCGGTCGGCGGTTCGAGGGCGGCAGCTGGGGCTCGGCGCCCAGCGGCGGCGGGCGCGGCAATTTTGGCCGCAACGGCGCGCGGAATGACGCGCGGGGCGGCCGGTTTGGACGCGAAGCGCCCCTGATCATGCCCGGCGGCGAGATTTCGCGCACCGCCGTGGTGCGCGGCCCCCTCGCCAGCCTGCCCCGCAACGAGGCGCTTCTGCTGTTCTGCCTGCTCAGTCATCCGTGGCTGATGGACGAATTCGGCGAGGACGTCTCTGATTTGCCCTTTGCCAACAAGGAGGCC
This sequence comes from Azorhizobium sp. AG788, assembly GCA_943369575.1. Taxonomy (GTDB): domain Bacteria; phylum Pseudomonadota; class Alphaproteobacteria; order Rhizobiales; family Xanthobacteraceae; genus Azorhizobium. The sequence continues at coordinate 5,845 of CALRNP020000090.1, read as the reverse complement.
GACCGCCTGCGCCGCGCGCTGCTGGAAGCGCATCTGGACGGCGCCGACGACAGCGACGCCTTGGCCGCCCACCTCTCGCGGGAGGATTTGGACGCGCTGGCCCAGCGCGTGCGGGGCCTTGCCAACCCGCGGATGGACTGGCCAGTATACCCAGATACCGGCGCCGAGGATGTTCGGCTCTGGTGGTCGCAGCGCTCGGCCTTGCATCGCAAGGCTTACACGCTATCTAGGGAATTACGGGAAGCTGAACGTTCTTTGGGCGAGGACCCCAGCGAGGCGAATTTCGCCTGGTTGAGGGATGTCCGGGAGCGCTTGTCGGCCGCCGAAGGGACGGATGCACTGGTCGAAGGGTTCGGCGCCTCATCGGGGCGCGGAGGTACGCGATCAGTATAGCTGCCTTGCGCTTTTTGAAGAGCCGCCATGCGCATTCCTGCCGTTTAGGGGTTGGAGGCGCATTCAGGCTGGTTTAACGGGATCGCAATAGGGTGGGCCCGAGTTGAGTTGGAAGCGGGCGGGCGCGTCGATTCGCGGCGCACCGCCTTTTCGCCGTCGTGCGGCGATGTGCAGGAGATGTCCATGGCGAAGCAGGCCACCGAGACGACCGAAGCTCCGGAGAAGGAGGTCGACGCCCCCGACGGGCCGTTGCTCGACCTCTCGGACGCGGCTGTCCGGAAGATGATTAAGCTCGCCAAGCGCCGCGGCTACGTGACCTATGAGCAGCTCAACGAAGTGATGCCCTCCGAGGAGGTGACCTCCGAGCAGATCGAGGACACCCTCGCCATGCTCAACGACATGGGCATCAATGTGATCGAGGCCGAAGAGGCCGAGACCGAGGAAGCGGCCGAGGAGACCGAAGCGGCCGAGGAGCCGGAAGAGGTCGAGGGCGGCGAGCTCACCGAGCAGGCGCCCCGCGCCGTCGTGCGCTCCGAGACCAAGTCCGAGCCGGGCGAGCGCACCGACGATCCGGTGCGCATGTATCTGCGCGAGATGGGCAGCGTCGAGCTGCTGTCCCGCGAGGGCGAAATCGCCATCGCCAAGCGCATCGAGGCCGGCCGCGAGGCGATGATCGCCGGCCTGTGCGAAAGCCCCCTCACCTTCCAGGCCATCATCATCTGGCGCGATGAATTGACCGAAGGCCGGGTGCTGCTGCGCGACATCATCGATCTGGAGGCCACCTACGCCGGCCCCGAGGGCAAGAATGCCCCCGCCATGATCGAGGGCGAGACCGCGCTGGCCCCCGAGGCGGGCGAGGACGGCATTCTCGGCGATGGCGCCATGCCCAATGACGACGAAGACGACATGGAGAATTCCCTGTCGCTCGCCGCCATGGAGCTGGAGATCAAGCCGAAGGTGGTGGAAACCTTCGACCGCATCGCCGACAGCTACAAGAAGCTGCGCCGCCTGCAGGACCAGAACGTCGAATCCAAGCTGAAGAACGAGACCTTGTCGCCCGCTCAGGAGCGCAAGGCCAAGAAGCTCAAGGAAGACCTGGTTCTCGACGTGAAGTCGCTGTCCCTCAATCAGGCGCGCATCGACGCCCTGGTGGAGCAGCTCTACGAGATCAACAAGCGCCTCGTGAGCCTGGAAGGCCGCCTGCTGCGCCTGGCCGAGAGCTATGGCGTGACCCGCGACGACTTCCTGCGCCAGTACCAGAGCTATGAGCTGGACCCGAAGTGGCTGCTGCGGGTCTCCAAGCTCGGCTCGAAGGGCTGGAAGGGCTTCGTCGCCCACGAGAAGGACGCCATTCACGTCCTGCGCGGCGACATCCATTCGCTGGCAACCGAGACGGCGCTGGAGATCGCGGAATTCCGCAAGATCGTCCAGATGGTGCAGAAGGGCGAGAAGGAAGCCCGCCAGGCGAAGAAGGAAATGGTGGAGGCCAACCTGCGCCTCGTCATCTCCATCGCCAAGAAATACACCAACCGCGGGTTGCAGTTCCTGGATCTGATCCAGGAGGGCAACATCGGTCTGATGAAGGCGGTCGATAAGTTCGAATATCGGCGCGGCTACAAGTTCTCGACCTATGCTACGTGGTGGATCCGGCAGGCCATCACCCGCTCCATCGCCGACCAGGCGCGGACCATCCGCATCCCGGTCCACATGATCGAGACCATCAACAAGATCGTGCGCACCTCGCGCCAGATGCTGCACGAGATCGGCCGCGAGCCGACCCCGGAAGAACTGGCCGAAAAGCTGGGCATGCCGCTGGAGAAGGTCCGCAAGGTCCTGAAGATCGCCAAGGAGCCCATCTCCCTCGAAACCCCCATCGGCGACGAGGAAGACAGCCATCTCGGCGACTTCATCGAGGACAAGAACGCGGTTCTGCCCATCGATGCGGCGATCCAGTCCAACCTGCGCGAGACCACGACCCGCGTTTTGGCCTCACTCACGCCGCGCGAAGAGCGCGTGCTGCGCATGCGCTTCGGCATCGGCATGAACACCGACCACACCTTGGAAGAGGTGGGCCAGCAGTTCAGCGTGACTCGCGAGCGCATCCGCCAGATCGAAGCCAAGGCGCTGCGCAAGCTGAAGCACCCCTCCCGCTCGCGCAAGCTGCGCAGCTTCCTGGACAACTGAGACGGCGGGCATCCGCTGTCGTTCCAAACAAAAGGGCCCGGCGCGCCTCAGCGCCGGGCCCTTTTTGTTGCCGAAACCTGTAGGCACCCGGCCGCCGCCCCGCCACCGCAGTGCAGAACCAGCCCCGTGCAAGCTCATGCCTGCAACGTGGCGGTATGATTGAGCACCCTCACTCCCAGCGCTACCCGGAATCCGGCCTGCTCTGCGCCCTGCTGCTGGCGGCTTGCGCCGTAGTTGCCTACGCCACGCTGACGGTCTGACGCCGGAGCGAATGGCCGCACGCGCGCGTCAGCGGTGCGCGTGGACCGCGCTTGGCTACCTGCGGCAGCAAGCTTCAGTGCTCTTTGCCACCCACCATCGCACCGGCAAGGCCCGCCACCGCCAGAGGCTCACAGGGCATGCCCGCGGCGCTGCGGGGCCATCTGGCCTTTAACAGCCGGTGTTTATCGATCAGCGTGCTGCAGACCTGGTCTTTCTGGTTGCCGCCCAGCACCAGATAATGGCTGTCCGTCTCGCCTTCATAGAATCCGACATGGCCGTTCGGCCCGTCTATATTGTCCCGCCAGAATACCAGCACCGCTCCCACGCCCGGCTCTGCCGGATCGCCGAATTTGAGCCAGCCCCGAGCCCATAGAGGTGACTTGGGCAGTGCCTCCTGCGGCAGGGTCGCACCGATGCAATGAGCAACGAACAGGCCGCACCAGGGGATGTCGTCCCTGCCATAAGGAATATCGAGATCCCGTGCCATGTCGAGGATCTCCTTGGTGCTGCCGGAGCCGGGCGTCTCCTTGAGCCCGAGCAGGCTGCGGGCTTCCCGCAGCCACACCAGAGGCGGCGCCATCCCAGCGCCAATGCCCAGCGCCACCAACGTGGCCGCGTCCGGCAGGCCGGTCACCGGCAAACCGTTGGCCGCCTGAAAGGCCCGGCACGCAGCAATGGAACGCCGGCCCCAGATGCCGTCGATGGGACCGGGGTCCTGACTTGCAGTCGAAAGCGCTGCCTGAATGTCAGCAATGGTCATACCCGCCCTCCTCAATCAGAGGTGGCAGGATACACAATTACAACCTAAAGTGAATGCTTTTCAGATATGCAACCGCGCTGAGGCGTGCAGCCCGTCAGCGCGGCTTGTTCGTCGTGTAGTCGGTCCACCCCAGGATGCCGGCAAAGCCGATGAACATCACGAGAACGGCGGAGAGATACAGGGCCCCCTGGGTCGTCATGGCAAATCCTCCGATTGTGCCGCGAGCTTAAAGTGGCATCCAGATGCCACCATGATCTGGATCAAAGCCCAGGCTCACGGTCGTCCGGCGCCTCTCCCGTCCGACCACACGAACGGCTTGCATCCGCCATCATCGGGGCGGAACATTGCTGGCAAGGGTCAGTTGACGTGTCTCGTCACACCAAGATCCGGTCTCCTGGGAGGGAGCCATGACCATGCTGTCATCCATTCGGTCCGCCATCGCCAAGCATGCTGCCGAACTGACCGCGCGACCGCCTTCGGCACCGCAGGCGACCGGCGCGGGCCAGCCCGTCCTGCGCTTTCCCGCTGATCACCATGCCGCTGCGGCGGCCACACCCGCGCTGGCCGCCGCTTTGGCGGCGGCGCCAGGCAGCGTTTCGGGCGGAGCCTCTGGCGGCATGTCCGGTGGCGTCCTTGGCGCAATCCCCTCGCCGCGCGCGGCCGCCCGACTTTCGGCCGACAGGGTGCTCGATGCGCTTGCCGGCGCCCGCGCGCCACAGGCTCTGGACTGGCGGCGCTCGCCCGCGGATTTGCTCGCACTTCTGGATTTGGACACCTCGCCCGCCGCGCTGCGTCACCTGGCCGACGAGTTGGGCTGCGGCGGGGCGGCGGATCTGGCGGGAGAGGTGAATGCGCGACTGCGCGGACACCTCGCCATTCCCCATTCCGCGCCCCTGCGCCACGCTTCCTGACGTTCAGGCATAAGACTTGCTTACCATTCTCCGGCAGAGGCGGCCTCGGCCGCCCCTGCATGCGCGCGCGTGAGAATGGAGAAAGCAAGAATGCCGTCAGGGATGGAATTTGATCGCCGCAGCCTCCTCCAGGGCACCGGAACCCTGGGGCTCGCCATGCTGCTGGGCGGCGGCGCCTCGGCGCAACAGAACCGCAACGAGACCTTGCTGGTGGTGCAGGAACTCGGCCCCAACAGCCTCGACATGCATGGGGTCGGCTCCAACCAGACCGTCAACGGCCTCAGCTGGAATGTCTATGACCGCCTGCTGACCTATGCCGCCGTCACCTTGCCCGACGGCACGCTCTCCTATGATCGCGCCACCCTGGCGCCGGAACTGGCGGAAAGCTGGAAGGAAGCAGCCGACGGCATGTCCTGCACCTTCACCCTGCGCAAGGACGCCACCTTCCACGACGGCACGCCGGTCACCGCCAAGGACGTGAAATGGTCGTTCGACCGCGCGGTGAGCGTCGGCGGCTTCCCCACCTTCCAGATGTCCGCCGGCTCGCTGGAGAAGAAAGAGCAGTTCGTGGTGGTGGACGACCACACCTTCCGCATCGACTATCTGCGCAAGGACAAGATGCTGCTGTTCAATGTGGCGGTGGTGGTGCCCTTCATCATCAACTCCACCCTCGCCCAAAAAAACGCCACCACGGATGATCCCTGGGCGATGGCCTGGCTGAAGGCCAATGAGGCCGGCGGCGGCGCCTATAAGGTCGACAGCTGGAAGCCGGGCACCGAGACCGTGCTGTCGCGCTTCGACGGCTGGAAGAACGGCAAGATGCCCAGCATCCGCCGCATCATCATTCGCGACGTGCCCTCCGCCGGCACGCGGCGCGCCATGCTGGAGCGGGGCGATGCGGATCTCTCCTCCGGCCTGCCGCCGAAGGATTTCGATCAGCTGATCAAGGAGAACAAGGTAAAGGTGGTCGGCGTGCCGATCCCCAACTGCCTGTGGTACGTGGCGCTCAACACCGCAAAGCCGCCGTTCGACAATGTGAAGCTGCGCGAGGCCATCGCCTGGGCCATGCCCTATCAGCAGATCCAGGACAACGCCTTTTTCGGTCGCGCCAAGCCCATGTACGGCGCCGCCAGCGCCACGCCCAGCCAGGCGGTGTGGCCGCAGCCCTATCCGTTCAAAACCGATCTGGACAAGGCAAAGGCGCTGCTGGCGGAAGCCGGCTTTCCCAATGGCCTCGACACCACCTTGTCCATCGACGTGGGCACGGCGACCGTGGGCGAGCCGACCGCGCTGCTGATCCAGGAAAACCTCAACAAGATCGGCATCCGCACCACGG
>CALRNP020000089.1:0-20689 GCA_943369575.1 Azorhizobium sp. AG788 | reverse complement strand
TTGGTTCTCAAGCTGCACACCAAGCGCAGCCCCCACCATGCCGGGCGCGGCGCCGATTGGCTGGCGCAATTGTCCGGCCCCTTATCGCGCCTGCAGCGGGAGGGCGGGCTGCTGCCGGCCTTCGCCGACCATGCCGGGCTCGGCATGCTGGGCGCGGCCGGCCATGTGCTGGATGGCGCCACTTATGCCGGCGTGGCGGGAAACACCGCCTGGATCCGGCGGCTGAGCCGGCGCCTGTCTCTGGCCGACCTGCCCGCCGATTATGGCTATGTGGCCGGCACCATGTTCGCCGCCCGGCTGTCGTTGTTCGCGCCTCTGGCGGGCCGCGTCGATGTGCTGGAGTGGTTCGAGCCGGACATGGGCTTGACCGACGGCACCCTGGCGCATGCCTTCGAACGGCTGTTCGGCGGCCTTGCCGCGCTGGCGGGTCAGACCATCGGCACTGTCGGCGAGGGGGAGGGGGGCCGCCTGGATCTGGTTCCGCAGGCTGAGCCGCTGCGGCGCGCCTATGCCTTTGCGCCACGAGATGGGGATTGAGGCGCCTGCCTCGGCCTGTTGCCGCTTACTCGAACACTTGGCCGCTTGCTTGGCAGGCCCCCCACACGCTAGGTCTCAGCCTCAGCTTTGAGGAATGCCCCGCATGGACAGGACCACCGCCCGCCATCTCGACCCCATGAGCGACGCGGCCATTGCGGCCAGCGTCACGCCGCTGCCCATCGAGGCGGTGGGGGCCAAGCTTGGCATTCCGGCGGAGGCCCTGTTCCGCTACGGGCCGCAAAAGGCCAAGCTCTCCCTGGACTACATCAAGGAGATCGAGCCGCGCCCCACCGGCAAGTTGATCCTGGTCACCGCCATCAGCCCGACCCCGGCCGGGGAGGGCAAGACCACCACCACCATCGGGCTGGGCGACGCGCTGAACCGCATCGGTGCCAAGACCGCCATCTGCCTGCGCGAACCTTCGCTCGGTCCCTGCTTCGGCGCCAAGGGCGGCGCCACCGGCGGCGGGCGGGCGCAGATCGTGCCCATGCAGGACATCAACCTGCATTTCACCGGCGATCTGCATGCCATCGGCGCCGCGCACAATCTGCTCTCCGCGCTGATCGACAACCACATTTACTGGGGCAACGCCCTGGACATCGACACCCGCCGCATCGCCTGGAAGCGGGTGGTGGATCTCAATGACCGTGCCCTGCGCTCCATCGTCGTCGGCCTGGGCGGCCCGGCCAACGGTTTTCCGCGCGAGGACGGCTTCGACATCACCGTCGCCAGCGAGGTGATGGCGATCTTCTGCCTCTCGCGCACGCTGGAGGAACTGGAAGCGCGGCTGTCGCGTATGGTGGTGGCCCAGACCCGCAGCCGCGCCATCGTGCGCGCCGAGGCGCTGAAGGGCATCGGCTCCATGGTGGCGCTGCTGCGCGACGCCTTCCAGCCCAATCTGGTGCAGACCATGGAGCACACGCCGGCCTTCGTGCATGGCGGGCCGTTCGCCAATATCGCCCATGGCTGCAACTCGGTGATCGCCACCCGCAGCGCCCTGCGGCTGGCGGATTATGTGGTGACTGAAGCCGGCTTCGGGGCCGATCTGGGGGCCGAGAAGTTTCTCGACATCAAGTGTCGGCAGGCCGAGCTCTCGCCGGCGGTGTCGGTGGTGGTCGCGACCGTGCGGGCGCTGAAGATGCACGGCGGCGTCGGCCTCAAGGATCTGGTGCGGGAAGATCCCGACGCGGTGGTGCGCGGCGCCGCCAATCTGCGCCGCCATGTGGAGAACATGCAGAAGTTCGGCATTCCGGTGGTGGTCGCGCTCAACCGCTTCCTGTCCGACACGCCGTCGGAAGTGGAAGCGGTGCGCGGCATGCTGGCGGGCCTCGGGGTCAACGTCCATGTGTGCAGCCATTGGGCGGACGGCGGCGAGGGCGCCGAGGAACTGGCGCTGGAGGTGAAGGCGCTGGCGGACAAGGGCGCCAGCTTCCGCACCCTCTATCCCGACGCCATGCCGCTCAAGGCCAAGATCGAGACCATCGCCCGCGAGATCTATCGCGCCGATGGGGTGGCGTTCAGCGCGGATGCGGAGCGCCGGCTGGCGGAACTGGAGACGACGGGCTTCGGCGATCTGCCGGTGTGCATGGCCAAGACCCAGTACAGCTTCTCGGCCGATCCCAAGCTGCGCAATGCGCCCACCGGCTATACCATCCCGGTGCGCGAGGTGCGGCTCTCCGCCGGCGCCGGCTTCGTGGTGGCGCTGACCGGCGATGTGATGACCATGCCCGGCCTGCCCTCGGTGCCGGCCGCCGAACACATCTTCGTCGATGCGGACGGGGTTATCGGCGGCCTCTCCTGAGGCTGCCGGCCGTGCGCCCCCGCCGGGTGCGGGGCGCGCGGCCCCTTAGTCTCGCGACAGGCCCTTTTCCGCCAGCGCCGCCAGATAGGCGCCAAAGCGCGTCTCCTGCTCCACGCCCATGGCCCGCAGCACCGGCCAGGCATAGATGCCGGTGGAATGCCCGTCGCTGAACACCGGGCGGATGGCGTAGGCGCCCACCGGATGAAGCTCATTGATCTTCACCCGCCGCTTGCCGGGAACGGTCACTTTCTCGTGCGGCGCATGGCCCTGGACCTCGGCGGAGGGGCTCTCCACCCGCAGATATTCGGCGCTGAGCGTGAAGCTGGCGCCATCCTCGAAAGTGATGGTCAGAGCCGATTTGTCCTGCGCCACGCGCAATTCGGTGGGCCACGGGTCGTTCGCGCCGGGCGCGGGCTGAGTCGGGCTGGTGTCGGTCATGGGCGCCTCCTGCGCTCCTTATGTCCAATCGCACGGCGATCTCAAGCGCCGGTCTACCAATTGGCCTTCTGCATACGATATAAGAACTCTAAGGCGAGCCGGCATCAGACTGGCAGCCTGGGTTGGATATGCGGATCAGGGAACGAGACGTGCAGCCGACAGGCACGTCGCCAGGGAGACCGACGTGGCAATATTGACCCGCGACCTTAGCGATCGCAGCGGCGCGACCTCCGGAACGGCGCTCGGCCCACTGGTGGACACCTTCGGCCGTGCGGTGAACTACCTGCGCGTCTCCGTGACCGATCGGTGCGATTTCCGCTGCGTCTATTGCATGTCGGAACACATGAATTTCCTGCCCAAGCCGGAGTTGCTCACCCTTGAGGAACTGGACCGGCTGTGCTCCGCCTTCGTCGCCCGCGGCGTGCGCAAGCTGCGCCTGACCGGCGGCGAGCCGCTGGTGCGGCGCGATGTGATGACCCTGTTCCGCTCCCTCTCCCGGCACCTGGAGACCGGGCGCCTGGAGGAACTGACGCTCACCACCAACGGCTCGCAACTGGCGCGGTACGCCGGTGATCTGGCGGCTTGCGGCGTGAAGCGGATCAATGTGTCCATCGATACGCTCGACCCCGACAAGTTCCGCGCCATCACCCGCTGGGGCGATCTGGCCAAGGTGCTCGAGGGCGTCAAAGCCGCCGCGGCGGCGGGGATCAAGGTCAAAATCAACGCGGTGGCGCTGAAGGATGTGAACGAGCACGAAATCCCGGCGCTCATGGAATGGGCGCACGGGGAGGGGCACGACCTCTCGCTGATCGAGGTGATGCCTCTGGGCGAAGTGGGCGCCGAGCGGGTGGACCAGTATCTGCCGCTCTCGAAGGTGCGCGAGGATTTGGCCGAGCGCTTCACCCTGACCGATCTGGATTATCGCACCGGCGGCCCGGCCCGCTATCTGGCGGTGAAGGAAACCGGCGGCCGGCTAGGCCTCATCACGCCGCTGACCCATAATTTCTGCGAGGGCTGCAACCGGGTCCGCGTCACCTGCACCGGCACGCTCTACATGTGCCTGGGCCAGGACGACGCCGCTGATCTGCGCGCGCCGCTGCGCGCCAGCACCGACGACGGCGTGCTTCAGGCTGCCATTGATGCGGCGATCTTCCGCAAGCCCAAGGGCCATGACTTCGTCATCGACCGCACCACGCGCCAGCCGGCGGTCCATCGCCACATGAGTACCACTGGCGGTTAGACTTTGTTTTTGATTGCGGCGGGGGAGCGGCGGGGCCATGCCCGGGGCGCCGGGCTCTTGTCTTTGCTCAGCGATTTACGCAACGGCGCGGACCGGCCAAATCGGTTAGACGTTGGGCTCAAGTCCTTGCCGTAGACCGAGGCTGCCGTGCGTGCGTTGGCGTATCAATTGGTGTTCGAGCCCGTGAGAGGCATCGCGCCATGAGTCCGGCTCCGGCGCTTCCGGCCTCGTCCATGCGCGGCCTGGTGGCGATGATCGCCGCCATGGGCTGTTTCATCACCAATGATACCCTGCTCAAGCTCGCCGCCACCGACTTCCCGGTCGGCGAGGTGCTGACGCTGCGCTCCACCTTTGCCGCGCTGCTGTTGCTTGGCTTGATCGCCTGGAAGGGCGATCTGCGGGTGATGCCGCTGGCGCTCAATAAGCGGATTTTCGGGCGTTCGAGTCTCGATGCGTTGACCACCTTTTCCTATGTGATCGGCCTTACCGTTCTGCCGATCGCATCCTCCACCACCATCTACATGGCCGCCCCTCTCATCACCACGGCGCTGTCGGTGCCGCTGCTGGGCGAGAAGGTCGGCACCAAGCGCTGGTGCGCCATCGTGGTGGGCTTTGCCGGCGCCATTCTGGTGACGCGCCCCGACCCCTCCACCTTCAATGCCATGGCGATCCTGCCGCTGCTGGCGGCCTTCTTCGGTTCGGTGCGCGATCTGGTCACCCGCGGCATCAGTCCGGTCGTTCCCGGCTCGGTGGTGGCATTCGCCAGTGCGGTCTTGCTGGGATTGGTGGGCGTGACGTTTGCCGCCTGGGAGCCGTGGACGGTGCCGAGCCCGAAGCTGCTGGCCCTGGTGCTGGGCGCCGGCGCGGCCTTCGCGGTCGGCAATCTGCTGCTGATCTATGCCTTCCGCACCGCGCCGGTGGCCGCCATCTCGCCGCTGCGCTACGTGCTGGTGCCGGGCGCGCTGTTCTCGGGCATGGTGATCTTCGGCGACATTCCCGATGCCTGGGCCAATGCGGGCACCATATTGGTGGTGGGCGCCGGGCTCTATTCGATCCAGAACGAAGCCCGCCGCGGTCAGGCCGAGCGGCGTGCTGCCCGCGCCGAGGCGGAAACCCAGCGCTCCTTTACCGGCGGCGCGCCGCTGGCGGGCGCGGTGACCCGCGCCCCGCCGAACGACTGATCCTCACTCATAAGCCAGCGCCTCCACCGGATCGAGGCGCGCGGCCTTGCGTGCCGGCAGATAGCCGAACACCAGCCCAGTAAGGAAGGCGCAGCCGAACGCCAATAGCGGCGGCCCCACCTGAAGCACCACGGTGGAGCCGAAGCGCTGCATCACCAGCGCGGTGCCGAGGCCCAGCACCACCCCCGCCAGTCCACCGGCGCCGCAGATCACCAGCGCCTCGGTGTTGAACTGCAGCATGATGTTGGCGCGCCGGGCGCCGGTGGCCATGCGGATGCCGATCTCCCGCGTGCGCTCGGTGACGCTCACCAGCATGATGTTCATCACCCCGATGCCGCCCACCAGCAGGGAGATCGCCGCCACCGAGGCCAGCAGCCGGGTCAGCGTATCGGCGGTGGCGGTGGCGGTTTCCAGGATCGAGGCGGTGTTGCGGATCTGGAAGTCCTCCGCCTGGTGGCGCTGGCGCAGCAGCGCGGTGATGGCGTCCTGGGTTTCGGAAATGCGGTCCACATCGGCCACCGCCACGGTCGCGGTGTTGAGATAGCGGCGGCCGAACACCCGCATGAAGCCGGTGGAGATGGGCATCAGCACCATGTCGTCCTGGTCCATGCCGAAGGCATTGGCGCCGCGTGGGGCCAGCACGCCGATCACCTCGAACGGCACGTTCTTGATCAGCACATAGCGCCCCACCGGGCTGCGGCCATCGGGGAACATCACCCGCGCCACGGTGCGGCCCAGCACCACCACCGGGGCATAGCCGTCCACGTCGGCGGCAGTGAACATGGTGCCTTCGCTCAGCGCCCAGTCGCGGGCCGCCACATAGCCGGGCCCGGTGCCCTGGATGCTGGTGGCATAGTCCACATTGCCGACCCGCACCGTGGCGGTGGCCTGCCGCTCAGGCGAGACCGCCAGCACATTGGGGATGTCGGCCGCAATGGCCTCCGCATCGTCCAGGGTCAGAGAGGCATTGGCCCCCGTTGATCGCACCCCCGGTGCGCCGGGCCGCACCACCAGCAGATTGGTGCCCATGGCGGAGATGCGGTCCAGCACCGCCTGCTTGCTGCCTTGGCCGATCGCCAGCATGGCGATCACCGCCGCCACGCCGATGATCACCCCCAGCAGAGTGAGCACGGTGCGGAAGGCATTGCCGCGCATGGAGCGGAAGGCCATCTTCACCGCCTCGCCCAGATCCGGCAGAAAGCGGTTACGCACCTCGACCCGGCGCTGCTCCTGGGTCCGGGCGGTGACTTGACCAAGGCCGGCACCGTGGGTTTCGTCGGAGACCACCCGGCCATCTTGCAGGCGAACGATGCGGTCCGCATGGGCGGCCACGTCGGGATCGTGGGTGATGAGCAGGATGGTGCGCCCTTCGCGGTTCAGTTCCGCAAGCAGGGCCAGCACTTCGGCGCCGGACTGACTATCCAGCGCGCCAGTGGGCTCGTCCGCAAGCACCACCGGCGCTTCATTCATCAGCGCGCGGGCGATGGAGACCCGTTGCTGCTGGCCGCCGGAGAGTTGCGAGGGGCGATGCGTCCCGCGTTCGCCGAGGCCGAGCCGCGCCAGCAGCGCCTGCGCCCGCGCGATGCGCTCGCTCTTCGGGCGGCCGGCATAGATGGCGGGGATTTCCACATTCTCTTCGGCCGAGATGGCGGGCAGCAGATTGTAGCGCTGGAACACAAAGCCGAAGGTTCGGCAGCGCAGGGCCGCCAGATCATCGCTGTCCAGATCCGCCACCTCGCGCCCCATGACGCGATAGGTGCCGGTGGAGGGGCGATCCAGGCAGCCGAGAATGTGCATCAGGGTGGACTTGCCCGACCCCGACTGGCCCATGATGGCCACATATTCCCCCGGCATCACGGTGAGGGAGACGCCGTCCAGAGCCCGGACCACGCCCTCGCCGCTGGGATAGACCTTGCTGACGTCGATCAGTTCGATGAGCGGCCCGCCGGGCGTGGTGCCCGCCGGGTCCGGCGCCGCCTGCGCGTCGGGCCGGGGCGCCTCCGCGAGGCTCAAAACAGCCTCGGCGGCATGGCCGGCATGCCCGGCGGACGCGCCGCCTGGGTATCCGGCGTGGTGATGACCTGCTCGCCTTCCGCCAGACCTTCCTTCACCTCGGTCTGGGTGCGGCTGGAGAGGCCGGTCTTGATGGCGCGGACTTCCGGCTGGCCATTCACGAGAACGCGCACCGTGGCCTCGTTGCGGGCCTCGCGTCGGTTGGCGCCGCGCGCGGCGGGGCGGACGGCGGTGGCCGGAACCAGCAGCGCATTCTTGACGCCACCGAGCATGAAGAACACCTGCGCACTCATGGAAGTCATCAGCAGGCGCTCGGTATTGGGCACATCGATCAGGACGTTATAGAGCACCACGTCATTGACGGTTTCCGGGGTCGGCAGCACCTGCACCACCTTTGCGGTGAAGCGGCGATCCGGCATGCCCAGAGTGGTGAAATAGACCGGCATTCCCAGCTTCACCTTGGGGATGTCGGCTTCCGCCACCTGCGCCCACACCTGCATGGTGTCGAGATCCGCCAGCCGCAGCACGATAGGCGCGGTCTGGTTGGCGTTCAGGGTCTGGCCTTCCACCGCGCTGGTGGAGACCACCGTGCCGGAGATGGGGGCGAAGATCTTGGTGTAGCCGAGGTTGGCCACGTCGCCGTCCAGCGTCGCCTGGGTCTGCTTGATCTGGGCTTGCAGCCCCGCGATCTTGGCCTCGCCGATGCGGACGGTGGCGTTGGAGGCGTCCGCCGTGTCCTGGCTGCCATGGGCGGCCGCCAGCAGCCGCTGGGCGCGGGTGTCGCGGATGCGGTCCAGGTCCAGTTGCGCCTGCTGCTGGGCCACCTGGGCTTTGAGATTGTCGAGCTGCGCCTGATCGCCGATGACGCGGGTCTGGTAGACGGTGGGGTCGATCTCGGCCAGCAACTGGCCCTTCTGCACCGTGTCGCCGATTTGCACATAGACCCGGCGCAACTGGCCGGAGACCTGGGTGCCCACATCCACATAGGTCTTGGGCTTGATGGTGCCGAGCGCGGTCACGGTCTGGTCGATATCGCCGCGCACCACCGGCGCCGTCGCCAGCGCCGTGGCCGTCGAGCCGCCGTTGCCGAAGGCAAAGTAGGCGCCGCCGGCGGCCGCAGCGAGCACCAGCGCCGCCGCCAGCGGCCAGATCCGGCGTTTGCGCCGCCTGCGCACGGGAGGAACCGTGCTTTCCTGTTCCAGCCTCTGCAACATGCCTGTGTGTTCCGCCCCAGCATGACCCTAGGACAGGATTACAAGGTTGCGTCGCGGCAAATAAGTGAATTCGCGGTAAGATTAGGCCAGAGGCCGCGGCGACGCGATCAGGCTTGTGGCTCGCTCGGCGCCGCGGCGCGCGGACGATAGGCGCCGGTAGTGGGATCCCGCTCCAGCGGGGTGGGTTCGGGGGCCGGGGCATCCGCCGGCCGCTGCTTGTCCAACGTCTCGTTCACCCGGCGGTTCTCGGCCGCCAGGAACTTGGTGAGAGCCGCGGCTCCAATGGCGCCCAGGGCAGCCAGCAGGAAGGGAGGCACGGGAGGATCTCCTTCATCGCAACACCACAGCGCCGGATCAGCCCGGCGCCGACCAGAGCTTTCACCAAACTATAGGCCGAAACGCGACCACAGCGCGCGTTCCTGCGCCGCATCGCCCAGACCCTGCACCAGTCCCGCGCCAAGCTGCGGCCCCAGGGCCTCAAAACTTCCGGCGGACGCGCCGATCATCGAGCCGATGCCCGACGCACGCCGCGACCACCAACTGCTGGGCGGGGCAATGAGCGGCGTGCGCACATTGGTGCCATAGCGGGCCCGCAGCACCGAGCGCATGTCGCCCAGCCCATCCACAAGGCCCAGGTCCAGCGACTGGGCGCCGGCCCAGAATTCGCCCGAGAACAACTGTTCTTCCGGTGCCGTCAGCGTGGCGCCGCGCCGGCTGCGCACCAGATCCGCGAACATGGTGTGGATGTCGCGCTGGAGGGCGAGCAGGCGCTCCACGTCTTCCGCCCGCTCGGGCTGGAAGGGATCGAGCATCATCTTGCGGCTGCCGGCGGTGTGCACGCGGCGATCAACGCCGATGCGCTCCAGCAACTGGTTGAAGCCGAACCCGGCCGAAACCACGCCGATGGAGCCGACCACCGAGGAGGGATCGGCGAAGATCTCGTCGGCGGCGCAGGCCAGCATATAGCCGCCGGAGGCAGCCACATCCTCCACGAAGGCGAAGACATGCTTGTCATTCTCCTCCGCCAGCGCCCGGATGCGCTTGAAGATCAAATGCGACTGCACCGGCGAGCCGCCCGGAGAATTGATCAGCAGCGCCACCGCCGGTGCGCGCTTCACGGTGAAGGCGCGCTCCAGGGTCTTGGCGGTGGCGGCCAGGGTGAGGCTTTGCCGCAGCGGCGAGTTCATGCCGATGGCGCCGCTTAGACGGACCACCGGCACCAGGGTCAAATCCCGGCGCCAGCTTTGCGGCAGCAGGTTGCGCAGGCGGGTCTTGGTCGATTGGATCAGATCATCGGGCATGGGGAGAAGGTAGTGTGCCCCCACCCCTTATGGAAGGAGGGGGCGCTACCGCTGCGGCATCAGGGCGGCTCCGTCGCGCAGGACGGCCTGCGCCTCCGGCGTGGGGCGCCCGGCGCCGTCAGCCAGGATCAGGCCCGGCAGCAGCACCGGCGGCGTCCGCCGCCCCTTGATCGCCCGCACCAGCAGCCGCACGGCCGGCGCGTCAGGGGTGGGATGGACGGGGAGCAATTGGGCGGCGCCGAACCGGCCGCGCAGCATCTCCAGCAAGGCGCCCAGGTCTTCGGGCCGCAGGATCAGCGCCAGCATGCCGGCGGGCGCCAGGCAGCGATAGGCGGCCAGGCCCCAAGCGGCCAAAGTCTCGGCGTCCGCCATATGGGCGTTGGCGCGCTGCGCATGGGGCGAGGTCTGGTGCGCGGCGCGGGCATTGAAGGGCGGGTTGGTCAGCACCAGATCCGCCATGGCCGGAGCCGGGACCGGCGGGCCAATGGGGCGGCACAGGGTGCCAACGTCGCCGGTGATGACCTGGCAGCGGGAGGACAGGCCGTTCGCCCCTGCATTCTCTTGCGCCAAAGCAGCCAGAGCCGGATCGATCTCCACCAGCACGCCTCGCGCCTCAGGCTGGCGCATCAGGACCGCCAGCCCGGCACTGCCGACCCCGGCGCCCAGGTCCACCAGATGGCGGGTGTCGTCCGGAGCCAGGGCTGACAGCAGGATGGCGTCATGGCCGACCCGATGGCCCTGGCGCGGCTGGCGCAGCCGCAGCCGGCCGCCGAGCACGGCGTCCACGGTGGTGTCGGGCGGCTCAGGGCTCGTCGCGGAGCACATCGGCGAATCCGGCCTCGCGCAGCAGGCGCCGTGCCCGCGTCACATCGTCATCCACCACCAGGATGCGGCGGGGCAGAACGCCGATGGAGCCTTCGAGGGCAGAAATGTAGCCATCCGCCACCATATGGTTGATCTCCGCCGCCGTGAGCAGGGCTTCCAGGGCCGAGATCAGCACCATGTCGTTGGTCCGTACAACCTCGCGCATGTGTTCCCTTGCGGCTTCGCGCGGACATTCGCGGACGCTGGGGCAATTCGCGGGCGCCAAGGTCACCACGGCGCTTGCACGGACCCCTCCCGCATCCCTATGGTGCGCCCCGCTGAATGACAAGCGGGAGCATTCATTGGCCGTCGTTCTTCCGTTTGAGCCGAAAGATCCCTCCATCGAGGCGCTGGTGCGCCTGGTGCGGGGGGATATGGAGCGCGTCAACGCCACCATCCTTGCCCGGACCGGATCGGACGTGGCGATGATTCCCGAGGTGGCGAACCACCTGATTTCCTCCGGCGGCAAGCGTTTGCGGCCGATGCTGACGCTCGCCTGCGCGGCGCTGTCGGACTATCGCGGCGATGGCCACATCAAGCTCGCGGCCTCGGTGGAGTTCATGCACACCGCGACCCTCCTCCATGACGATGTGGTGGACGAGAGCGATATGCGCCGCGGCAAGCTGGCTGCGCGCAAGGTGTGGGGCAACGAGGCCAGCGTGCTGGTGGGCGACTTCCTGCTGGGCCAAGCCTTTAAGATGATGGTGGAAGTCGGCGTCCTGGAATGCCTGGACATCCTCTCCACCGCCGCCTGCACCATCGCCGAGGGCGAGGTGATGCAGTTGGCGGCGGCCAAGAATACCGAGACCTCCGAGGATGATTATCTGGCGGTGATTCGGGGCAAGACCGCCGAACTCTTTGCCGCCGCTTGCGAAGTCGGGGCGGTGCTGAACAAGCGGCCCAAGGCCGAGCAGAATGCCTGCCGCTCGTTCGGCATGAATCTGGGTATTGCTTTCCAATTGGTCGACGACGTTCTCGATTACGGCGGCAGCCAGGCCAAGCTCGGCAAGAATATCGGCGATGATTTCCGCGAGGGAAAGATCACCCTGCCGGTATTGCTGGCCTTCCGCCGCGGTGATGCCCAGGAACGGGCGTTCTGGAAGCGGAGTCTCGAGCAGAACGAGACCGGCGATGCCGAGCTGGAGCAGGCCATTGCCTTGCTGATCAAGCATCGGGCGCTGTCGGATACTTTGGAGCGGGCGCA
Organism: Azorhizobium sp. AG788; assembly: GCA_943369575.1. Lineage (GTDB taxonomy): Bacteria > Pseudomonadota > Alphaproteobacteria > Rhizobiales > Xanthobacteraceae > Azorhizobium. Next base: position 8,896 of record CALRNP020000089.1, on the reverse strand, counting down.
GCATTATGGGGCGATCGCTCGCGATGCCTTGGCGCTGTTCAATCCCAGCCCGGCCAAGGATGCCTTGACCGAGGCGGTGGATTTTGCCATTTCGCGCGGCTACTGAGCCGCGCGATCCATCCATATCTCTCTGATTTCAAACGATAAACTCACCCCCGGGGCGCGAGGATCATGACGGCTGCGCCGGCCAGGCACAGGGCCGCGCCGGCGGCGTCCCAGCGGTCGGGGCGTGCGCCTTCCACGGCCCACATCCAGGCCAGCGAGGCCAGGATATAGACCCCGCCATAGGCCGCAAACGCCCGTCCCGCAACGCTTGTCTCCACCTGGGTGAGGGCGAGGGCGAAGGCCAGCAGGCTCACGGCCCCGGCCGCCAGCCAGTAAGGCGAGCCGCCGGCGCGGACCACGTGCCAGAAGGCGAAGCAGCCGGCGATCTCGGCCAGTGCGGCGAACAGGAAGGCCGGAATCGTCACGATTCACGCTCCATGAACACGGAGTTCACCGCAATATCGTGGGTCTTACCCACCAATTTCCCCGAAGTTCCGCGATGCGACGCGACACGGACGCGGCCATGCGACAATTGTCAGTGAGCGCGAACACCGTCGCCCCCGATCCGGACATGCGCACGAGCCGCACCTCCGGCTGCGCGCGCAGCAGGTCCATCACCTCGGCGATGGCCGGCGCCACCGCGAGGGCGGGGGGCTCCAGGTCGTTGCCGTGGCGGGCGAGGTAGGCGAGGAGGCCGTCCGGTGTCGCCGGCAGTTCCTCCTCCGGCGCCTCGCCGTGCAGTGCCTCGCCGGGCTTGAGGCCCAGAGCCCGGAAGACATCGGCGGTGGGCACCGGCACCCGACAGTTCACCAGCACGGCCGATAGCGGCGGCAGGCCCAAGGGCGGGGAGAGCACCTCGCCGGCGCCCGCCATGATCCGCGCCAGCGGCGCGAGGCACACCGGCACGTCCGAGCCGACGGCACGGGCGGCGGCATAGAGGCGCGGGTCGTCCACCGCGATCCCGTTGGCCTGCGCCAGAAGCCGCAAAGCGGCGGCGGCGTCCGAGGAACCGCCGCCGATGCCGGCGGCCACCGGCAGGCGCTTGGCCAGATGGAAGTGGCCCATGCGGGCGCCGGGTACCTGCGCGGCGAATGCGGCGGCGGCGCGCAGGATGAGATTGTCGGAATCAGGACCGGCTGCCGAAGCGGTCGGTCCCGCAACGGTCAAGCCCAGCGTCCGGGTCGGATCCAGGGTCACCAGGTCCGCCGCGCCGGCAAAAGCCACCACACTCGCGAGATCGTGAAACCCGTCCGGACGGCGCCGGAGGATACGCAATGTCAGATTGACCTTTGCCGGAGCACGCGCCACAAGCTTTTGCATGGGTTTCGCTTATGGCCCGGCCGGGGCTGCGCGGCAAGCGCACCGGCATGGCCCTTGGCGGGTCCTGTGCTTGCGAGGCGGGGTGAAAGCGGCCATCCTCCCGCCATCGAGCGCGGTTTGGCTGACTTGTGCGCTCCTGTCCGGGATTCCCTCACGGTGAAGATTTTCTCTTTCTCCTCGCCTTTGGCCTTCGCCATCTCTTTCTGTGCGGCGATGGCCCTGGCGGCCCCCACCTTTGCGCGTGAAGAGCCCTCTTTGACGGGGGATGGTTCCGTGGCCGGCAGTTATCTGGCCGCCCGCCTTGCGGGGGCGGAGAAGGATACGGATGCCGCCGTCATCTATCTGCGGGCGCTGCTGAAGGCTGATCCGCGTAATGACGAATTGGTGGAGCGCGCCTTCTTCGCCATGCTGGTGGCCGGCGAGGTCGATGAGGCCATGCCTTTGGCCGACCGCCTGGTGAAGGTGGATCGCTCTCACCGCATCGCCCGTCTGGCGCTGGCGGTGCGCGCCATCAAGAAGGCCCAGTATCAGACCGCCCGCACCAATCTGTCGCTGTCCGTGCGCGGGCCCATCGGCGATCTCACCGCCACCTTGCTGGCGGCTTGGAGCATGCTCGGCTCGAACTCGGCCAAGTCCGGCGTTGAATTGATCGATCGCCTCCAGGGTCCGGATTGGTACGTGGCGTTCAAGGATCTGAACGCCGGCCTCATCCTGGATGCCGCCGGCCTCAAGAAGGACGCCGGCAAGCGCCTGGAGCGCGCCGCCAAGCTGGATCCGGCCACCCTGCGGGCGGTGGATGCCTATGCCCGCTGGCAGTCGCGCAACGTCGATAAGGACGCGGCGCTCGCCACCTATGCCACCTTCAACAAATTGCTGCCGAACCACCCGCTGGTGGTGGCGGCCACCGCCGAGCTGGAGGCCGGGCGCACCCTGCCGCCGCTGATCCGCACGCCGCAGGAAGGCGCCGCCGAAGTGCTCTACGGCCTGGGCGCGGCGCTCGGCCGGCAGGGCGGGGAGGATCTGGCGCTGGTCTATCTCCAGCTCTCGCTGTGGCTGGAGCCGGACCACCCGTTGGCGGGCCTGACTTTGGCCGATCTCTATGAGCAGATGAAGCAGCCGGAAAAGGCCATCGCCGTCTATGAGAACGTGCCGGCCAAATCGCCGCTGAAGCGCAATGCCGAAGTCCAGATGGCGATCAATCTGGACACGGTGGGCAAGTTCGACGAGGCCCGCAAACATTTGGTGGCGCTGGTTACTGCCGATCCGAAGGATACCGAGGCGCTGGTGGCGTTGGGCAGCCTCTATCGCGGGCACAAGATGTTCGCGGAATGCGCCACCACCTATGACAAGGTGATCGCGCAGATCAAGGATCCGGCCAAGAACAACTGGACGCTGTTCTATTTCCGCGGCATCTGCAATGAGCGCAACAAGAACTGGCCCGCCGCCGAGGCGGACCTGAAGACCGCGCTCAAGCTGTTTCCCGATCAGCCGCATGTGCTGAACTACCTGGGCTATTCCTGGGTGGATCAGGGCGAGAATCTGGAGCCGGCGCTGGACATGATCCGCAAGGCGGTCTCGCTGCGGCCCGACGACGGCTACATCGTCGACAGCCTGGGCTGGGCCTATTATCGCCTCGGCCGCTACAATGACGCGGTGAGCGAGCTGGAGCGGGCCATCGAGCTGAAGCCGCAGGATCCGGTGATCAACGACCATCTGGGCGATGCCTATTGGAAGGTCGGCCGCAAGCTGGAGGCCACCTTCCAGTGGGCCCATGCCCGCGACCTCAAGCCCGAGCCGGAAGACCTGGAGAAGATCGTGAAGAAGCTCCAGAGCGGCCTGGGTGATGATCCCGAGCCGGTGAAGAAGGCCGAGGACCAGACCAAGGGCGGCTGAGGCCGCTCCTGGGGGGCGGCTCCTGGGGGGCTCTTGGGGTGGATCGTCCTGCTGAGGCGAAGACACCTCTTCCTTCTGTGAGCGCCACAGGTTGCCTTCAGCGTCTTTGACGCGAACAAGGCGCCGCCTGTCCCTGGTGGATTGTCATGGCCGGGCGTGTCCCGGCCATCCACGCGGTGCCGCTGGGACGAGCCTTCGCCGGGCTGCGCGAGCGGTGGGGCGTGGATGCCCGGCACAAGGCCGGGCATGACGGCGTAAGGGGTGTAAACGGCGCGCTGCGCTGAGCATCCGGTTATCCACCTTGGCCAGCCCTCTCCGCCTGTCATGGCCGGGCCTGTCCCGGCCAGCCACGCGGTGCCGCTTGTTCTATCGTTCCCGAACGCGCACCGCCGGCCCGGCGTGGATGGCCGGAAGTCGGCTTTTGCCGACTTCCGCTCGTACAGACCAAAGTCGGAAACATCCGACTTTGGCGACAAGCCCGGCCATGACGAATGGCTAGGGACCGCCGCGACGCTGGCCTCAGCCGCTGCCTTGAGTTTCCTGTCCGCACTTTAGCCCCTTGCACCCCAGCCGCGCGCTGAGCCGAGGGCCGTGCGCCGCCCTCCTCATGTGCAGACCGGGGATAGCGTCGCCGTGGCGCCGTGTTTTGCCCGCGCACCCTTTTGCAGCAAGCCGCCGGGGGCTAGAACGCGAGTCGCGCCGCCAGATAAAGATCTGATCGGACAGCGCTTTCTCTCTTGGATCTCCTGATGACGCTTGAAGAGTTCGTGGACGAGTCCCTCCGGCGTTCGGCCGCCATCGGCTATCACCCCACCGCATTCATGGCCATGTGGGCCAGGGATCGCTCATCCGGCCCCATTGAGCGGTGGGTGATCTCCAGCGACCCCAAGGCCGGCTATCGGCGCATGGTGAAAGCCGGTCTCCAGGACTGGACGCTGGAAGCGGCCGTGATGAAATATCCCGAGCGCTTCACCCCGAAGGCGCGGATTTACGCCGAGGCCCGCCTCAGCGGCAGCCTGGATGCGTGAGGCCGATGCAGCCGGCATGTCGGGGGCCGGCGCGCGCCTGTCGGCTCGCTGGATTTGTCGGCGGGCGGCGGTCATACTGATGAAAGCAATCCCCGGTTGTACGGCGGCCTGAGCTTATGATTGCGTGGGATGACTTTCGCCTGGTCAAGGCGATCTCCGAGACCCGCTCTCTCGCCGGCGCCGCCGAGGCCCTGGGCGTCAATCATTCCACCATCTTCCGTCGCCTGGGCATGCTGGAGAGCCAATTGGGCGCGCGCCTGTTCGAGCGCGCCCGCAGCGGCTATGTGCCCACCGCCACCGGCGAGGAGATCGTGCGCCTCGCCGAGCGCATGGGCGAAGACATCGTCGCCATGGAGCGCCGCATCACCGGGCAGGACCTGCGCCCCTCCGGCGAATTGCGGGTGACCACCAATGACACGTTGCTGGTGCATCTGCTGACCCCGGTGCTGGCCTCGTTCCGCGATGCCTTTCCCGATATCCGCCTCGAGGTGATGGTCTCCAACCAGTCGCTCAGCCTGTCCAAGCGCGATGCGGACGTCGCCATCCGCGCCAGCGACCGGCCGGGCGAGACGCTGGTGGGCCGGCGCATCGCCTCCATCGCCTGGGGCGTCTATGGCCGCGTTGACGGGTTGGACGGACAGCCGTTCGCCTTGGCGGACATGCGCCGGCACAATTGGGTGGGGTTCGCCGAACCCATCGCCGGCATCAAGGCCTCCAAATGGCTGCGCGAGCGGGCGGGGGAGGAGCGCATTGTCTACCGGGTCAACACCCTGCTGGGGCTGGCGGAAGCCGCCGCCGCCGGCATCGGCCTGGCGGTGCTGCCCTGCTTCATCGGCGCCTCCACGCCGGGGCTGGCCCGGCTGGCAGGACCGGAAAGCGAGATGGAGTCGGGCCTATGGCTGCTGACCCATCCCGACATCAAGCAGACCGCGCGGGTGCGCTGCTTCATGGACCATATGGGCCGTGAACTGGTGAAACGCCGGGGCCTGATCGAGGGCAAGTCGCCGGCAGCAGGGGCGGGCGCGGCGGCTGTGCGCGATGAGGGCGCCTTGCTCCCCTGACCCATCCCCGCGACACGCTGAAGGATGCCGCCATGATCGATACCGTTGTGCCTGCCCATCTTCGCCGACCCGGCGGCGCGGCGCCCTGGCTGCGGGCGGAAGGCGCCGCCGTCTTCCTGCTGTGCGTCGTCACCTATGCGCACCTCGGTGCGTCCTGGGGACTGGCGGCTCTGCTGTTTCTGGCGCCGGACCTGTCCATGGCCGGCTATCTGGCCGGGCCAAGGGTGGGGGCGCGCAGCTATAATCTCGCCCATTCCTACGCGCTGGCGGTGGGCCTCGGCCTGCTGGCGCAGGTGCTGGACCAATCGCTGCTGCTGGCGCTGGCGCTCATCCTCGCCGCCCATATCGGCTTCGACCGGGCGCTGGGCTATGGCCTGAAACTGCCCGAAGGCTTCCACGCCACCCACCTCGGCCGCATCGGCCGAGGTGGGAAGGCAAGCTGATCCGGTGTCCGGTCTTCCGCCCGCCACGGGGCCGACCGGCGTCGGTCTGTCGAACCTGTGGCGGGCGGGCTCACTGGGCGGCTTCGCGTTTGCGGTCGGCGCCGGCCGCATGCTCCATCAGCAGTCGATCGGCGAGCCGATCGACCGCCGCTTCGGCGGCGGTGATGGATGCGGCCAGCCGATCATCGGCGAATTCGTCGTATTCGATGGCGACGGTGTCGCTGTCGGAGAGCCCCAGATAGGCGAAGGGGACTTTCAGCCCGGCTTCGACCAGGTTCATCTGCGCGATCCGTCCGCCCGCATCGTAACCATAGTCACCGCGCGCGGTCAGGATCACCAGGCGCTTGCCAGGGGAGAGCATCGGCCAATAAGGGGCGCCGGATCGCGCGCGATCAAAGCCAAAAGTCACGCCGACCCGCACGACATTGTCGATCCAGGCCTTCAATTGCGCCGGGATGCCGAAATTATACATGGGCGCGCCGATGACGATGAGGTCGGCGGCCACCACGTCGGCGGCGAGCCGGTCACTATCGGCGAGCACCGCCCGCTGGGCTTCGCTCCGCCGCGCGGGCGGGCAGAAGGCGGCGGCAATCCAGGCCTCGGTGATCGGGGCGGGCGGGGTGGTTCCGACATCCAGATAGGTAACGGGGTCCGACGGGCGCGCGCTGGACCAGCGATCGATGAAACGCGCGCCCAGGCGCCGGGTGTGGGAGCCGTGGCGATCACGCCCGGATAGCCCGGACCGGGCGCTGGAATCGATGTGCAGAATGCGAAACGTGGCTGGCTCAAGCGCGGTCATAATGAAATATCACTCATCTTCAGTGTTGCTGATGATGAGATTAATGTTTCAATGCCTGAATGATGAACGCGAATTTCTCACCTAATGGATGATCGGGGTTCATCTGTCATGCGCCGTCGGCGACTGCCGCCCTTGGCCGCCTTGCGGGCCTTTGAGGCGGCGGCCCGGCATCTCAGTTTTCGCAACGCGGCCGAAGAACTGGCGGTAACGCCCACGGCGATCAGTCACCAGATTCGCCTGCTGGAGGAGACCTTGGGGGTGGCCCTGTTCATCCGCCATGTGCGGCGGGTGGCGCTGACGGAGCCCGGCTTGCGATTGTATCCCGCCCTGCGCGATGGCTTCGATGGCTTCGAGCGCACCATCGCCGACCTCTCGCCGCAGGCCCGGCGCACAGCCGTGACTCTGACCGCTCCCACTCTGTTCACCGCCCGCCGCCTGCTGCCGGCGCTCGGTGCCTTCCGCGCCCGTCACAGCGGCTTTGACTTGAGGCTGCATGCGTCCGATGCGCTGGTGGACCTCGGCTGCGGTCTGGCGGACATCGCGGTGCGCTACGGTTCCGGTCCATTCGAGGGGCTGGTGGCGGAGCCGCTGCTGTCGGAGCGGTTCGGCGTGCTGTGCAGCCCCCAGCTCGGCCTTGTGCAGCCGGAGGATCTCAGGCGCACCCCATTGCTCCATGTGGAATGGAAGCGCCCGGATATGGCGCCCGATTGGCGTCGATGGACGCGGCTTGCGGGCATGGCGGATCTGCCGATCCGCGAGGGACCACGCTTTAGCGACGACGACCATCATCTCCAGGCCGCGATCGCCGGCCATGGGGCGGCGATCGGCAGCCTCATCCTCGCCAGCCGCGACCTAGACACCGGCCTGCTGGTTCATCCCTTTGGGCCGGTGATCGCTGGCGCGACCTACCATATGGTGGCCACGCCGGAGAATATGGCCTGCGCGGATGTGCGGGCGGTGTGCGACTGGCTGAAGGAGACCGTGGCGGCGCCCTGAGGCTTGGGTGGCGAAGGCCGCACCATCGCCCCTCCCGCGCGCGCCATCCTAGGGGGCGTCGCGGAAGCCGTTGGTGATGGGATAGCGGCGGTCGCGGCCGAAGTTGCGGGTGGTCACCTTCACCCCCGGCGCCGCCTGCCGGCGCTTGTATTCCGCCAGATTGAGCATGCGCTCCACCCGCTTCACCAGCGCCAGGTCGAAGCCCTCCGCCACCAGTTGCGCCACCGGGGTTTCCGCTTCCACCAGCTTGGCGAGGATGGCGTCCAGCACCTCATAGGGGGGCAGCGAATCCTGGTCGGTCTGGTTCTCGCGCAGTTCGGCGGTGGGCGGCTTGTCGATCAGGCGGTCGGGGATCACCACCCCGTCCGGCCCCAGCGCCCCCGCCGGCTTCCAGCTATTGCGCAGGCGGGTGATGCGGAACACCTCGGTCTTGTAGAGGTCCTTGATCGGATTGTAGCCGCCGTTCATGTCGCCATAGAGCGTGGCATAGCCGGTGGACATTTCGGACTTGTTGCCGGTGGTCACCACCATGGCACCCAGCTTGTTGGACACCGACATCAGAAGCGTGCCGCGCACGCGCGATTGCAGGTTTTCCTCGGTGACATCGCGGGCCCGGCCGGCGAACACCGGCGCCAGAACGCTTTCCAGCGCCTCCACGGCGGGGGCGATGGGCAAGGTGTCGTAGCGCACGCCGAGCAGCTCGGCGACGGCGGCGGCGTCCGAGAGGCTGTCGCTGGAGGTGTAAAGATAGGGCATCATGATGCAGTGGACCCGCTCCGGTCCCAAGGCATCCACCGCCATGGCGGCGCAGATGGCGCTGTCGATGCCGCCCGAGAGCCCCAGCACCACGCCGGGGAAGCGGTTCTTGTTCACATAGTCCTTCAGGCCGAGGACGCAGGCGGCATAATCGGCCTGATCGCCCTCCAGCCGGTCGGCCAGCGGCGCCTCCAGGCACTTCCAGCCATTGGCGAAGCGCTCCCACACCGTCATGCGCACCCGCTCCATGAAGCCGGGCATCTGCATGACCAAGGTGCGGTCGGCATTCAGCGCGAAGGAGGCGCCATCGAACACCAGTTCGTCCTGCCCGCCGACTTGGTTGACATAGAGCAGCGGCAAACCACTCTCCACCACGCGGGCGACGGCGATATTGGCGCGCTCATCATAGACGGAGCGACGATAGGGCGAGCCGTTAGGCACGATCAGCAGTTCGGCGCCGGTCTCCGCCAGGCACTCCACCACGTCCGGTCCCCAGATGTCCTCGCACACCGGCACGCCCAGGCGCACGCCCTTGAACGGGATCGGGCCGGGCAG
>CALRNP020000088.1:0-20801 GCA_943369575.1 Azorhizobium sp. AG788 | reverse complement strand
TGCGGCGGCGCGGGGCCAACCTGACGCCGCCTGTGCCGGTAGGGAGGGGCTGTGCGATGAAGCGCGATATCCAGGACGAGGCTGCCTTCAGTCTGCCGGCGCTGTTCGGCAAGGGCATCGACGTGGCCAAGGAAGGCTTCGCCAAATTCCCCGGACCGCTGTTCCCCGGCTCCATGCCTTGGGAAGCGCGCAGCGACGGCAAGCCCATCTTCCTGCCCGGCGCGTTTCCCGCTGCCTCTCAGAAGCTGATGACCGACTTCCGGGCCTATAGCGGCATCCGCCACCGCGAGGCGGTGCCGTTCGGCGAGCCAGTGGTGCTGGGGCGCCTGGGGCCGCTGGAGGTGCGCCTGGCCCGCACCGCCCGCGACGTCCGCCGCGCCCAGCGCTTGCGCTACAAGGTGTTCTACGAAGAGATGTCGGCGCTGCCGGACGCTGCCTCCCGGCTGGCGCGGCGGGATTTCGATGCCTTCGATGCGGTGTGCGAACATATCCTGGTGCTCGACCATGACGCCGGCAAGATGGTGCTCGGCCGCAAGAAGCCGAAGGTGGTGGGCACCTATCGGCTGCTGCGCCAGGAGGTGGCCAACCGGCATGGCGGCTTCTACACCGCCAATGAATTCGACATCCGTCCTATCGTCGATGGCCATCCCACCCTGAAGTTCCTGGAACTGGGCCGCTCCTGCGTGCTCAAGCCCTACCGCAATAAGCGCACCGTGGAACTGCTGTGGCACGGCATCTGGACCTATGTGCTGCGCAACAAGATCGACGCCATGCTGGGCTGCGCCTCGCTGGAAGGCACCGATCCCAATGCCTTGGCGCTGCCGCTGTCCTTCCTGCACCACAATGCCCGGGCGCCGGAGGAATGGCGGGCTCGGGCGCTGCCTGGCCGTTATGTGGAGATGAACCGCATGCCGGCGGAAGCCATCAATCCGAAGGCGGCGTTGCAGTCGCTGCCGCCGCTGGTGAAGGGCTATCTGCGCCTGGGCGGCTTCGTTGGCGACGGCGCGGTGGTGGACCACCAGTTCGGCACCACCGATGTGATGGTGGTGCTGCCGGTGTCGGTGATCAGCCCGCGCTATGTGGAGCATTTCGGCCCCACCGCCAACCGCCACGCGGTCTGATCCGCCTCTCGCCCGGTGGCGCGGCTTCTGTCATAGAAGGCCGTGCCGTGGCCGGTGAGGCGGGAGAGACATGATCGAGATCACGCCCCGCATCGCCATCTCCGAGGATGAGATCAGCCTGACCTTCGTGCGGGCCTCCGGCCCCGGCGGGCAGAATGTCAACAAGGTCTCGACCGCGGTGCAGCTGCGCTTCGATCTGATGGGCTCGCCGTCGCTGCCGGAAGGCGTGAAGCGGCGGGCAGCGGTTCTCGCCGGCAGCCGCCTCACCAAGGATGGCGTGGTGGTGCTGCAGGCGCAGCAGTTCCGCACCCAGGAGCGCAACCGCCAGGACGCTATCGACCGGCTGGTGGAGATGCTGCGGGCGGCGACCGTTGTCGCCCCGCCCCGCCGCAAAACCCGGCCGACGCTGGCCTCCAAGGAGCGGCGCCTGACCGCCAAGGGCCATCGCGGCACCGTCAAGAGCCTGCGCCAGGGTAAGCCCGATACGGACTAGCCGGCCTCAGGCCGGGGGCAGCATTTCGATGCCGTTGCGCTGGGCCGCCTGCAGCAGGCGCGGCAGGTCCGGCGGCGCCAGCGGCGGGAAGTGGTTGGCATCGGCCACCGTATCGCCCGCCTCAAGGAAGAATTGCTCATGCTGGAGCCCCGGTGTGTGCAGGATCAGCATGCGGGCGGGCGTGTCACCGGGATTGCTGAACGCATGGGGCGTGCCGGTAGGCACGAAATGAAAGCTGCCGGGCCCGCTGCGCGCGGTGACGTCGCCCACCATGAAATCATACTCGCCCTCAAGCACCAGGAACGCCTCGGTATCGTTGGCGTGGGTGTGGGGCGGCGTGCCTTGGCCTGGCGCCGTGCGGGTCTCCACCAAAGAGAAGGTGCCTTGCGTCTGTGCCGTGGTGGCGCGGAAGGTGACCAGCGAACCCAGCAGATGCAGGGTGGAGCCGATCTGGGGCGGGACCGCCGGTGGAGAGAGCGGTGGGGTGGCGGGCGCGGATGGGGTCATGTTTGCTCGACTCCGAGGTTTATGCTACAACTTTCTCGTTATGAGATTTATGTCTTATAAGGAGAAGGCTTGAACCGTCAAGAGATCTCTGGCCGCGTCGCGCAGAAGGCGCGGACCCGGCAGGCGCTGCTCGCCGCCACCCGCGATTTCCTCAGCGAGGGACATCATCCCACCGTCGCGGAGGCTGCCGACCGGGCGCAGATTTCACGCGCCACCGCCTATCGCTACTTCTCAGCCCCGGAGCCCATGGCGCAGGAGGCGGTGCTGGATGCCATCGCCAAGGAGTTTGAGGCGGTCTCGTTCGGCAATGGTGCCGCGACCAGCGACCTTGCCACCCGTGCTGAGGACGTGGTCGCCGGCATCCTGCGGATGGTGCTGGCCCACGAGGCGCTGTTTCGCACCTTCCTGAGCGTCTCCAGCGCCGGCACCGGCACCCCGGGCTGGCGCGGCGGGCGGCGGCTGGGCTGGATCCGGGACGCGCTGGCGCCGGTCTCGAGGGATCTCCCCGCGGCCCAGCTCGACCTGCTGGTGACGGGCCTGGCGCTTCTGGCGGGCATCGAGACGATTATCGTACTCGCGGACGTCTGCGGGCTGGAGCCGAGCGCCATTGAGCACACGGCGCGCGCCCTCGCGCGCACCCTGGTGCGCGGTGTGCTGGCGGAGACCTGAGGCCGCGGACGACTATTTCGGCCCCACCTTCATGTCGGCCAGATACGTGACGATGGCATCCACATCCGCCGGGTCCACCGGGGCCTTGTAGGCATTGATCATCTTGGCCACCACGCCGGCCCAGGTCGCTTGCGAGAGCTTGGGCTGGTTCAGCACCATGCCGGCAGAGTGGCAGGCCAGGCAGTTGTTATTGACCGCATCCGCGCCCTTGCCGTCTGGAAACATGCGGTCGCCCATGGGCAGATCGACGCTCACAGAGGTCAGAGTGAAGGGTGCGGCGGAGACAGCGGCCGGGGCGGTGAGGGCGCCGATCAGCGCGGCGGCAAGCAAGCAGCGGAGCATGTGCATTTCTCCTCAGGCCGCGATGATGTCTGTGCGTTCGATGACGTTGCGCATGAAGCCGCTGGCATTCCACGTCGGCGTGCCCGGCTGCACCGCGCCCTTGGTGTTGGTGCAGCGGACCATCAAAGTGGCGGGGCCGGCCGCGCGCAGGGTGAACGGCGCGGACCATTGGCGGAAGCTGTAGGTGCCTTCGTCCTTGCCCAATTGGGCCGGAACCCAGGAGGCGCCGCCATCCACCGACACATCCACCGCCGCCACGCCGCTGTCACCGCCGAAGGCGATGCCGCGCAATGGCGTCGGCTTGCCCACCGGCACGGTGCCGCCGGAGGCGAGATTGGTGATGAAGGAGCGCGGGTTCATGCGGCTGATGGGCACCATCGGCACTCCGGTCTGGCCGGGGGCGATATTGGCGTTGGGCGTATCGGGAACCTGATAGGCGCTCGTGGTCCAGAAATTGGTGTCGGGCTGATCCAGCACTTCGATATCGGTGAGCATCTTCACCCAATAGGTGGAGTACCAGCCGGGCACCACGAGCCGCAGCGGGAAGCCGTTCAGCAGCGGCAATTGCTCGTTGTTCATGGCGTAGGCGATCATCACCTCGCCGTCGCGGGCGTGGTCGATGGCCAGCGACTTCATGAATTGCGGCGCATCCGGCATCAGGGCCTCGTCCAGGCCCTTTAGGCGCACCTGGACGGCGCCGGCCTTGACCCCGGCACGATCCAGCACGTCGCGCAGGCGCACGCCGCTCCACAGTGCATTGCCCATGGCGCCATTGGCCCATTGCGCGCCGGGCACCCGCGGCATGACCAGGCCGCGGGAATTGCCCGAGCACTGGTTCACCGCCGCCAGATCCACCCGTGGCAGGCCCTGAAGCAGATCCTGGAGCGTGAGCGACTGGGGCTGGTTCACATGGCCGCGCACGGTGAGCCGGAACGTCTCGACCTTCACCTCGGTGGGGATCGCCGCCCAGTGCCAGCGCACATAGAACTGATCATTGGGGGTGAAGACGCCCTTGTCGAACACGGACCAGGGCGTTTCCAGCAGCGGCGGCCGGGTCCGCTGCAGGATCATCGGGCCTTTCTGCGGGAAGGCGGTGGTGATGTCCCGCTGGTCAGGGCCGCCCGGCAGGGGCAGATCGACCGTGGTTTGGGCGATGGCCCGATGCGACAGCAGGCCCAGCCCGCCTATGCTGGCGGCGGCGAGGAGCGCGCGGCGGCTCAGGGTCGCGCCGTCTCGATCAGCATCGTTTGGCATCTCAACTCCCGCCGAATTGATTGTTATTGGCTGCGCGTCGCAGCTGTACCGCGTTTTTTGTAGCGGTAGTATGAACCCGATCGCCGGATCTTCCAACCGGCGTTGCAGATGTCAGCCTGGGGTGGCCAGCAGGCGATCCGCCGCCGCGCGCGCTTCGGCGGTGACGGTCGCGCCGGCGAGCATGCGGGCGATTTCCTCGCGGCGGTGCGCGTCGGTGAGCGGGGCGACGCGGGTGGTGACGGGGGCGTCCTTCTTGGCGCCCGCCGCGCTGGCCTTGGAGATGAGCAGATGCTGCCCGGCGCGGGCGGCCACCTGCGGCGCATGCGTCACCGCCAGCACCTGCACCTTGCTGGCGAGGCGTGCCAGGCGCTGGCCGATAGCATCCGCCACCGCGCCGCCGACGCCGCTGTCGATCTCGTCGAAAATGAGCGTGGGCGCGGAGCCGCGATCCGCCAGCACCACCTTGAGGGCCAACAGGAAGCGCGCCAGCTCGCCGCCGGAGGCCACCTTCATCATCGGGCCGGGGCGGGTGCCGGGATTGGTGCGGACCCAGAATTCCACCCGGTCATAGCCATCCGGCCCGGCATTGGCCGGGTCGCTGTCGAGGCGGGTGGAGAAGTGTGCCCGCTCCAGCTTCAGCGGCGGCAGTTCCGCATCCACCGCCTTATCCAGCGCCGCGGCCGCCTTGGTGCGGGCGGTGGACAGCTTGGCGGCGGCGGCGCGATAGGCGTCTTCCGCTTCGGCCACCTTGCTTTCCAAGCTCTTGAGGGTGGCAGCGCTGCGGTCCAGGGCCGTGAGGTCGGCGGAGAATTTGGCGGCGACCTTGGGCAGATCATCCACCGCCCCGCCATATTTACGGGCGGCGGCGCGCAGAGCGAACAGCCGCTCCTCGATCCGCTCCAACTCCTTGGGATTGAACGCGGTGCCGGCCAGCGCCGCCTCCAGATGGCTGCGGGCGGTCTCCAGCGCGTCGAGCGCCAGATCGATGGCCTCCACCGCCGGTAGCACCAGATCCTGCGCCTCGCCCGCCCGGCGCTCCAGACGGCGCACGGCAGCGGCCAGCGAGGGCACCGGCGAACTGCCCCCGCCCACCGCGTCCAGAGCTTCCGCCAGATCGCCGGCGATCTTTTCCGAGCGCATCATGAAGGTGCGACGCTCGGACAGGCTGGCCTCTTCCCCGGCCTCGGGCCGCAAGGCGGTCAATTCCTCCACCGCATGGCGGATGAAATCCGCTTCCTTGGCGGCGGCTTCCAGGCGGGCGCGCTCGGCATTGGCGTCGCCCAGCACCGTGCGCCAGACGCGCCACAGGGCACTGACGGCCTGGGTCTTGGCGGCGAGGCCGCCGAAGGCATCCAGCAGCGCGCGATGGCTAGCGGGGTCGACCAAAGCGCGGTCGTCATGCTGGCCGTGCAATTCCACCAGCGTGGCGCCCAGCGCCCGCAGGGTCTGCACCGAGACCGGCTGGTCATTGATGGTGGCGCGGGTGCGCCCGTCGGCCATCTGCACCCGCTTGACGATCAGTTCGCCCTCGTCGGCGATATCGGCAGCGGCCAGCACCGCGCGGGCGGGATGGTCGAGGGCGACGTCGAAGACGGCGGTGATCTGCCCCTTGGTCTCGCCATGGCGCACCAATGCGCCATCGCCGCGGCCCCCCAGGGCCAGCGAGAGGGCATCGAGCAGGATCGACTTTCCTGCTCCGGTCTCGCCGGTCAGGACGGTCAGGCCGTCTGACAGGGCGAGGTCCAGCTTCTCGATAAGAACGATGTCCCGGATCGAGAGGGACGAGATCATGTCAGTTCAGCCAAGACCCATCTTTTTGAACGCCTGGCTGATCCAGGAGGCCTTGTTCTCCTGCGGAACATTGCCCCCGGCTTGCACCAGTTTGTAGGCGTCCTTGTACCACGGGCTGTCCGGATAATTATAGCCCAACACCGCCGCGGCGGTCTGCGCTTCCGAAACGATCCCCAGGGCCATGTAGGCCTCGGTCAGGCGCATGAGCGCCTCTTCGGTCTGGCGGGTGGTCTGATACTGCGTCACCACCACCTTGAAGCGGTTGATGGCGCCGGTGTAGTTGCGCTGCTCCAGATAGTAGCGGCCGATCATCATTTCCTTGCCGGCCAGCTGGTCGCGGGCCACTTCGACCTTCCGCTTGGCGCCGGCGGCATATTCGGTGTTCGGATATTTGCGAATCACCTCGTCCAGCGCGTCGAGCGCCTGGCGGGTGCGGCGCTGGTCGCGGGTGATGTCGGGGATGCCGTCGAAATAAGCCGAGGCCACCAGATAGGAGGCGTAAGGCGCATCGGTGGAGCCGGGGTGCAGGGCCAGGTAGCGCTTTCCGGCGGAGATGGCCTCGTCATATTTGCCGGCCTCGTAATAGACGTAGGTGTCCATCAGCAAGGCTTTGCGCGCCCATTCCGAATAGGGGTGGGTGCGGTCCAAATCCTCGAAGCGCTTGGCGGCGGCGTCGAGGTCGCCCTTACGCATGAGGGTCAGGCCCTCGTTATAGATCTTCTCCGCCGGCTCGTCGGGCGGGATCACATCCTTGTCGTTGGCACAGCCCGCAAGAGTGGCCGCGACCAGGACCATTCCCAGCAGTGCCGCAGCACGGGAAGGCCCAGCGCGAAACGAAGCCGCGTCGATGAAAAGGCGCATACGTTCAGGTCCCATTGAAGGCCGGCATGCCCGCGCTCGCGCAAAGGCGCCACCCCATACGGCGCTAATGGCGCTTTCCGTCGGCATTGTGGCGGGCGGTCATGAACAGACCGCAAACGAGGATGATCGACGGCAATGGAGATAGCGCGCCCGGCCTGCGGCCACAAGCGGGAGCCTTGCCGGCAAGGCGGAGCGTGCGACGAGATGTCCGGAAAAACGGCTGCAATCGCAGGGCGATGGCTCAGCGCTCGGGGGCGTAGGCCGGCATGGGCTGGCCAAACACCAGTTCGGCGGCATCGCGGCGGCGCTCTTCGGCGGCATCGACGATCATATAGGCCGAGCGGTCGGCGAGGAGAGCGTCAATGACCTGGAAGTTGAGCTTGTGGCCGCCGCGGAACGAGCTGTAGCGGGCCATCAGCGGCAGGCCGGCCAGAGCCAGATCTCCCACTGCGTCCAAGGCCTTATGGCGGACGAACTCGTCCGGGCAGCGCAGGCCCTCGGGGTTCAGGATGCCTTCCTCGGCGAGGCACACGGTGTTGTCCAGCGAGGCGCCACGGGCATAGCCGGCGCTGCGCAGGCGTTCCACGTCCTTCAGGAAGCCGAAAGTGCGGGCCTGGGCCAGTTCGCGGCGGAACACCGAGGGGGTCAGATTGGCGGCGAAGCGCTGGCGACCGATCTGGGCGTGATCGAAATCGATTTCCACTTCCACACGGAATCCGGCGTCGTAGGGGCGAAGTTCACCAAATGCGACACCCTGTTCCACCCGCACCGTCTTCAGCACCTTGATGTACTTGCGACGGGCCTTCTGGGAGACGGTGCCGACGGCGTCAATGGCTGCAACGATGGGGGCGGCGCTGCCGTCCAGGATCGGAACTTCCGGCCCGTCAATCTCGATCAGGGCATTGTCGATGCCCAAACCGGAAAGTGCGGACAAGACATGTTCCACCGTTGAGACAAGAATGCCGTTCTTGTCACCGAGCACGGTGGCGAGATCGGTGGCCTGCACCGACTGGCGGGAAACGGCGATCTTGCGGGGGGACTGGTCGGCGAAGGTACGCAGGAAGACGATGCCGGTGTCGGGAGAAGCGGGCTTGAGAACCAGACGGGCTTCAATGCCGCCGTGGACCCCAACCCCTGTCAGCTCGACCGTGCCAGCCAGTGTCGTCTGCATCTGTGAAGCCATCCGTCTGAGGATCGCGGCGTATCGCACGCCCGCCACGTCCTCGCCCTAAAACCATCATCCGGGCGGGTCATCTCTGCCGCACTCGCCAGCAAAGCTGGCAAGGCGCTGAGTCGCCTCCCGAACTGGCTGCACCCTAGTCGGGCGTGTGCGCCGCGCCAAATCACGCTTGCTTACCGCCTGTTACCAAGCTGCGCGCGCAGATTATTCATCATTATCAAAAAGTTACGCCCGGAGAGGGCTCCGGGCGCAGGCGCAGTGTTACAAAGCTGAGGCTTCCCCCGATACCTTGAGACGTCCGCCGCTGCCGGTCTGCCTCTCCCTGAGGGAGGCACGGCACGGCCGGTCCGGGTGCGGCGCACGCGGATCGGCCGGGAGAGACGACAAGGGTCGGAAACGGTCCGGCCGGTGCGAGACCGGCCGGCGCGATCAGTTGGCCTGGCGGCGCAGGAAGGCCGGGATTTCCAGCTGGTCGTCCTCATGACCGGCGCTCTGGGGCGCCGGACGGCTGGGGACTTCCGGGGCCGGACGGGTGGCCGGGCGCTTGGCGAATTCCGACACCGGCGGCTCGCCGGCGCGGGCGGGCGCCGGGCCGCGGGCTTCGGGCGCCCGCATGCTGGGCTGCTCGCGGCGGGCGGGCGGGGCTTCGGGTTCGTCGTGATGCCGGCCCATGCCCACATTGGCGAGGCGCTGGAGCAGCGTCATGCGCTTCTGTTCCACCGGCTCACCGCGCTGGGCGCGGATCTGGTTCTGCGCCGGCATCGGCAGGTCTTCCATCCGGGGCATGCGCGGCGCGCGGGGGCGCTGGGCCTGCGGGGGGATGTAAGGAGCGAATTCATCTTCGACCACCGGGGCGGGCTGCTGGGCCTGCTCGGGCTCGGAGAAGAAGGAGGGCTTGGGCGTGGCGGCGCGGATGGTCACATCATCCACCACCGACTGCTGCGGCGCCCGCTCGGGGGCACGCTGCTGCGGCTGGGGCTGCGGCGCCGGCTCACGATACGGAGCCGGCTGGTGCTGCTGGGGGACGGGGATCGCCTCCAGCGACATCAGGTCCTCGGCCGAGATCGAGGCCACAGCGGTGCGGATCTGGGCTTCGCGGGTGGCTTCCACGGCGGCGCGGCCGGCGTTGGACATCTTGCGGCCGTGCATTTCCGGCAGGCGGTCGCTGTTGGTGGCGATCTGCTCGGGCACCACGGCGGGGTCGATGCCGGTGGCGACCACCGACACGCGGATGATGCCGTCCAGGGACTGGTCGAAGGTGGCGCCGAGGATGATGTTGGCGTCCGGATCCACTTCCTCGCGGATGCGGGTCGCGGCTTCGTCCACCTCGAACAGCGTCATGTCGTTGCCGCCGGTGATGGAGATCAGCAGGCCGCCGGCGCCGCGCATGGAGATTTCGTCCAGCAGCGGGTTGGCGATGGCCGCTTCCGCCGCCTGGATGGCGCGCTTGTCGCCGGAGGCTTCGCCGGTACCCATCATCGCCTTGCCCATGTCGCGCATCACGGCGCGGACGTCGGCGAAGTCGAGGTTGATGAGGCCTTCCTTGACCATCAGGTCGGTGATGCAGGCGACGCCCGAATAGAGCACCTGATCGGCCATGGCGAAGGCGTCGGCGAAGGTGGTCTTTTCGTTGGCCACCCGGAACAGATTCTGGTTCGGGATGACGATCAGGGTATCGACCGTCTTCTGCAGTTCGTTGATGCCGTGCTCGGCAACCCGCATGCGGCGCTGGCCCTCGAAGTGGAAGGGCTTGGTCACCACACCGACGGTGAGGATGCCCAGCTCGCGAGCGGCGCGGGCCACGACCGGGGCGGCCCCGGTGCCGGTGCCACCGCCCATGCCGGCGGTGATGAACACCATGTGCGACCCCGAAAGGTGGTCGCGAATTTCGTCAATGACTTCCTCGGCGGCGGCGCGGCCGACTTCCGGCTGCGACCCGGCCCCGAGGCCCTCGGTCACCGCCACGCCCATCTGCACCAGGCGTTCGGCCTTGGAGAGCGAGAGGGCCTGCGCATCGGTGTTCGCCACCACGAACTCAACGCCGGTCAAGCCAGCATTGATCATGTTGTTCACCGCGTTGCCGCCGGCACCGCCGCAACCAAACACCGTGATCCTGGGCCGCAACTCCCGAATGTCGGGCATCTGAAGGTTGATCGACATGTCCTCACTCCGTTGCGCCCGAAGCGCCGTCCCGCCGGTTCCGAATCCGTGGTGTCCCCCTAGTTAAGGGACACATCGTTAACCATCTCTAAAAGCTGTCCTTCAGCCACTGCCCCACACGGCCAAAATAAGAGCCGTTGTCGGCTCCCACGGCCTGGCGGCGGCGCGGCTCGAAGTGCTCGAGCCCTGCCACCTGGGGGTAGACCAGGAGTCCCGCGGCCACCGCGAATGCAGCGCCGCGCGCCGCCTCGGGAAGCCGGGAAACGCCCAGCGGGCGGCCAATGCGAACCTGAGGGCCGATGGTTCGGGCCATCAGATCCGGCAATCCTTGAAGCTGTGCGGCGCCGCCTGTGAGCACCAGCCGCCGCCCCGCATCGCCCACATGCCCGGAGGCGCGCAGGCGATCACGAATCAATTCGACAATTTCTTCCGCCCGCGGCTTTACGATCGTCACGAGGCGCGATTTGGGCACCATGTTGGGGTGATCGCGCTCGTCGCCGGACAAGGGGGGAATGGTCAGCATGTCGTGGTCGTCGGAAGACACCGCGACCACTGCGCCGTGCAGCGCCTTGAGGCGCTCGGCATCCGCCAGGCGCGCGGGCAGGCCGCGGGCCACGTCATTGGTGATGTGCTGGCCGCCCAAGGCGATGCCGTCCACATAGACGCAGTGGCCGCCGGCCACCACGGAGAAGGTGGTGGTGCCGGCCCCCATGTCGATGAGGGTGACGCCCAGCTCCATCTCGTCATCGGTGAGCGAGGACAGCGCCGCCGCATAAGGGGCGGCCACCATGGCCTCGATACCCAGATGGCAGCGCTCCACGCACAGCACGAGATTCTTCAGCGAGGTCAGGTCGCCGGTGACCACATGCATGTCCACGCCCAGCTCGCGGCCGAGCATGCCGCAGGGCTCGCCGATGCCGCGGCGGTTGTCGAGCGAATAGCCCACCGGCAGCGCATGCATCACCGCGCGCCCGTCGCCCACCGCATAAGTGGAGGCGGCTTCCAGCACGCGGCGGATGTCGAATTCCTCCACCGAGGGCGCGGTGAGGCGCACGGCGGCTTCATAATGCTGGGAGGACAGCCGGGCGCCGGAGACGCCGAGAATCACCGAGGCGATCTGGATGCCTGAGGCGCGCTCGGCCATGTCCACCGCCTGGCGGATGGAGGCTTCGGCGCGGGCCATGTCCACCACCGCGCCACCCTTCACCCCATGGGCGCGGGTGTGGCCGATGCCGAGCACGTCGATGGAATGGGTGCGCCGGCGCAGCACGTCCGACTGCGGGCGCGGCTTGAGCCGCGCGATCACGCAGACGATCTTGCTGGTGCCGATGTCCAGCACCCCGATGATGCCGCTTTTCTTCGGCGGCAGCGGGCGCATCTTGGGGGCGAACCCCTGGGCGAGACGGGATCGGCTCATGTGGCGCCCACCTTCTTGGCCTTGGCGCGTGCTTTCAGCATCTGCATGCGGGCATCGGCGGCAGTATCGGAAAGGCGGACCACCACCCGGTCGGGCAGGCGCAGGTCCACGATGGTGATGTCGCGGGTCAGCAGCTTCTTCTCGCGGTCGAGATCGGCCACTTCCAGCAAGGCGGCGTCGATGCCGGTTTCCGGCAGGCGGATGTCGATGCCGTTGCGCAATTTCAGGGTCCAGCGGCGCTCGGCCACCAGGATGGCGGCCCGCACCTGGTCGCGCACCGCCGGCACCCGGCCCAGCGCATCGACGATCTCCTGCACCTTCTTCTGCGCGCCCTCGCCCACCACGATGGGCAGGTTCACGTAGCGCGGATCATCCGAATAAGGCGCAATCGGCATGCCGTCCTTGGCGATGACCCGGATCTCGCCATTGACCTGCCACAGCGCATAGGCCTCGCGCTCCACCACCGCGATCTCGATGCGGTCGGGATAGAGCTTGCGCACCGAGGCGCTGGCGATCCAGGGCATCTCCTCCAGCTTCTGGCGGGTGGCGTCCGCATCCACCAGCAGCAGCGAGGTGGTGGATTTGATGCCTGCCGCCGAAAGGATCTCCGCCGGGGTGACGTGATTCTGGCCGGAGAGGTCCACCTGGGTGATCTTGAAGCCGGCGACGTTGGCGGCGATGTCGCCCATGTCCACGGCGATGGTGCGGGCGTCGTCCATATGGCCGCCGAGCACGACGCCATAGGCCACGAAGCCGCCGATCACCAAGGCCGACAGGATGCCGCCGCCGCGCCGGCCGAGGCGCGAGGCCGACAGCCGGATGGAGGTGCGGTGCAGCAGCAGCACGAAGCGGCTGGGGGCGCGGAAATCCGAAATCGGGCGCGGCTTGTGCCGCCCGGCCCGGCTAGGGGCGGGGCGGGCGCTGGATTGCGTGCGGCCCTGGGTGCGATCCTGAGGCCGCTCCTGGGCGCGGCCTTGCGTGCGGTCCTGCGCCGTGGCGTGCGCCGTCGCCTGGGCCGTCGTCTGGGGCTGCGGCTGATAAACCGTCTCCTCCAGCGGCGAGGGCGGCAGCGGACGGGGCACCATCACCTGCGTGCGCTCGTCCTGGGGCGTATAGGCGCGCTGGGTATAGTCCGCGCTCTCATAATCGTGGCGGGCGGGATCGTCCCGGCGCTGGTCGCGGCGGATCTGCTCCTGGCGGGCCTGCTCGGCGCGGCGGATCTGTTCGTTCCGCTGCTGTTCCTGGCGGGCATAATCCTGGCGCAACTTTTCGCGCCGGGCCAGCTCCTGGTCCAGCTTCTCCTGGCGCAGCTGCTCCTGCCGGGTCATGTCGCGGCGGGTCACATCCTGCGGGCTGAAGATCTGACGGCCGACATCCTGACGATCCGCGCGGACGGTGACGTCCGAACGGGGATAGCCGGTCTGGCGGCCGTAGCCTTCGGGGCGGGGCAGGGGGACGCCGGACAGGTCGGCGGTCCGCGACGCGCGGGGATCGGTCATGCCGGCCTCCTGCCTCAGCGGTCCAGCGTCGCGTCCTCGACCATCCATTTGACCAGCCCACCGAAAGATAAGCCCATATGGGCTGCCATATCGGGCACCAGCGAGGTCTCGGTCATGCCGGGCTGCGTGTTGACTTCCAGGCAGATCAGGCCGGTCCCCTCGGGGGCGGTCGCGTCATATCTGAAGTCAGCGCGGGAGACCCCCCGACATCCGAGCGCTTGGTGCGCCTTGACCGACAGCATCTGCACCTGTTGGTAAATTTCGGGTAAAACCCGCGCCGGAAGAATGTGTTGGGAGCCCCCTTGGGCGTATTTGGAGTCGTAATCGTAAAAGGTGTGACTGGATTCGACCTCGATCACGCCCATGGCTCGGTCGCCCAATACCGCGCAGGTCAGTTCCATCCCCGGAATGAAGCGCTCGGCCAGCAGTGATTCGCCGTGCGGCCAGTCGGCCCGGTGCAACTCCTGCGGCGGGTGGCTCTGGTCCTCGCGCACGATGAATACGCCGACGCTGGAGCCCGCCGCATTGGGCTTCAGCACATAAGGCGGGGCCATCACATGGGCTTGGGCCGCCTCGGCCCGGCTCACCAGCCGGCCGGGCGCCACCGGCACCCCCGCCGCCGCCAGGATGATGCGGGCCTGCGCCTTGTCCATGGCCAGGGCCGACGCCAGCACGCCGGAATGGCTGTAGGGGATGCGCAGGATCTCCAATATGCCCTGGATGGTGCCGTCCTCGCCGGGGCAGCCGTGCAGCACGTTCAGCGCCGCGTCCGGCTTCAGGCGGGCCAGCACCTCGGCCACGTCGCGGCCGACATCCACACGGGTGACCCGATAGCCCTCGCCTTCCAGCGCGGCGGCGCAGGCGGCCCCGGAGCGCAGCGACACCTCCCGCTCGGGAGACCAGCCGCCCATCAGCACCGCCACGTGTTTCGACATGATCGCTCAGCTCCAGCCCGGATGTGGGCCGGCAGCGGCCCGATGGCGGCAGTTAACACCGGCACCCGTATGGAATTTGCTAAGCCTGCGCGGAAATTCCGATGCGCTTGATTTCCCAGTCCAGCGAGATGCCGCTGGTCTCGCGCACCCGCCGGCGCACCTCCTCGCCCAGCCCCTCGATCTCCGCCGCCGTGGCGCCGCCGAGGTTGAGCAGGAAATTGGTGTGCAGCTCCGACACCTGCGCCCGGCCGAGCGTCAGCCCCCGGCAGCCGGCGGCATCCACCAATTGCCAGGCCTTATGCCCGTCGGGATTCTTGAAGGTGGAGCCCCCGGTGCGGCTCTTGATCGGCTGGGTGGCCTCGCGGGCGGTGGTGATGCGGTCCATCTCCGCCTGGATCTCCGCGGCGATCCCCGGCCGGCCGCGGAAGGTGGCGCGGGTGAAGATCACATCGTCCGCCACCGCGCAGTGGCGATAGGTGAAGCCCATGTCGGCCAGCGTGAAGTCGCGGACAGTGCCGCTGCGGTCGACGCCGTGGGCGGAGACGAAGGCATCCTTGGTCTCGCCGCCATAGGCGCCGCCATTCATGCGCAGCACGCCGCCGACGGCACCGGGAATGCCGCGCAGGAAGGCGAGGCCCGCCAGTCCCGCGTCGGCGGCGGCACGGGCCACCTTCACGTCCGGGACCCCCGCCCCGGCGGTGATCTCTTCGCCGTCCACCGTAATGTCGGCGAAACCCTTGCCGAGGCGGATCACCACCCCCGGCACGCCGCCGTCGCGCACGATCAGGTTGGAGCCCAGCCCGATCACTATCACCGGCAAATCGGTGGGCAGGTGGGCGAGGGCATAGGCCAGGTCCGCCTCGTCCGCCGGCTGGAACAGCACCTGCGCCGGCCCGCCGACGCGGAACCAGGTGATGTCGGCCAAAGGCGCGTTGGCGGTGAGCTTGCCGCGCAGGTCCGGCAGGGCCGCGTTCAAGGCGGGCGTGAGATCGGGGAAGGAGGGGGCGGCGGCGGTCATGGGGCGGATGTAGCCCTTACGAACGGCGCTGCCAATGCGGCCCGCTCAGAGCACCACCACGCCGGTATGCTTGGCCTCGCCCTCGGGCTCCACATGGATGGTGATGACGGTGTCTTCCATCTCCGCCTCCAGCGCCTGCTCGATGCGGTCGCAGATGGCATGGGCATCGGCCACCGTCATGGCGCCGGGCACCACCAGATGGAATTCCACGAAGGTCATCCGCCCCGCATGGCGGGTGCGCAGGTCGTGGGCTTCCAGGGCGCCTGCGGCGTGGGTGGAGACCAGGTCACGGATGCGCGCCACCACGTCGCCCGGTGGGGCGGCGTCCATGAGGCCGCCCACGGAGTCCCGCATCAGGCCCCAGCCGGTCCACAGGATGTTGATGGCCACCAGCCCGGCCAGCAGCGGGTCGAGCTGCGGCCAGCCGGTCACCGGCACCAGCACGAAGCCCACCAGCACGCCGCCGGAGGTGACCACGTCGGAGAGCAGATGCTTGCCGTCCGCCACCAGCGCCGGCGAGCGCCGGGCCTTGCCCACCCGCAGCAGCACGACGCACCAGGCGGCATTGATGACGGTGGCGGCGCCATTGAACAGCAGGCCCTGGAGCGGCTGCTCGGGGAATTTCGGCGCCAGGAAGCCGTAATAGGACTCGCGCAGGATCGAGACCGCGGCGATCACGATCAGCACCCCTTCCAGCACCGCCGAAAAGTATTCCGCCTTGTGGTGACCATACTGGTGGTTGTGGTCGGCGGGGCGGCCGGAGATGTGCAGCGCCAGGAAGGCGGCCAGCGCAGCGGCGACGTTGATGATGCTTTCCAGCGCGTCGGACAAAAGCGCGATGGAGCCGGTGACCCAATAGGCCGCGCCCTTCAGACCCAGCACCACGATGCCGACCAGCACGCTGGCGGCAGCCACCTGAAGGTTGCGGCTCATGGTCGTCTCCGGCGGCTGGTCAGTATGAGCGGGATGCCTAGCGGCTCCGCCCCGCCCCCGCAACCTCTGATGCGACGATCCCCTGTTCAATCTCATCCGGTTTGAAGCAACCGGCGCAGTATTGCGCGTCTGGGCGCCCTGTGATCAGGGGCTACTTAAAAATGAGAATGACTCTC
The DNA here is from genome assembly GCA_943369575.1 of Azorhizobium sp. AG788. GTDB lineage: Bacteria > Pseudomonadota > Alphaproteobacteria > Rhizobiales > Xanthobacteraceae > Azorhizobium. The sequence continues at coordinate 4,445 of CALRNP020000088.1, read as the reverse complement.
AGTAGAAGTGCCTCTTGAATGGCCTTGCCTAAGTCTGGAGCCTTTCCATGGATCATCGATCCCGCAACGGCTCTATTTGCTTGTTTTCTCGCGCATTGTCTTCGCACGCCAGGGGTGGCGCCAGGTGCTGCCGGCCTCAGGCATCGCCGATGCGCCGAAGGGGATGCCACTCGCGTTCCGGCGATGATCCAGCTTCGCCCCGCGCCGCATGACGCGCGACCAGCGGGACGTCACGCATCATGCCTCTGGTTCTTTCCGGCCGGCCCGTAGTGAGGCCGCCAGCCCGAGGAAGACGATCATCGCCTGATTGAGCCGGAGGCAGGCCGCGCCTCGCCGCGTCTCATTCATCGCCCCAGTCGGACACGGCATCGATGAAGGCCTGATCCGCCCCGGCGTGCGCGCTTGTGGCGACGGCCAGTGACTGGCGGCACGCTTCCGCTTGAAACGCGGGCGAGCGCACGTCCGGCACCCAGATCTGGATCGGCCGAAGGCCCTGGGCGCGCAATCGGGCGCGATGCTCGCTGACCTTCACGCGCGAGGACTTGGGACCGGCTGCGGATGACACGGGGCGTCTCCCTATGCGTCACATGTAACGAGCATAGAGGCATTTGGGACCAGCCACTCGCGCGGAAGCTGCTTCCGCGGAAAAGCGGCCGAAGCGCACGCCCGTCCGCGCCGGCCGGTTTCACCCCGGCCGATTGAGCTTACCCCCGCGCCGCCAGTTCGCCCGGCAAAGCATAGGCCCATTGGCTGATGGTGCCGGCGCCCAGGCAGATCACATAGTCGCCCGGCTTGGCGCGCTCGGCCACCAAGGCGGCCAGCGCCTCCGGCCCCGGCATGCCGACGACGCTGCGATGGCCGCGGGCGCGCAGGCCCTGCACCAGATGCTCGGCGTCGGCCCCGGCGATGGGCGCCTCGCCGGCCGCATAGACCGGGGCGACGATCACATGGTCGGCGTCATTGAAGCAGGTGCAGAAATCGTCGAACAGCGAGGCGAGGCGGGTGTAGCGGTGCGGCTGCACCACGGCGATCACCTGTCCGTCGGTGGCGGCCCGCGCCGCGCGCAGCACGGCGGCGATCTCCACCGGATGGTGGCCGTAATCGTCGAAAATGGCGGCGCCGTTCCACTCGCCGGTGCGGGTGAAGCGCCGCTTGACGCCGCCGAACCCGCCCAAAGCCTCGACGATCTTGGCATCGCTCATGCCCAGCTCGCGGGCGACCGCGATGGCGGCGGTGGCATTCAGCGCATTGTGCTTGCCCGGCATGGGCAGCCGCAGGCCGTCGATGCGATGCTCGCTGCCGCTGAGGCGATCACGGAACACCACGGCGAACTTGGTGATGCCGCCCTTGAGGTCCACATCCACCAGCCGCACGTCCGCCTGCGGGTTCTCGCCATAGGTGATGATGCGGCGGTCCTCGATGCGCCCCACCAGAGCCTGCACCACCGGATGGTCGGTGCACATCACCGCAAACCCGTAGAAGGGCAGGTTTTCCACGAAGCTGCGGAAGGCCTCCTGCACCTTGTCGAAGGTCTTGAAATGGTCGAGGTGCTCGGGATCGATATTGGTGACGATGGCCACTTCCGCCGGCAGCTTCAGGAAGGTGCCGTCGCTTTCGTCCGCCTCAACCACCATCCATTCGCCATCGCCCAGGCGGGCGTTGGTGCCATAGGCATTGATGATGCCGCCGTTGATGACGGTGGGGTCGAGCCCGCCCGCATCCAGAAGGGTCGCCACCAGCGAGGTGGTGGTGGTCTTGCCGTGGGTGCCGGCGATGGCGACGCAGCTTTTCAGCCGCATCAGTTCGGCCAGCATCTCGGCCCGGCGCACCACCGGCAGGCGCTTGGCGCGCGCCGCCAGCAGTTCGGGATTGTCGCGCTTGATGGCGGAGGACACCACCACCACCTCGGCGCCGTCGATATTCTCGGCCCGATGGCCGATGGCGACCGAAATGCCGTTGTCGCGCAGGCGCTTGACGTTGGCGCTCTCGGCCACGTCGGAGCCTTGCACGGTGTAGCCGAGATTGTTCAGCACTTCGGCGATGCCGCTCATGCCGATGCCGCCGATGCCGACGAAATGAATGGAGCCGAGGGCCTCGGGAAGCTTCATGTCCTGTATCCACCTGGGCGATGCCGGCGGGCGCGGGCAACCATTGCCGTGCGATCCGCCGAGCGTGCCAATCCTATTCCGCCGTGGTGCCGCGCCTGCCCGCTAGGCGGGGATCGGCGCGCCACCGGCCAAGCGGGCCACCAGATCGGCCAGGCGCTCGGCGGCGTCGAGTACGCCGGCGCTTCTGGCCGCATCCGCCATGTTCGTCAATTCCTGCGGTGTCGCGGAAAGGCGCGTCAGCTCCTGCGCCACCCGTGCCGGCGTGAAGTCCGCCTGGGCAATCACCAGCGCCGCATGGCGTTCCGCCAGCGAGCGGGCATTGGCCGCCTGGTCCTGGTCCAGCGCGCCGGGCAGGGGTACCAGGATCGACGGGCGGCCCAGCGCCGCCAGTTCCGCCACCGTCGAGGCGCCGGAACGGGAAATCACCAGTTGCGCGGCGGCCATGCGCGCCGGCAGATCCTGGAAGAAGGGCGCCACCTCGGCGGCGATGCCGGCGCGGGCATAGACGGCGCGTACCCGCTCCAGATCTTCCTCGCGGGCCTGCTGCACCAGCCGCAGCCGTGCCCGCAAAGCGGGATCGAGGGCGGCGATGGCGTCGGGCACGATGTCGGACATCACCCGCGCGCCCTGGCTGCCGCCGAACACCAAAAGGTCCAGCGGGCCGTCGGGCGGCACCGGCACATAAGGGATGCGGGCCACCTCCAGCACCGCCGGGCGCAGCGGATTGCCGGTCCAGGTCGCCTTGGCGGACAGGGCCGGATCGCGGTCGAGAATGCCGGGAAAGCCGGTGGCGATGGCGCGCACGCGCGGCGCCAGCAGCCGGTTGGCCCGGCCCATCACCCCATTGGCCTCATGCACCAGGCTGGGCACCCCCAGCACGGTGGCGGCGAACAGCGGCGGCACCGTGGGATAGCCGCCGAACCCCACCACCACGGCGGGCTTGACCCGCCGCAGCAGCATCAGGCCGGCGAGAAAGCCGGTGCCGAGCGCGAAGGCGGTCTTCGCCAGCGCCACCGGCGAGCGCCCACGCATGGTATCGGCGGGCAGCACATGCAGTTTGCGGGCGGGGAAATGGCCGGCATAGCGGGCGGCGCGGGCATCGGTGGCCAGATCCACCTCGAAGCCGCGCCGCTTCAGCGCCGCGGCCAGGGCCTCGGCGGGAAACAGGTGGCCGCCGGTGCCGCCGGCCGCCAGCAACACCAAAGGCGGGGAGGATGCGTTCACGGCGTTGGTCATGCGGCCTCGGCGTGGGGACCGTCGATGGGCACCGCCAGCACGGCGTCCTTGGGCGCCGTCATGGGCTCGCTCAAGGCGGCCATGGCGGAGGCGCCGGGATGGCTGCGCGAGAGCGCCAGCAGCATGCCCATGCCGAAGGCCAGCGAAATCAGCGACGAGCCGCCATAGGAGATGAACGGCAAGGTCATGCCCTTGGCGGGCATCAGGTGCACATTCACCGCCATGTTGATGGAGGCTTGCAAGCCGAACAGCATGGCGAGGCCGGTGGCGGCGAAGCGGGCGAACGGATCCTGCTCCTTCAGCGCCCGGTTGAGGCTGCGCAGAATGATGAAGGCGAACAACGCCAGCAGGATCAGGCACAGGATGATGCCGAACTCCTCCGCCGCCACCGCGAACACGAAGTCGGTGTGGCCGTCGGGCAGGATGCGCTTGACCGTGCCTTCGCCCGGCCCTTGGCCCAGCCAGCCGCCATGGCGGAAGCTCTCCAGGGCGGTGTCCACCTGATAGGTGTCGCCGGTGGCCGGATCGAGGAAGCGGTCGATGCGCTTGCGCACATGCGGGACCACATTATAGGCGAGCGTCAGGCCGCCGGCACCGGCGCCCACCAGCCCCACCATCCAGATCCAGCGCAGGCCGGCGAGGAAGAACAGCGCGCCCCAGACCAGGCAGACCAGGGTGGTCTGGCCGAAGTCCGGCTGCATGATCAAAGGCAGCAGCACGGCGCCCAGCAGCAGGATGGCGAAGAATTGCGCCGGCATTTCCGGCCGCTTACCGCTCTCGGCGAACAGCCAAGCGGAGAGCACCACAAAGGCGGGCTTGAGGAATTCCGAGGGCTGCACGGTGATGCCGGCGAGGGTGAGCCAGCGCTTGGCGCCCTTCACTTCCGGGCCGATCACCAAAGTGGCGCACAGCAGCACGAAGAAGATCGCGAACACCACCACGCAGACCCGCCTTATGGTGCGGGGCTGGAGGAAGGACGTGCCGAACAGCACCACCGTGGCCGGGATGAGGAACAGCACCTGCCGGTCGACGAAATGGAACGGATCAGCGATGCCCAGGCGGGCGGCGACGGGGGGCGAGGCGGCCAGGCACAGCACGATG